>JANXNW010000363.1 GCA_025353905.1 Hymenobacter sp.
CTCAGTCACGCTCTTCCAGGAAGGCGAAGGCTACGGCCTGAGCGCCGTGCTCGACGTGGACCTGAAAGCGTTCGATAAGCAAAAAAGCATCGACATGGTGCGCCAGGCCCACAAAATCTGCCCATATTCGGTCGGCACCCGTGGCAACATGGAAGTTGAGCTGCGCGTGCAGGGCGAACCCGTGCCGGTGGATGCCAACGAAAACCAGGGCGTAGCCGAGAAAGGCGGTGTGCAGGAAACGGCGGACGCGGCAAAGTAGAACAAGTTATTGTCGGGGTTGGCTTCGGGCGGGGGCAGTTGGGCGAGGCGGCGCAGCCGTGTATATTGCGTTGCTTTAAGCCCCAGGTGTTTGCCAGAAGCCAACCCCGACAGTTCGCTTTGTTCCACGTCAGTCTGGTCACGGCACTACAAAAAAACCACCCATATCGCCCAACGCTGCTCTCCCCTCGGCAGCTTCGCCCTGTAACCAGCGAGTTGCGGCAAGCACCATTGGTCGGTCGGTTTCCCGCAAGTCAGTTGCGTACTAAGCGCAGGTTGTTGCAACTTGCGGGTGATGCGAGTTGCGGCAATCGTAATGTAAGCTGCCATTATTCCAGACCTAACAAGTATGACACTTTACGACAGATACATAAATGGTGAAACAGAAACAGTTTATAATGACATTTATAAATTAGGTAAGGACGCTTTTCTTGAAACAAATTTTGCAGACACAGAAAAAGTATTAACAGAAACTTTTGAACGAGTTTCTTTTAATCTTGGCATTATTTACAAAGAGCTTAAAAACACCAATTACTGTTTTAAGACTGACTTTGAATTTAATTTTGAGCGACCATTAATTAAGCCACTTGTAGACACAGACAATTTATTAGCGAAGTTGGATAAATCGTTACGACCATTCGGTTTTGTTCCAATCTCATTGAAAATGTTTTATAAAATTGTTGGTGCTTGCAATTTTGGTTGGGACTATGAAACAAACGAGGATTTCATTTGGCAATGTGCTGACCCAATTCAAATTGCAAGTCTTGACGACCTTGTTTCAGAATTTACTGACCAAAATACTTTGGACGACCTAAAAGAATGTTATGAAGATGATGGCTTTGTTGCTTTGTCACTTTCGGCTGACTATTTACACAAAGACAATATTAGCGGAGGACAACCTTATTCTTTGCAAATCACTTCAGCACCAAGCATTGACGGACAATTTTTATACGAAGAGCATAACACGACATTCATAAATTATTTGAGAATTTGTTTTGACAATTGCGGGTTTTCAAGAATTACAAATCCAAAATATAAAAACGACTATCAAACTTTTTTTGACAAAGTACGACCACAATTGAAACGAATATAACGGCAGCCAACATTGGGTTTTGTGCAAGTTGGGCAGACATAGTAACAATGAGCATTTGTAATTCTATTCTGCTTTTGTTAGGAGCTTGACGAAATATAATTCGGCTTTTTGTTGTTATCTTCATCATCAGTTTTTCAATCAGCAGCTGTTCCGGGCAGACGGAATGCTATTTCCCAACCTGCACAAAGCCCTAGCCGTTATCACTAAAACCTAAAAAGCCCCGTCAGCTACCACTGACGGGGCTTTTTGCACTAACTCTACACCAAGCAAGCCTACGCGGCTAACACTTCCTTCACTCGGTCGGCGGCATCCTTGAGCAGCACGGCCGAATAGACTTTCAGGCCGCTCTCGTCGATGATGCGGGCGCCTTCTTCGGCGTTGGTGCCTTGCAGGCGCACGATGATGGGCACTCGGATGTCGCCGATGCTTTTGTAGGCCTCGACTACGCCGTTGGCCACGCGGTCGCAGCGCACGATGCCGCCGAAGATGTTAATCAGAATGGCTTTGACATTGGGGTCTTTGAGGATGATGCGGAAGCCGGCTTCCACCGTCTGGGCATTGGCCCCGCCGCCGACATCGAGGAAGTTGGCCGGCTCGCCGCCCGAGAGCTTGATGATGTCCATTGTCGCCATCGCCAGGCCCGCGCCGTTCACCATGCAGCCCACGTTGCCGTCGAGCTTGACGTAGTTCAGGTTCGAGGCTGAGGCTTCGACTTCGAGCGGGTCCTCCTCGTTGGTGTCGCGCAGGGCCGCGAAGTCGGGGTGGCGGTAGAGGGCGTTGTCGTCGAGCGTTACTTTGGCATCGACGGCCAGAATCTTGTTGTCCGACGTTTTGAGCACAGGGTTAATCTCGAACATGGCGCTATCCGTCTCGTTGTAAGCGCGGTAGAGGGCCGTCACGAACTTCACCATTTCCTTCTGGGCCTCGCCGCTCAAGCCCAGGTTAAAGGCGATTTTGCGGGCCTGGAAGCCTTGCAGGCCCACGGCGGGGTCCACGTGTTCGCGGTGGATTTTGTCGGGGTGGCTCTCGGCTACTTCCTCAATGTCTACGCCGCCCTCGGTGGTGTAGATGATGACGTTTTTGCCGGTGCCGCGGTCGAGCAAGACGCTCATATAGAACTCTTTGGGCTGGCTTTCGCCGGGGTAGTACACGTCCTGGGCGACGAGGATTTTATGCACCTTGCGGCCTTCGGGGCCGGTTTGCTTAGTCACGAGCTGCATGCCGATAATCTGCGTGGCGATGTCGCGCACCTGCTCCAGGTTTTTGGCGAGCTTGACGCCGCCGCCCTTGCCGCGGCCGCCGGCGTGAATCTGGGCCTTGAGCACGTGCCAGCTGGTGCCGGTATCGGCCGTCAGCTTTTCGGCGGCGGCCACGGCCTGCTCGGGCGTGTCGGCCACAATGCCTTCCTGCACGCGTACGCCGTATTTTTTCAGGATTTCCTTGCCTTGATACTCGTGGATGTTCATCGAAGTGGGGGGAGAGGGTTAGGGCGGCGAAGGTACGTGGAACGCAGCCTTCGCTGCGTTGTGCGCGGGGCGTCGGACGCAGCAAAGGCTGCGTCCTACCTTTGCCGCATTCATGCTGCAAGCCGTCAATATCCGCAAAAGCTACAACTCGCTGGACGTGCTCAAGGGCATCGACCTGACCATTCGGCGGGCCGAGGTGGTGAGCATCGTGGGCAGCAGCGGGGCCGGCAAAAGCACGTTGCTGCACATTCTGGGGACACTCGACAACCCCGACGCGGGCCGGGTTTTGTTCGATGGCGAAGACATTACGCGCCTGAGCCGCGCCGAATTGGCGCGGTTTCGCAATAAGCACATCGGCTTCGTTTTCCAGTTCCACAACCTGCTGCCCGAGTTCACGGCCCTCGAAAACGTGTGTTTGCCGGCCTTTCTGGCCGGGCGCTCGGAGAAAGAAGTGCGCGTCCGGGGCCGCGAATTGTTGGGCCTGCTTAATCTGGAGCACCGCGCCGACCACAAGCCGAGCGAAATGAGCGGCGGCGAGCAGCAACGCGTGTCGGTGGCGCGCTCGCTCATCAACTCGCCCGAAATCATCTTCGCCGACGAGCCCAGCGGCAATCTCGACTCGCGCAACGCCCAGGAACTGCACGAATTATTCTTCTGGCTGCGCAAAGAATTCGGCCAAACCTTCGTCATCGTCACCCACAACGACGCGCTGGCCCAGATGGCCGACCGCACGATTGTGATGCGCGACGGACATATTCTGGAACAGTAGCCACAGCAATAAACCGGTATAACGCAGGGAGGACCCGGTGCTAAGCCGGCGCGTTTCGGCGACTAATATGGTTGGTAAATAGGTTGAGTGAAAAATATTTTTCATTACAATGTAAACTATCTGATAATCAGACTAAAAACTTACTAAAAAAATTGGTCAATCGGGCACCATCTTCGGCCACGTGGGGTTTGGCTATCGTACTGTAGGACGCTAACCGGCCGCTGGCCACCCCCAACCATGACCGAAGTAACCAAAACCCCGAAAGAAGCCATCGCTGCCAACACGAAGAAGCCCGCCGCCCGCGTGGAGAGCTACGACATTGCCCGCTCGGACGAGACGCTCGACCTGGCTAAGGACTTGGCCAAATTCATTAAAGACAATAAGCTCAGCACCCAGGTGCAGGGCAAAGAATTCGTGAACGTGGAGGGCTGGCAGTACGCCGGCTCGCGGCTGGGCATTGTGCCCATCGTGGAGCACGTCATCAATCTTTCTTCCGAAACCGAGCTGAAGTATCAGGCCAAAGTCACGCTCTGGGACCTGCGCTCGCAGCACACCGTGGGCGCAGGCTTCGCCATCTGCTCGAATAAGGAGAGCGGCAAGAAGTTCTACCAGGAATTTGCCATCGCCAGCATGGCCCAGACCCGCGCCATCGGCAAGGCCTACCGCAACATCCTGGCCTGGATTATCCGCGCCGCCGGCTACGAGCCGACCCCGGCCGAGGAGATGGAGTATGCCGGCAACGTGCCCGCGCCCGCTGTCGCGCCGAGTGTCGTCCACGAGCCGGCCCCGCTGATGCGCGCCGTCACGACGACCCCCGCCGAGGTGCCCGCTACTGCTGCCGAGGCTACGCCGGTACAGTACGCCACCGCCAGCCAGAAGGAGGAGATTATTCGCCTGCTCAACCACCCGCTTATCACCCGGCAGGAGAAGACGAAGATGCTGCTCAACATCAACCGCCTCGACGAGGAGCGCGCCACGCAGGCCATCGCCAAGCTGCGCTCGGCTATCGAGGACCGCGAGGGCACGACGGCCGTGGCCGCTTAGGCATTGCGCGTAGTTTTATCGGAAAGCCCGGTGCCGTCAGGTACCGGGTTTTTTTGTGACTACGCCAGTTGATAGCGTTGGTCTGCGTCGCCAGCTATGTGCGTAATTTCGCCCTGTGCCCGACCTGGCTCCTGCTACTGCTACCGCCTGACGCAGCAAAGGCTGCGTCCTACCATTGCCCATGCCCGACTTGGCCGCTGCCACTACTACTCCGCTCGACCTGTTGCGCGCGCACTGGGGCCACGCCGAGTTTCGGCCGGGCCAGCAGGCCATTATCGAGGCCGTGCTGGCCGGGCACGATGCGCTCGTGCTGCTGCCCACCGGTGGCGGCAAAAGCGTTTGTTTCCAG
>JANXNW010000421.1 GCA_025353905.1 Hymenobacter sp.
GCCCATCCCTGCACCAATGACTGCAAACGACTCAACGCCTCCGCTGCCGGCATCCCCTCGACTTGGGCCAGTGCTTCGTTAGCTGACCGCCCGACCGCTACCAACTTATCCGCCAAATACCGCTCATCCCCGGAACGGGGAGTATTTTGTATTTTTGCCCTATGATAGCGCAGTGCCAAAAGTGCGGGAAGGACTACGAGCCGAAGCGTCGAGGGGGAAAATTTTGCTCGACCTCGTGCCGGGTGGTGCAGCACCAGCTCATCAAGCGGGGAGAGGTATGGGGGAAGCCGGCCAGTGGGGACGAGCGGTATTTGGCGGATAAATTGGTCGCGGTCGGACGGTCGGCCACGGAAGCATTGGTGCAGGTCGAGGGGTTGCCGGCAGCCGAGGCGTTCAGTCGTTTGCGGGCGTTGGTGCAGGGATGGGCCGGGGTAGCTCACAACTCCATTATCGAGAAGGTGCAGTACAACGAAGAGCAGGAAATGAGGGCCCAGGCCACCCGAATGAAGCGCATCCAAAAGAGTAAATAAGGGTATTAGCGTAAGTGGTAAGCGTAAGTTTTGCCTAAAATGTACCCTGAAAAAGGCCCATTAGCGTAAGTAATTAGCGTAAACAACAGGCCCAAAACCGCGCAAGAAGAACAACGGTATAACCTACTATACCGGACTGCGTCCGGTGTGGGGCTTGCAGCCGGCCCTACGCAGTATCTAGCTCCTTTCCCCACCGCCCATGCCCTACGCCATTTGCCGCGTTGCCAAGATTAAGACCGCCCAGGCGGGCGCGGCCAAGACCGCCCACAACTACCGGCAGCGCGAAACGCCCAACGCTGACACCGAGCGCAAGCCCCTCAACCGGGAGTATATCAACACGGCCGAGCGCAATTATTGGGAGCTGGCCACCGAGCGCATTGCGGAGGCCGGGGCCAAAGTCCGGCATGATTCGGTGCGGGGGGTGGAAGTGCTGCTGACCGCCAGCCCGGAGGCGTTCAAGCGCCAGGCTGATGGAAGCCCGAACGACTGGCACGGCAGCCAGTGGGCCGAGGCCAATATTGCATTTCTGAAGGACAAGTTCGGGGAGCAAAACGTGGTGAGCTGTACCCTGCACCAGGACGAGCTAACGCCCCACTTTCACGCCGTCGTCGTGCCCCTCACGGCCGACGGTCGCTTGTCGGCCAAGGACGTGTTCAACCCCAAGACCCTGCGCGCCCTGCAAACCGAGTACGCCGAGGCCATGAAGCCATTCGGGATGGAGCGAGGGGTGGAACACAGTCGCGCCAAGCACGAGGTTATGCGCCACGTCTACGGAGCCCAGGAGCGGAGCCGGGGCGAGCTGGCCACGCTGACCAGGCCGGAGCCGGCCACGCGCCTGCGCATTGAGGGACCGAGCGGGCTGGACCTGGTCAACCTGAGCAAGTGGCGGGCCGAGCAGGAGGCGCGGCTGAACGCGGAGCTGACCCGGCAGCTCGCCGCGGCCAACGAGCGGGCCAGCAAGGCGGCCAGCATCGCCCAGGACAGCGCCGGCGCCAAAGACCGGGAAAAGACCCTTGCCCGGCAGTTAGCGAGCGTAGAGGGCACGAAAACGAAGGAAATTGGCCGCCGGGAATCGTTTGAGGGAGGATTCAAGCGGGCGGCCGTGCTCGCGGTCCAGGGCGAGACGTTGCCGGCGAACGTGCTGGAGTACGGCCAGCAGATTCGCTCCAGTATGCAGGCCGAGGCAGAAAAACACGTCCAGCAAGCCCTAAAGGCCCCTATCCGCCAAGCGGGCGACCTGACTGAGCAATTAAAAAAGCTCCCAGGGTACACCTACCGGGAGGACGCGGCCACCAAACAGGGCGAGTTGCGCCACACGGCCACCGGCAGCCGGTTCGAGCTGGCCGAGCTGAAGCCGGGCGGGGTGTCAATGAAGGAGGCTTACGACCAGGCCGTGCAGCGCACCGCGCAGCACGACCTGGCTCAGAGCAAAAGGCAGAGCCGGGGAGGCGTGAGCATGGGAGACTAACCAGACGACGCCCAAAAGCCCCCGCCCAATTGCATTGGGCGGGGGCTTTTGTAAGAGTTAAGAGCATAGTATCATAACTCGCTGATTATCAATGGGGGTCTGTTTGAAACTTTCAAACAACCGTTTGAAACCTTCAAACAGGTGTTTTGTACTTTTCCGCGACCTCATTTTATCAATGTTGAAAAATTAGCCTTGTTTCTACAATGAGCCATTGTAAAGACTACAGCATCTTGTTTTAAAATTGGCCTGTATTTTCAACTTTTATAGTATAGCTTTGGGCATCAAAAATCAATTTTGCGATGTCAACCTGGTACAAAAAAATAACGGATTTCCCTGAGAATGAGAATAATCCGTTTTCAGAAAAGGCAGTGCTAGAGATTAGCACCACTAAAAAACGCCAGGCCATCAGACCACCCAAGACAAAAGATGGGGAGAATAAGTATTGGGTAATCGATAATAATGGTGAGAAGGTAGCTGAAAGCCTGTTTGTTAGAGAAATTGAGGTAGACGACGAACAGTTTGCGAAAGTCTTTCTAGGTGGGCTACTCAATTTTTGGGAGCTTAGCCCACGCGGCATTCGGGTGTTTACCTATGTTCTTCGACAACTCCGGCCAGGACGTGATGAGTTTTACTTTTCTGCTCCTGAGTGTATGAAATTCACCCTTTATAAAAGCAGAGGACTTGTAATCAGTGGATTAGCTGAGTTGGTTGGAGCTGGCCTGATAGCCCGTAGCACTGACCCCTTAATCTACTTTCTCAACCCTCTAATAATGTTCAATGGCAGTAGGGTGACCTTTGCTAAAAGCTACGTTCGCAAGCAGATAGCTGGTAGAAATCCTAGTCAGCTTGCCCTACCATTCAACCCCAGCCTAGAGCAATTGCGTGAGATTGCCAGCAGCAATCAACTTTAGTCCAAGTCAAGACCCTAAAATTTTCTCACTTAGCACCATGCCCAGCCCGGAACAACGACTAGACCAATTAGAACCTGTTATTAGCGAAATGCTTGCTAAACAGGACGAAACGGCCGCCAAAGTAGAGCGGGTGTCGGCCCAAGTGAGACAGCTCACTGTAGTTGTCACCAACTCGCTAACCACCCAGAGCGATAACATCGAGTTTTTACTTACCCAAACGCAGCAGTTGACAGAAGGGCAAGCTAGATTGGAACAAGGACAAACCGAACTGAAACAACAGGTAAATCAGGGCTTTGCGCAAATTATTACGCTTATCAATGAGAGGCTAAAATGAAATAGCAAGGTGACCCAAAACCACCGTTTTCGTGAACTAGCGCTACCCGTCACCGCAAAGATTTCAGCAATGTTGAGCGCCAATCGGCTAGCCAAGACAAGGAGACGGGTTGGGTCGTAGCTTGCCTGCCCATCGCCCACCTTTTGCTCTAATTAATTCCGCCCCGGCGCAGGGCCTGCGGCGTGGCCCCGGTCTGTATGCGATTCTTTCTGTTGCTGGCCCTGCTCGGGCTGTCGGCCGCTTCGGCGGCGCGGGCCCAAACGCCGGCCCAACGCCAGGCCCGCTACCGCTACTACGAAGCGAATAGTGACTCGCTGCGCCGGGTGCTGGCCACCCAACGCACCGACACGGCCCGCCTGCGCCTGTTGCAGCACCTGCGGGATACAGAGGGATTCATCTCCGCGGCGGAAACGCGCGCCGGGTGCGGGGAACTCGCCCGGCTGGCCCACCGGCTCCGGCGGCCCGAGGCCCCGGCCTACCGGCTGTACGTGGCCTGTTTGGCCCTGGCCGAGGCCAAAGCGCCGCCAGCCCAACAACTCGACACGGCACGGGCGGCGCTGGCCGCGTTTGACCGGCTGGGGCGGCCCGCGCCCGGGGTAATTGGCACCATCGCGCGGCTGCTCCGGCAGCTTGAATCCCCCGAGGCAGGCCTGGCCTTCTTCCACGCAAAGGCAGCCTATTACCGCCGGCGCGACATGCCGCAGAATCTGTACCTGTGCTACCGGGCGCTGGGGGGCTATTACGCGTCGCGGGGGGATTACAACCAAGGCATCAGCTACACCCTACGGGCGGCCGACCAAGGCCGCGCCTACAACCGCTACCACCAGTTTAACGACCTGGTCGTGGCCGGCTCTTACTACGCGGAATGGGGCAATCCGGCCAAGGCCCTGCACTTCCTGCGCCAAGGGCTAGCCCTGCAACACGCGCTGCCCAACCTGAACGGCTACACCTGGGACGGCTACCCGAACTGGGCCATCGCCCAGGCCTACCGGCAGCTGGGCAATTACCCCGCCGCCCTGCGCCACGCCGACTTGTCGATGGTGGGCACCCCCACCGACACCACCCGCAGCTACGCGGCCTTGGTGCCGCGGGTGCAGGCCTACGGGCGGGTGGTCAAAAGCGCGGTGCTGCTCGACCTGGGACGCGTGGCCGAGGCCGGGGCGCTGCTGGCGCAGGCCCAGCACCTGGCCGATTCGCTCCATTTGGGCCTGAGCAACCCCTCCCTCGGCTTTATGGAACTGGACGCGACCTGGGCCCGCTACCACGCCGCCCGCGGCGAGCCCGCCCGGGCCGAAACGGCCTGGCTCGCGGCCTACGGCAAGGCCCGCGCCCTTAAGACGGTGCCGCTGCGCCTGGCCTACCTGCGCGCGCTCGCCGACTTTTACGCCCACCAGGGGCAGCCGGAGCCGGCCGGGCGCTACGCCCGCACCGCCCTGGCCCTGAGCGATTCGCTCGGCGCCCGGCAAGGCGCCTTTCACGTGGCCCAGTACGAAGCCGAGCAAGCCACCCAAGTCCAGAACGCGCGCATCGCCGCCCTGCGCGAAACCCAGTTGCTCGAGGCCGCGCGGGCCCGGCGCCAGCGCCTGCTGCTCGGCGCCACGCTCGCAGGGCTGGCCGGGCTGGCGGGCCTGGGGTTCGTGCTCTGGCGCAGCAACCGGCTCAAGCAGCGGGCCAACGACCAGCTCAACCAACTCCATGCGGCCGTCTCGGCCCAGAAGAGCGAGCTGGAAACCCAACGCGACCAACTCGGCGCTTCGCTGGCCGACCTGCGCGCCACCCAAGCCCAACTCATCCAAAAGGAAAAGATGGCGAGCCTGGGCGAGCTCACGGCCGGCATCGCGCACGAAATCCAGAACCCCCTGAACTTCGTCAACAACTTCTCGGAAGTGAGCACTGAATTGGTGGAGGAGCTGGAAGAGGAGCAACAGCGCCCCCGCCGGGACACCGCCCTCGAGACGGAGTTGTTGGGCGACCTGAAACAAAACCTACACAAAATCACGCTGCACGGGCGGCGGGCGGCGGGCATCGTCAAGGGCATGCTCGAGCACTCGCGCACGAGCACCGGCGAGCGGGCTCCGACCGACCTGAACCACCTGTGCGACGAGTACCTGCGCTTGGCCTACCAGGGCCTGCGCGCCAAAGACAAGGTCTTCAACGCCGCCCTGCACACCGACTTCACCCCCGCCCTGCCGCTGGTGGAAGCTGCCGGCGCCGACCTGGGCCGCGTGCTGCTCAACCTGTTCGGCAACGCCTTTTACGCCGTGCAGCAGCGCCAGAAAACCGGCGAGCCCGGCTACGCGCCCGCCGTGGCGGTGAGCACGAAGCAGGTGGGCGGGCAGGTGGAAATCCGGGTAACGGACAACGGCACGGGCATGAGCCCGGCCACACAAGCCAAGATATTCCAGCCCTTTTTCACGACCAAGCCCACGGGCGAAGGCACCGGCTTGGGCCTGTCGTTGAGCCACGACATCATTGCCCAGGGACACGGCGGCTCGCTGAGTGCGGAGAGCCAAGAAGGACAGGGCACGACGTTCTGCGTGGCTTTGCCCCTGAACGGAGTCGCCCACTAGCCGGCAACCTGAACCCTCCCTTTCTTAAACCGCTAGCAGTTGCCCGGCACTAGGTGCCAGCAGACCCCTGCAGCGCCCGGCGAGTTTAAGAAACCCGTCTACGATTCAAAGTTTACGAAACGTGCCGATGGGATGAGTTTCGTAAACTCCGAACGAGGCGTTTACTATGTGACGTGGTGTCACCGTGAACAAAAGGGAAAAAGACCTTAAGTTTGGGGGCTGTTTGAAGCGTAACCGGCTCTGCTGAGGAGCAACCGGCCAGGAATAGAACAGCCCCCAGACGCGCCAGCCAGCGTTGCAGGTTCGCCCTCTGCTGGCCCAGCTCAGATACCACTCAGCGTTGAAGGTTCGCCCTCTGCTGAGTGGTTTTTTGGTTTTCAGGCATAAGCCCCGCCGCGCTGTTTAGGGGGCAGTGGGGAAGCAAGAGACAGACAGCGCGGCGGGGAAAATGCCGGAGAAAACCTATCCCCGGAACGGGGAGTATTTTGTATTTTCACCTATGATAGTGCAGTGCCAAAAGTGCGGGAAGGACTACGAGCCGAAGCGTCGAGGGGGAAAATTTTG
>JANXNW010000427.1 GCA_025353905.1 Hymenobacter sp.
CCCGTGACGGCCCCCAGCCCGTCGGCGGCGGCTTGCGCGTCGAGCAGCCCGTCCACGGTCACGGCCGGGTTGGCCAACAAGCGGTAAAAGCTCACCTGCGTGGCCCGGTCCGGGGCCAAGCGGCGCACCACCAGGCAGTGAGGCTGCTGAATCGCGGCCTGTAAAACCGCGCTTTTTTTTCCAATCGAAGGTCGCCAAACTGTGCCATTGACCCAAAATTAATCCCGCCCTGCCACTTATGTGTACACCCTAGCTCCCGTGGAGAGGGGGGACTAGTTTTTAATTCTAAAAGTTTATGGACTAGTAAGTTAGATTCTAGAACTAGTTCCCCCTCTCCACGGGAGAGGGGGCTTGCCCCAAAGGGGTCCCGTGAGGTGAACGGGCGGCGAGCACATATCCAGACGTGCAAATTACCTCAGTGCCCGCTCCTCGCCCCAACCTCCCCGCCACCACGCTGGCTTTCGGCCAGCACATACTCTCCTACCGCGTTGCCGGCCGGTTGCCCCGCACCGCGCAAAGCCAGTTGCTGGTCGATGATGTCGAGCCGAATCTGTAGATTCCGGTTCATCGCCGTCAGCACCACGGCCGGCTGCGGGTGGCGCGGCAGCGCGCGTTTGAGGTGCTGATAGCTCGAATCCAGCCCTTGCAGGGCCAGCCCGCAGTCGGCCGTATCCTCCGGGGCCAGTTGATGCAGCCGCGCCCGGCGGCGCTGCAACTGCCGCAAATAATACCGCTCCATCCCGCGCACGGCCGTATCGAGCCGGCCCTCGTCGGCCCGGTTGTTGGCCGCGAGCAGCGTCGTTTCCGGGGTCTGATAGGGCGTAATCTCGGTCGGTGCCGCCGCGCGCTCGATGCCCGCCACGCCCCCGCTGGGGTGCCGCGCTTTCCACACTTCGCCCGCCCCGGCCGCCAGCACCAACCCCGCCAGCCCCGCCGCGAGGCCATAGCGCCACCAGCCACCGCGCGGACGCGGGTCCGGCACCGCCGCCGCAACGGGAGCCGTCGCCGGCTCAGCCGCGCTCACGCGCAACATCGGCGCGGCCCGCCCGCCCGCCACCGGATGCAGCTCGCCTTCCAGCGCTGCCCACAGCTCCGGCCGCGGCTCGTGCGCGTCAAAGTCAGCCCGGTGCCGGGCCACGTAGTTTTCTAGCGAATCTGACTGAATAGGTTTCATAATTCTTAGTTGTTTGTTGTCAGTTGTTCGTTGTCAGTCGGCCTTTACTATCGGAAGCTGACAACTGGTTTGTTGTCAGTTGTTCGTTGTCAGTCGGCCTTTACTATCGGAAGCTGACAACTGACAACAAACAACCGACAACTAAAACCTCACCGTACCCCCCGCTCGGCTGCCAACTCGCGCAGCCGCTGCCGCGCCCGGCTGTACTGCGACTTCGACGTGGACTCGGAAATGCCCATTATCCCCGCGATTTCGAGGTGGTCGTAGCCCTCCAGCAAATACAGCGACAGCACCACCCGGTAGCCGTCGGGCAATTCCTGAATGCAGCGCCGCAGTACGTCGGCCCGGTAGTGCTGCTCGGCCGCGTCCTCCCCGCTCAGCGGCTCGTGCTCGTCGGCTTCCTCGTAATGAAATTCTTCCAGCGGCACCAGCGCCAGCCGCCGCTGCCGCAAACAGTTGATGCTCTTGTTCACCACAATCCGCTTCAGCCAGGCCCCAAACGAGGAGTCGCCCTTGTACGTCCCCAACTCCCGAAACGCGCTCAGAAACGACTCTTGCAACACGTCCTCCGCCTCGGCATAGTCGCCCGTAATCCGCAGCGCCGCGTTGAACATGGCCTTCGCGTAGCGCCGGTACAGCTCCGCCTGCGCCACCCGGTCATGCAGCCGGCACCGCTCCACGAGCGGCGCGTTAATATCCAGGTAGGCAACGGCTTCCATCGGCAGCTTCAGGGTCAGGGCGCGGGGCAAAGGTCGGTGGGAATTGAGCGGGCGAGCTGCAAGGACGGGTGAGGCGAGGGGCGGGTTGCATCAAAGTCGGCGCGTCGTCGCAGCCAAATCTACTGCTGCCCAATCCGTACCTTTACCACCCATGAAAATCACGCTCGAAATACCCGACAACCGCGCTGACTTTGTGCTGGAGCTACTCCGCAGCCTGCCCTTCGTCAAGCTCCGGGGCCAGGCCGCGAAAGCCGCCGCCCCGGATGAAACCGCCCACCTGCTGTCCTCGCCCGCCAACGCCGAACGCCTCTACGCGGCCCGCGACCGCGACCGCCGGGGCCAGCGCGAAACCCACGAGCTGTTAGCCACTCAGGGTCTTGAATCTCATACGCACGAGGCAAACTAATCTAAGGTTTTAAGGAACCGTCAAGATTAAAGTGTTTGCAGGTGCGGTACCTGTCGTTACCAAGCTCGGCATCGGAGTATTTGTAAGCACCTTCGCCAAAATAGTAGAGTAATATAACATCAAGTTGTGGAGTAACAAGCCATACTGAATTTCGACCACTTTCTTCCGTTAGCCTCAATGTCACGCATTGATTGAGGTAAGCTACGGATACACCTTGCAAACAATCTCTCCCTGACGGTTGGTACTCTTTCATTTTTTCGCTTAGCGAGCGAATATTATTGAATGAGACAACGGCCCGCCGAGCGGTGTCAGCAGCTAGAAACTCCACCAGAAACGGTATTCTCTGCAATTGCTGAATATAATGTGGTGCTTGGTAGAGCAACGAGTCCACCGGAAATAGCTTACCATTTACAATAGTGAGGGTGACACCAAGATAAACACCTTGTCGCATTGTCTCATTCTTAGCCTCAAAGTACAGCCGTTTTTCTCCGTTCCACTGCCAGTCAAATGAACGTTCCTCTTCACGTATTACCCCAATAGCGTAGCGTTCTCGGATTATCTCAAATGATTTACGATAGGTATGCCAGGACATTAGTCCTACTGCCTTGGCACAATGGTCTAGGTAAAGCTGTCCAGCAAGCTCGGGCACCAAGTCTTCTTGTCGAAATGACTCCCGGTTCTGGCTAGGTACATTAGGCAACACATCGAGCAAGCACCGAGAAATACCAACGTTGTAATACAGCACCCCCTGGTCATCTTTCCAAGGAAGACCGTATTTATTACTACTGGCGGTAAACGTAGTTTTATGGTCGGGGAAGAGCAATGAAAAGGTGAAGGCTCGGTGCCCAGAACCGTGCAGCCGCGTGTATCCTTGCCGCAGAATGCATCGGCGGATAGCATGGTCAATGTTCTCTGGTTTAGCTAACTCTTTTCGGGTGAATAATACTTGTTCCCGCGTCCACGTCATGCGGTATTGCTGATAGTAATTGAATAGGTGCGCTTTCCTAAAATCAGCGTACTGAAAGTTCAAATCGGTAGGAGTCACATTTTGCCGCGGATGTGACAACTCTTCTATTAGCTGTATAATAATTGATGCGGACACCGTTTTTAGTAATTTCTTCGCAAACGTAGAATCATTGCCGACTCGCTGAGCAGTTTGATAAATTTGATAGTTACCTTTCTCTGCTAGTATTTCATAAGCGTACTCGTAATTCCCATAATATTTGTCGTACGACTGGTCAGCAATTAAAATGCGCGTTGGCAGGGCAGTACACAAGGCTGAGACTTGAAGCGACATTCCTACCAAGAAAAACAGAATGCAGCGCATGAGTAACAGTTGAGAGTGTGCGGGCTTTCCCTGAAAGTGAATCAGCCAAAAGTAACAACCAAATTGCTTGGTACAATTCGCACAAAAAAGGGGAACGCACCACCCGGCGCGTCCCCCTTTCCAATTTACAAGAAAAGCACTACTCAGCTTTCTTCTCTTCGTCACCTTCAGCAGTAGCCGGCGCTTGCGGCTCCTCGGCCGGCACGCTCAGCGCGTCCGCCTCGGCTTCGGTGGGCGACACGACCGGGGCAGCCGGTGCGGCATCGGCTACGACGGCGGCCGACGTACCGGCCTCGTTGCCGGCTTCGGCCGTGGGGCCTTTGCCGCCGCGACGACGCGAGCGGCGCGTGGTCGTCGTCTTGCTCTCGGCCGCGTTCTTGGCTTCGAGCAGCGTCTCGTTGAAGTCCACCAGCTCGATGATGCACATGTCGGCGTTGTCGCCCGAGCGGCCGGCGCTCAACTTCAGGATGCGGGTGTAGCCGCCGGGGCGGTTGGCAATGCGGGCGGCTACGTCGCCGTACAGCTCCTTGAGGCCCTCTTTGCTTTGCAGCGAGGCAAACACTGTTCGCCGCGAGTGCGTCGTGTCGTCTTTGGCGCGGGTCAGCAGCGGCTCGACGTATTGGCGCAGGGCTTTCGCCTTCGCCACGGTCGTCGTTACGCGCTTGTGCAGGATGAGCGAAGTCGCCATGTTCGACAGCATCGCGTGGCGGTGGGCGGTAGTCCGGCCCAGGTGGTTGATTTTTTTACCGTGTCTCATCGGACAAATTAATTAAATGCGACGCTTGCGGACCGGGACCACGGCGGGCTTTGCAGCCTCATTAGAACCCCGACCCCTCAGGGCGTAGCGGATTGAAAAGGTTGTTTTTTGTTGATTGTTTATTGTTGGCTAAAAAGGCTAAAAAGCCGAAGGCTGATTGCCGACCTTGCCGCGAACGGCAACAATCAACAATCAGCCATCAACAACAATCTTAGTCCTCATCCAGGCGATACTTGCTCAGGTCCATGCCGAAGACCAGGCCCTTTTCTTCTACCAGGTTTTCCAGCTCGGTGAGGCTCTTCTTGCCGAAGTTGCGGAACTTCATCATGTCGGCCATGTCGAGTTGCACCAGCTCGCCCAGGGTCTTGATGTCGGCCGCTTTCAGGCAGTTGAAGGCCCGCACGCTCAGGTCCATCTCGCCGAGCGAGGTCTTGAGCACCTTGCGCATCGCCAGCGTCTCCTCGTCAATCGGCTCGGCGGCCACCGGGCGGTTGCCGCTGGCCTGCATCGTGCTGTCCGAGAACAACATGAAGTGCTGAATCAGAATGTTGGCCGCGCCCTTGAGCGCCTCCTCCGGGTGAATCGAGCCGTCGGTCTGGATTTCCAGCAGCAAGCGCTCGTAGTCGGTCTTCTGCTCGACGCGCGTGTTCTCGATGCTGTACTTGACGTTCTTAATCGGGGTGTAAATCGCGTCAATCGCAATCTGCCCGAAAACTTGGTCGGCGGGCTTGTTCTCGTCGGCCGGCACGTAGCCACGGCCCCGCGCGATGGTCAACTCAAACTCCAGGTCCTTGGCCGGGTCCAGGTGGCAAATCACCAGCTTGGGGTTCAGAATCTGGAAGCCGTTGGCGAAGCGCCCGATGTCGCCGGCCGAAAACGTGTCCTGCCCGGTTACGCGCACCGTAATCTTGTCCTCAATCGCGTCGCTCACTTTCTTGAAGCGCACCTGCTTGAGGTTGAGGATGATTTCGGACATATCCTCAATCACGCCCTCGATGGTCGAAAACTCGTGCAGCACGCTATTGGTACGCACCGACGTGATGGCGAAGCCTTCCAGCGACGAGAGCAGAATCCGCCGCAGCGCATTCCCAATCGTAACGCCGTAACCCTTCTCCAAAGGCTTGAATTCAAACGTTCCGGTGAAGTCGTCGGATTTCTCCATCACTACTTTCTCCGGCATCTGAAAAGCTAAGATTGACATATGTGGGGCTTTTTGTAAATGAGACATGGGACTTTGAGACATGGGACTCTGAGACGTGAGACTGTGAGATATGAGAGTGTGAGAGACTTCCGGAGCGAGAGCGTAACGCCTCATCGTCTCCCATCTCACGGTCTCATGTCTCAAAGTCCCATGTCTCACCGTCTCATGTCCCAAATATTACTTCGAATACAGCTCGACAATGAGCTGCTCGGTGATTTTTTCGGGGATAAGCTCACGACTCGGCATGTTGGTGAATTTGCCGACCAGCTCCTTACCGTCCCACTCCAGCCACGAGAACTGCCGGGCGTTGCGCACGGTCAGGCTGCTCGTAATGGCTTCGAGCGACTTCGACTTCTCGCGCACACCCACCAAATCGCCGGCGCGCAGCTTATACGAAGGAATGTTCACCACCTCGCCGTTCACCGTGATGTGCTTGTGCGAGACGAGCTGCCGAGCGCCGCGGCGCGTCGTAGCGATGCCCAGACGATACACCACGTTGTCGAGCCGCGATTCGAGCAGGCCCAGCAGGTTGTCGCCGGTGATGCCCGGCAGCAC
>JANXNW010000064.1 GCA_025353905.1 Hymenobacter sp.
GCAACCAGGAAACGACAAGCTTCCACTTTCTCCTAAACACCCTTTTATCCCTTTCCCAACCCCATGGCACTGAGCATTAAACCGCTGGCCGACCGCGTCATCATCAAAGCCGCCGCCGCCGAAGCCACCACCAAATCGGGCATCATCATCCCCGACACCGCCAAGGAGAAGCCCCAGCGCGGCGAAGTCGTCGCCGTGGGCCGCGGTAAGACTTCGGACCAAAACGTCATTCTGACCCCTGAATTAACGGTTGGCGACCAGGTTCTGTACGGCAAATATGCTGGGACTGAGATAATCATTGACGGCGAAGAGTACCTCAGCATGCGTGAGTCCGATGTTTTCGGCATCGTGTAGGTTTTTCCCCATCAACCGAAATTTTCAGGACTTTCCAATCTTTCAACTCTTCATCACCCAGCAATGTCTAAGAACATTCAATTTGATACCGACGGCCGCGACAAGCTCAAGCGCGGCGTGGACAAGCTCGCCAACGCCGTTAAAGTTACGCTTGGTCCGAAAGGTCGCAACGTTATCATCGACAAGAAGTTCGGCGCGCCGACCATCACCAAGGATGGCGTGACCGTGGCCAAAGAAATCGAGCTGCGCGACCCCATCGAGAACATGGGTGCCCAGCTCGTGAAGGAAGTAGCCTCCAAGACGGCCGACCAGGCCGGCGACGGCACCACGACGGCCACCGTGCTGGCGCAGGCCATCTACACGGCCGGCTCGAAGAACGTGGCCGCTGGGGCTAACCCGATGGACCTCAAGCGTGGTATCGACAAGGCCGTGCACGCCGTGGTGGCCAACCTCAAGGAGCAGTCGAAGCCGATTGGCAGCAGCGCGGAAATCGCCCAGGTGGGTACCATCTCGGCCAATAATGATGCGGAAATCGGCCAAATGATTGCCGACGCCATGGACAAAGTGGGCAAAGAAGGCGTGATTACCGTCGAGGAAGCCCGCGGCACCGAAACCGAAGTGAAAACGGTGGAAGGCATGCAGTTCGACCGGGGCTACCTCTCGCCCTACTTCGTGACGAACCCGGAGAAGATGGAGACCGAGTTTGAGAACCCCTACATCCTCATCTACGACAAGAAGGTGAGCACGATGAAGGAGCTGCTGCCGGTGTTGGAGCAGGTGCTGCAAACCGGTAAGCCGCTGCTCATTATCTCGGAAGACGTGGACGGCGAAGCCCTCGCCACACTGGTGGTGAACAAGCTGCGCGGCTCGCTGAAAATCGCGGCCGTGAAAGCCCCCGGTTTCGGCGACCGCCGCAAGGCCATGCTCGAAGACATCGCCACGCTCACGGGCGGTACGGTGATTTCGGAAGAGCGCGGCTACAAGCTCGAAAACGCGACCCTGGAATACCTGGGCACGGCCGAGAAAATCATCGTGGACAAGGACAACACCACGATTGTGAACGGCAAGGGAAAAAAAGAGGACATCGTGGGCCGCATTGCGCAGATTAAGGCGCAGATGGAAACCACGACGTCGGACTACGACAAGGAGAAGCTGCAAGAGCGCCTCGCCAAGCTTTCGGGTGGCGTGGCCATCCTCTACATCGGCGCTTCGACCGAAGTCGAGATGAAGGAGAAAAAAGACCGCGTGGACGATGCCCTGCACGCCACCCGCGCCGCCGTGGAAGAAGGCGTAGTACCCGGTGGTGGCGTCGCCCTGGTGCGCGCCATCGAGGCGCTGGCCAACGTGCACACGCTCAACTCGGACGAGCGCACCGGCGTGAACATCATCCGCACGGCCCTGGAGTCGCCCTTGCGCACCATTGTGCAGAACGCCGGCGGCGAAGCCTCGGTGGTGGTGCAGAAAGTGCTAGAAGGCAAAGGCGATTTTGGCTACAATGCCCGCGAGGACCGTTACGAAAACCTGACGGCCGCCGGCATCATCGACCCGACCAAAGTAACCCGCCTGGCGCTCGAAAACGCCGCGTCCATCGCCGGCCTGCTGCTGACGACCGAAGCCGTCATCTCGGACGAGCCCGAGCCCAAAGACAGCGGCCATAGCCACGGCGACGGTGGCATGGGCGGAATGGGTGGCATGGGCGGCATGATGTAAATCGCAGATTTTGCTGATTAAGCAGATTACGCTGATTACTTTTAGTCCAACAAAAAACCCCGCTGACGCATTGTCAGCGGGGTTTTTTGTGTTCGATTTAGTTCGACGGGCTACTCGCTATGTTGCCGCTACATCGCCGGGCGCGTCGTCCATCATGTTGCTGAGCTTGCGGTAGATGACGAGCAGCAGCAACGACGTGGCACCGCACAGACCCACGAAAACCATGAAAAACTCGAAGAGGCTGTTGACCGTGATGCCGGCCATTTTCTTGGGATTGGGAATGAGCGCGTTGTACACGCTTTGGCTGAGCTGCTCGCGGACGCGCTCGTCCTTGATGGTTTCGAGCTGCACCTTATCGGCGGCGATGACGGCGACGCTGCCGACTTTGGGGGCTTCGGCCTTGTCGAAAACAGTGGGGAAAAGCTTCTGGCCCGAGGCTTTTTCGAGCTGCTCGACCTGGGCGATGGGCACGACCTGTTCGGGATAAAGCGTACCGAGGGTGCCCGAAAACTTATTGCCCGCCGCGATGGCCAGAAACCAGACGGCCATCATTAGCGACGCGAAGCGCACGGGAGCGAGCTTATTGACCAGCGCTAGGCCGATGGGCGACAGGCACAGCTCGCCAAACGTGTGCAGCAAGTACATGGCCGTGAGCCAGAACATGCTCACTTTGGCCGTGGCCGAGGCATCCTTCACGCCGAACGCGATGATGAGGTAGCCCACGGCGAGCAGAGCCAGTCCGTAAGCCATTTTCAGCGGCGACGACGGCTCCAGGCCGCGCTTGCTGAGCCAGGTCCAGAGCACGGCGAAAACCGGGGCGAAGAGAATGATGCCCAGCGGGTTGATGGTTTGGAAGAACGAGGCCGGCACGAGGTACGAGCCCAGGTGGCGGTCGGTCTGGCGGTCGGCAAACGTGGTGAGCGAGTTGCCGGCCTGCTCGAACGCGGCCCAGAAGAAGATGACGAAGAAGCCGATGATGAGCACGACGTTGATTTTACGGCGCTCAGCGGCCGTGAGCGACTTGTCGGTGATGATGCTGATGGGCACCACGACCATCGCCGAGTAGATGGCCGCGCCGATGGGCTCGTGGTCGAGCAGCACGAAGTACCACACGGCGAACACGGCCGCGAACAGGGCCAGCAGCAGCAAATTTTTGCGGGTGTCGGCGGCGCTGCTGGCCGCGTTGGTCGGGGCGACTTGGCGGGTGGGCCGCGCGCCCATCGCCGAGCCGTCGGGGCCTACCACGTAGCGGCTTTTGTAATACTCAAACGTAGCCGTGCCGATGAGCATGCCGATGCCGGCCAGCAGGAAGCCCCACTTGAAATCGGCCGGATTACCGGTGTCGCCGAAGCCGCCGCAAATGAAGGGCGACACGAACGCGCCGATGTTGATACCCATGTAAAAAATGGTGTAGGCCACGTCGATGCGCTGGTCGCGGGTCGGGTAGAGCGTGCCGACCATGCTCGAAATGTTGGGCTTGAAGAACCCGTTGCCGAAGATGAGCAGCGCCAGCCCGGTGTAGAACAGAGTGTGCGACAAGCCCACATTCTGATACAGGCTGGCCGAAACGAAGAGTACGAACTGCGCCACGGCCATCAGCAGGCCGCCCACCAGGATGGAGCGGCGGTTGCCCCAGTAGCGGTCGGCGACGTAGCCGCCGAGCAGCGGGGTCAAATAGACTAAGCCCAGGTACGAGCCATACACTTCCGACGAGGCCGCCTGGCTGAACAGCAAGGCTTTCACCATGTAGAGCTTCATGATGGCGCGCATTCCGTAGAACGAAAACCGCTCCCACATTTCGGTGGTGAACAAAACGTATAATCCTTTCGGGTGGCCGGTGGTGGCAGTCGGGGCCGGTTGTCCGCTCAGGGTGACGGTGGCAGGTTGCATACGGGAGGGAAAGAGAAGGAAAAGAATGGCTTACATAAAACCCCGGCCCGATGACGGGCTGGGGCTGGGTAAAGCTAAGGACTGATTACCGGAATGCCGAATAGCCGCGGCCAGCCAGCCGCAGCTGGGTCCATTCGTGGCGTGGCTTGGCGCGGGTTGTCGCGCCGGGCTTACCTTAGTTTCGCCGTGCGTTCGCACGGGCAACGCACTATCCACAAACGTTTCGGGAACCCATTTGCCGGGCTGCCCGTACCTTTGCGGCCCGAACCTATTTCCCACCCATTTTTCTTCTTTGCATGGCTGCCCCCCAAGCCCTCGCCACCCGCCTCGCTCCGCTGGGTTTCGCGCAGGCCCCCGCCCTCTCCCACCTCAACCTGACGCCTGCTGAGCTGGTCGAACACGCCTTGCGCCGGCAGGAAGGCACCCTCACCGACACCGGCGCGCTCATGGCCGACACCGGACAGTTCACGGGCCGCTCGCCCAAAGACCGGTTCGTGGTGAAGGATGACAACACGGCCGAAAGCGTCTGGTGGGGCGAAATCAACATTCCGTTCGACCCGCATAAGTTCGAGCAGCTGCACCAGAAAATGGTGGCCTACCTCGCCGACAAGGAAGTGTTCGTGCGCGACGGCTACGCGGGCGCTCACCCCGACTATCAATTAAAATTGCGGGTGGTGAACGAGTTGGCCTGGCACAACCTGTTCTGCTACAACATGTTCCTGCGGCCAGCCGAAGGCGCGGACACGAGCTGGACTCCGGACTTCAGCATCATTTGCGCCCCCGGCTTCGAGGCCGACCCGGCCGTGGACGGCACCCGCCAGAAAAACTTCGCCATCCTGGATTTCACCCGCAAGATGATTCTGATTGGCGGGACGGGCTACGCGGGCGAGATGAAGAAGGGCATTTTCGGGGTGCTGAATTATCTGCTGCCCCACGAGCACGACACGCTCTCGATGCACTGCTCGGCCAACGTGGGCGAGGCCGGCGATACGGCCGTGTTTTTCGGGCTATCGGGCACGGGCAAAACGACGCTCTCCACCGACCCGCACCGCGGGCTGGTCGGCGACGACGAGCACGGCTGGCTGCCCGGCCAGGGCGGTATTTTCAACTTCGAGGGCGGCTGCTACGCCAAAGTCATCGACCTGAGCCGGGCCAAAGAACCCGAAATCTGGGATGCCATCCGCTTCGGCTCCATCGTGGAGAACACGCGCTTCGTGCCCGGCACCCACACCGTGGACTACGCCAACAAGTCGGTCACCGAAAACACGCGCACGGCCTACCCGCTGCACTACATCCCGAACGCGATTGAGCCGTCGGTAGCCGGCGTGCCCAAGAATATCTTCTTCCTCACGGCCGACGCTTTTGGCGTATTGCCGCCCATCAGCCGGCTCGATAAGAGCCACGCGATGTACCACTTCATGTCGGGCTACACGGCCAAAGTCGCCGGCACGGAGATGGGCGTGACGGAGCCGCAAACCACGTTCTCAGCGTGCTTCGGGCAGGTGTTTCTGCCGCTGCACCCCACCAAGTACGCCGAGATGCTGGGCCGCAAAATGGACGAAAACCCCGACGTTACCGTCTGGCTCATCAACACCGGCTGGACGGGCGGCCCCTACGGCATCGGCCACCGCATGAAGCTGGCCTACACCCGCACCATGATTACGGCCGCGCTGAGCGGTGTGCTGAGCGAAGTAAACTTCAAAATCCACCCCATCTTCGGCGTATCGGTGCCGGGCGCGGTGCCCGGCGTGCCGGCCGAAATTCTCGACCCGCGCAACACCTGGACCGACAGAGGTGCTTACGACCAGACGGCCGCCGCCCTGGCTGAGAAGTTCGTCAAGAATTTCGAGAAATACGCCGATTTCGCTAACGCTGAAATATTAGCCGGCGCGCCCCGCATGGCGGTCGAGGCGTAACAGAATAAGCTTGCTTGAAAGCGCCCTACTGGCCCCGGCCGGTGGGGCGCTTTTTTTGGCTCCGATGCTAACCAAGCCGTATGAGGTTGGTCGTCGGGAAGTTCGCGCAGAGGAAGCAGAGGCTATCCGCAGAGCGACGCAGGGCCCGTTCTATTGTTTTGTTTGTTTGAGATTTGCGCAAAGCATAAGTCCTATTACCACTGCTATTTACCGCGTGGGCACGACGCGCAAGCCGAGCAGACGGCCAGGCTGCTCGGGCCGGAACACCGGCAGCACCAAGTACGCGGCCGCGTTGGCTTGCAGCGAAGCCTGGCCCATGAGCACGTCTTCGTGCGGGCCGAGCAGCAGCAGGTCGTGGACGCGGCCGCTGCGCGCATCGTAGCTGGCCAGCAGGGGCAGGCCGCCGACGCGGAAGGCAGCCACCGAATCGAGTGGCTCGCTTCCGGGGCGACTGGTGCCGGTGATGGCCGACGGGTCGTGGAAGCCGCGCGGCGGGCGGCCGGGCGGCCCGAGCCGGGTGCGCAACTCGCTGATGGTCGCGCCGACCAGCGCCGGCACATTGGCCGTGGGTGCGATGGGCGGGCGTGGGGGCGCGGGGGCCGTGCCCTGCGTCGGCTCGTGCGCCCCGGAGCAAGCGGCCCCGAGCAACGCCAGAACCAGCGGCAGCCAGCTACACAATTGGGAGTAACGAGTTGGAATCAAGCGTGTTTGGCCGGTTAAAATGACACCTTTAATCAGGTAACAAAATTAACCATTACAAGCCGCCGGCAGGCAGGCAAAAATTTAGCCAGAAGCCGCTTTAGCAGACTTGCCGCTGGTCATCTCGCTCAGGTAATGGCGCACAACGAGCGCGATGGACGCGTACGATTCTTCGAGCCGGGCTAATGCGTCCTGCGGGCTCATCCAGCGCACTTCCTCAATGTACTCCTCCGTCTGGGGCCGCATCACCGAGTCGTCGAGGCAGGTCATGACGTACCAGCTGGTTTTTTTGAGCATCTTGTTGCCCTTGTAGGCGTACGAATGCCAGGTGCTGGGCAGCTCGCCACCCAGCTCAACCTTGATATTGCACTCCTCCTCCACTTCCCGAATGGCACCCAGGGCCACGTCCTCGTCGCTTTTGAGTTTGCCCTTGGGCAAATCCCACTTGCCGAGGCGGTAAATCATGAGTACCTGCCCGTCTTTGACGACGAGGCCGCCGGCGGCTTTGGCAATCTTGAACTGGTCCTTGAGGTGCAGGATAAGCAGGCTTTTTTTGCGGGCCAGCATGGTCAGCGTCTTGAGCTTTTTGAGCTTCTTGACTTCCATGAGCCGGAGCAGGCGGTCGAGAAAAAGCGGCGTCGCGTCGCGCACGAGCACGTCGCCCACCAGGTCCTTGCTGGTAAAATCAGCATCGGCCTCCAGCACGAGGTCGTATTTGTGTTTGTACACTTTGTCGCTGAGCTTTTTAATGAGCAGCGGCACGTCGTTGATAAAGACGTTCATCGAATGGAGTCAGTGGAAAAGTTGCCCGAAGTGCTTACTTGCTGCCTAAGCATCGGGCAGCGCCGAAAGATACGGGTTGATTGTTGCTGACATCCCGTTCGGTCATTGCGAGCAAAGCGAAGCAATCGCCCCTGTTGAGTACATCTGACGAGTTGAGCGACAAGCCGAACTGGTCCGATTGCTTGGCTGCGCCGACCTTCGGTTCGCTTTGCTCGCAATGACCGAACTTAAAATAATAGCTTGCAAAAAACAACTCGCATGACCCGCATCGCCCTGCTCTCCGACACCCACGGCTACTTCGACGAGCGCGTGGCACACCACCTGGCCGGGGCCGACGAAATCTGGCACGCCGGTGACTTCGGCTCGGCGGCGGTCGTGGACGAGCTACGCGGCCTGGCTTCAATATTCCGGGGCGTGTACGGCAACATCGACGGCACGGACGTGCGCCGCACCGAGCCGCTCACCCAACAGTTTGAAACCGAAGGCTTGCGGGTGCTCATGACCCACATCGGCGGCTATCCGGGGCACTACGCGCCAGCCGTGCGCCCGCTGCTAGCTGAGGCCCGGCCGGGTTTGTTTGTGTGCGGGCACTCCCACATTCTGCGCGTTGCGCCCGACCCGCGCCTGCGGCTGCTCGCGCTCAACCCCGGCGCGGCCGGCCGCCACGGCTTTCACAAGGTGCGGACACTGCTACGCTTCGGCATCGAGGCCGGCCGCGTGGTAAACCTGCAAGCCGTCGAGCTGGGGCCGAGGTAGCGCGGGTCTCTGACCCGCCGTCGTACGTTTTTCCCAAGAAATCGGCGG
>JANXNW010000088.1 GCA_025353905.1 Hymenobacter sp.
GAAATGTGTCGCGCCAGGCCAGCGCCGACAAAATGTTGTTCAAAATCAGACGCATGCAAATTATTTAAGCCGAACAGGTGTGATTGCTTCGCTGCGCTCGCAATGACAGACGCTTTGCGTAAGTCCTATCAATAAGAAAGCTGGAAGTTAGCGACGCTACCTCACCTTCCCCCTATTTCACCTCAAAACCAACCTCGGTACTCGCCCAGCGCAATGCCACCCGACCGCTGTTTTCGGCCGAAATCGTGAATTGCTCGACCGGCGCGGCCAGCGCCGTGGGCTTGACTTTTACCCGCAGCGCGTCCTGCTTGGTATCGTACGTGTAGGCACCCCACTGCTGGGCAGTTTTGTTGAGAATAAGCGTCCACTCCGTCGGGCCGGGGATAGTAAAAAGTGCGTAGGTGCCGGCTGGCAGCGTCTGCCCATTGATTTTTACGGCTTTATCGACGCTAAACGTAGTCGCCTCGTTGGCACCCGTGCGCCACACCTCGCCGGCCGGAGCCAACGCTGCTTTCGGGCCAAACGCGGCGCGCCCTTTCAGCGACGGGCGGCTGTAATTGATAAGCAGCGCCGTGCCGCTCACCGTGGCTTTGGCTTCGGCCGGCGGACTGGGGCGCTTCGATTTATCTTCGGCCGGCTTGACGGGCTGGGGCGCATCCGTGGCGATAATGCTTGGCACTTGAGGTTTTACCGGCACCTGGGTGTTTTGGGCGGCGGCGGCGGCGGTCAGCAGCGTGAGGGTGGCGGTAAGAAAGAGGCGCATGTTGGGGATGATTTCTTTTTTTGTTTGAACACAGAAGGCCCAAGGTACAGCTATTTCTACTCACCAAGTGCTTATCCTGGTATGGTGCGGCTGGTGTAACGCGGGTCTCTAACCCGCACAAACCGAATTGGCTGACAGTGGGTCAGAGAACCGCGCTACGTTACTTGCTGATATCATATACCCAGCACCTGCCGACGACCAAACGCGGGCCCACCAGCAAACCGCCCCGGCTGCCGCCATTCGGCAAGCTCCCCTGCGAAGCCTTACGTTTGCAGCCGTGAAACCCTACCGTCTCCTCACCTTCCTATTGGCCGCCGTCTGGCTCATCAATGGCTTGCTTTGCAAAGTGTTGCACCTGGTGCCGCGCCACGAGCAGATAGTGGCCCGCATCCTGGGGGCCGGGCCGGCACCGGTGCTCACGCGTCTCATCGGGCTGGGCGAAATCGGCATGGGCTTCTGGATTCTGAGCGGACGCTTCCGGCGGCTTTCCTCGCTGGCGCAAATCGGGCTGGTGCTGACGATGAACACGCTGGAGTTTGCCCTCGCGCCCGACTTGCTGCTCTGGGGCCGCTGGAACGCGGGGTTCGCGGTGCTGTTCGCGGGCTTCGTTTATTGGTACGAATTTCACCTGGCCCCACCCCTGCCTCCTCCGGCGCATGCTTGATTTTCTCAAAAGCCATCCGTTCGCCGTCGAGGCCCACTTTGAGCGCTCCACGGTGCTCACCTTCGCCCTGCGACCCGCGCAGCTGCGGCCGTTGGTGCCGCCCTGCCTGGAGCTGGACATGCTCGACGGGCACACCGCGTTTCTGGCCGTGGCCCTGGTTCAGACCACCGGCTTGCGGCCGGCGGGCTTCCCGCGCTGGCTCGGGCGCGATTTCTTTCTGATTGGCTACCGCGTGTTCGTGCGCTTCACCACGCCGGCCGGTAAGCGGCTGCGCGGACTGTTCATCCTGAAATCGGAAACTGACCGTCGGGCAATGGAGCTGGTCGGCAACCTGTTCACGCACTACAACTACGCCACCACCGACCTCAGCCAGACCGTGCCCGCGCCCGGCCGGCATCGAATCAGCTCGCGCGGGTCGGGGCTGGACATTGAGTTCGCCGACCAGCCAGCGGCCCAGGCCAGCGCAGCCGTCGGCTCGTCCGCCCCACCGCCGGCCGCCGTGCCGCTGCCGGCCGGCTCGCCGTTTGCCGACTGGGCCCAGGCGCGCCGTTTCGCCGGCCCGCTGCCGTTCACGTTTACCCACCTGCCCCGGCAAAACGCGGTGCTCCTCATCGAGGGCCGGCGCGAAAACTGGCAGCCCCGCCCGCTGGAAATTATCTCCCAGCGAGTCGATTTCCTGGGCCAGTTCGCCAGCCCCGCGCCCGTGCTGGCCAGCGCCTTCACCGTCGAAAATATTCCTTACATGTGGCGCAAGGGCCGCCTCGAAAGCCTCGCAAAGCTCGCAAGCCCCACCGCATGGCAACCGCAACCTTAGTCGACCGGCCGGCGCGCCGACCCGGCCAGGGCGTGGGCAACATCGTGCGCTTCAACTGGCCGTTTTTCGCGCTCGCCCTGGGCGGAGCGGCGGGGCTGCTGGCCTTGCTGCGCCTGCCGCTGCCGCCGCTGGCCCGGCTGGCGCTGGGCGTGGCCCTGGCCGGGCTGGTCGTCAGCACGCTGGTATCGCTGCTGGTATCGGCCTACGTCTATGATTTTTCGGGTTTGTATCGCCTCGACTGGCTCACCGAATTCGTGCGGCCCGGCGGGCAGCTGGTGAGCGTCAATGCCGGCTTCGATGAGACGAGCGCGCTGCTGGCGGCCCGCTTCCCAACGACCCGGCTCACGGTGCTCGACTTTTACGACCCGGCCCGGCACACGGAAGCCTCCATCGCGCGGGCGCGGCGCGCCTACCCGCCCTACCCCGGTACGCTAATTACCGACCCGGCCGCGCTGCCGCTGCCCACCGCTTCGGCCGATACCGTGCTGGCCATGCTGGCCGCCCACGAAGTGCGCGACCCAGCCGAGCGAGTCGTGTTTTTCCGGGAGCTGGCGCGGGTGTTGCGGCCGGGCGGCCGGCTGGTGGTGGTCGAGCACCCGCGCGACGCGGCCAACTTTCTGGCCTACAACGTCGGGGCGCTGCACTTTCATAGCCGCGCGGCCTGGCTGAGCACTTTCCGCGAAGCCGGTTTGCGCCTGCTCGAAGCGCGTAAGCACACGCCGTTCATCACCGTTTTCATCCTCGAACTCGCCCCTGCCGATGCTGTTTCAACTTAAGCTAGTGGGCGGGCTGCTGGTGGCCCTGGCGCTGGTTCACGCCGTGTTTCCGCGCTACTTCGACTGGCGGCGCGACCTGGCCCCGCTCCAGCTCATCAACCGCGAGATGATGGTGGTCCACACCTTTTTCGTGGCCCTGATGGTGCTGCTCATGGGCCTGCTCTGCCTGACTTCGGCCCCCGACCTGCTCGGCACCGCCCTCGGCCGGCGCGTGTGCGGCGGCCTGGCCGCGTTCTGGACGGCGCGTTTGCTGACCCAATTCGTAGGCTATTCGAGCGCGCTCTGGCGCGGCAAACCATTCGAAACAGCCGTCCACATTGTCTTCACTGCGCTGTGGATATATCTGAGCGGGCTGTTCTGGCTGGCGGCCGGGCTGAACTTCACCCCGTAAATTTGTCGTTCGAGCCGCTACGCTCCTCTGCGGAAAAACCTCTGCGCCCTTTGCGTGAACTTCCCGCCGAGCTTATCTGCTCTGGCTTTTTGAAGGATAACTCCCTTCCTCCCCATGCCTCAAACCATTGACCTGGCCCTTCCCCCCGAAGTGGCCTACGACGAGCTGGCCCGCTACGAGGCCATTCTAGCCGCCGCCGGCCTCGCGCCCGGCCAGGCCGATTTCGTGCATTTGCGCAAGCGCTCGCTCGACGCGCGCGGCCGCCAGCCGCTCATTCGCCTGCGGGCCGACATCTACGCGCGCCACGAGCCAGCCCCGGCCGCCGAGCTGCTCGGGCCCTGGTTCCGGTACCCCGACGTGAGCCGGGCCACGCGGCGGGTGCTCGTGGTAGGGGCTGGCCCGGCGGGGCTGTTCGCCGCGCTGCGCTGCATCGAGCTGGGGCTGAAGCCGATAGTGCTGGAGCGCGGCAAGGACGTGCGCGCCCGTCGCCGCGACCTGGCCGCGCTCAACCGCGAGCATGTCGTCAATACCGACTCCAACTATTGCTTTGGTGAGGGCGGGGCGGGCACGTATTCCGACGGCAAGCTCTACACCCGCGCCACTAAGCGCGGCGACGTGGGCCGCATTCTGCGGCGGCTCGTGCAGCACGGCGCCACGCCCGATATTCTCGTCGA
Source organism: Hymenobacter sp. (assembly GCA_025353905.1). Taxonomy (GTDB): domain Bacteria; phylum Bacteroidota; class Bacteroidia; order Cytophagales; family Hymenobacteraceae; genus Hymenobacter. The sequence goes on from JANXNW010000088.1 coordinate 4,083, forward strand.
GGCTCACCCCCACATCGGCACCAACAAGCTGCCCGCCGTGGTCCAGAGCCTGCGCGACGCGATAATCGCGGCCGGCGGCGAAGTACGCTTCGACACGCGGGTCGAGGAGTTAATTCTCGAAAACAACCACTTGCGCGGCGTCGTGACCCAAACCGGCGAAGCGCTCGAAGCCGAAGCCACCATTCTGGCCACGGGCCATTCGGCGCGCGACATCTACGAGCTGCTGCACCGGCGCGGGGTGTTGCTCGAAGCCAAGCCGTTCGCGCTCGGCGTGCGCGTCGAGCACCCGCAGGCGCTCATTGACGCGGCCCAGTACGGGCGGCCAGAACGGGGCCTGCTGCCGGCCGCGTCCTACGCGCTCGTGGAGCAGACGGAGGTGCGCGGGGCGGGCCGGCGCGGAGTGTTTTCGTTTTGCATGTGCCCAGGGGGCTTCATCGTGCCGGCGGCCACCGCGCCCGGCGAAATCGTGGTGAACGGCATGAGTCCGAGCCGCCGCGACTCGCGCTTCGCCAATTCCGGCATCGTGGCCGCCGTCGAGCTGGCCGACCTCGACCTGGCCCAGCACGGCCCGTTGGCCGGCCTGCGCTTTCAGCAAGCCATCGAGCAAGCCGCTTGCCAGCTCGCGGGCGGCACGCAGCTCGCCCCCGCTCAGCTGCTGGGCGATTTTCTGAACAAAAAACCCTCCGCGAGCCTGCTCGAAACCAGCTATCAGCCCGGTTTGGTGTCGGTCGAGATGGACTACATTCTCGGCCCCGCCCTGAGCGAGCGCCTGCGCCAGGGCTTCCGCGCGTTCGGCCGCCGCATCCCCGGTTTCGCCACCAATGCCGCCCAAATCGTGGGCGTCGAGAGCCGCACCTCGGCCCCGGTCCGCATCCCGCGCGACGCCGATACGCTACGCCACCCCGTCGTGCGCGGCCTCTTCCCCTGCGGCGAAGGCGCGGGCTACGCCGGCGGCATCGTCTCCGCCGCCATGGACGGCGAGCGCGTAGCCGAAGCCGTCTTCGGTAGGGGCGCGTCGCACGCGCCCGCTTGGTAGCACTCGTCCAATTTTTTTGATTGCTTAGGTTCTATTTTTCTCAACGTCACGGGCGCGTGCGACGCGCCCCTACCACACAGGCAACCCATGAAAACCCTTGTTCTCGGCGCCACCGACAATCCCGCTCGCTACGCCTACCGGGCCGTGCAGCAACTGCTGGCCCACGGCCACGAGGTCGTGCCGGTTGGCATTCGGCGGGGCGAAGTCGCGGGCCTGCCCATCCGCACTGACCGGCCCACCCTGGCCGAGCTGCCGGACGTGGACACGGTCACGCTCTACGTCGGCCCCCAAAACCAGCCCGCCTGGTACGACTACCTGCTGAGCCTGAAGCCGCGGCGAATTATTTTCAACCCCGGCACCGAGAACCCCGAGCTGGAAGCGCGGGCGCAGGCGGCGGGCATCGCCACCGAAGAAGCCTGTACGCTGGTGTTGCTGAGCGTGGGGCAGTACGAAAAATAACGGGCTGAGTAAAGAGGCTGAATAAATCAAACAATGATTTTTACTTAAATCATTGTTAGCTGGCGAGAAATCTACCAGCCATCAGCTAAAAGCCAATGGCTGCTTACTTATTTTCTGAGGTATGACACCTGATGCATTTCAGCAGCTTTGGGACAAAATAGCTCCAACAGTACCACCCATCGCTTACCTGTTTAAGTGGCGGCTCTCGGAAAGGTGGTTTCGTGTCCACAGCCTTCCTAGCTCCAAACGCTACGCCGATACACCGATTGAATGGACTATTTTACTGGACCGCCAGCAGTCCATTCTCGCAGACTTATCGAAGGAAATAACTCAGATAATTTTGGTTACTAGCTTTTTCGACAACGATGATTCACGCTTCTTCGATAAATTTACGGAAGAAGTACCGGTCTTCTCCGGTTTAAAGTTTATTCAAGTTGAAAAAGTCGATTTACACAAGCTGGAACCAGATAATTATTCAGCAGGGATGTTTTGCCATCCGATTGCCACTGAGTTAGCACTAGATGCTCCGCAAATTGAGCCAATCCTGCGCGCTATTGCAAACGATGAAATCAGCGCCTTTTTTATCAATCCGGTGTCAGGATTTATTATCGCGCCTTACGACGGTGGCGTAGATATTATTTTACCAAATAATGACCTTAGAAACCATTACCGAAGCAAGTATCGCGAGTGGTTGTCTGAGCGTACGGATGGCTTTTAGATTTTAGCGGGGGCATCGGGTTTTAATTTATTTGTAGAAAAATTATCTGCCCAGGCAACCGATGTCAAATTTGCCGCATCTACCGCCCCCGAACATCTACTGCCGCACCCTTGCCTCACGCCTACGCCCCTGCCCTGGCCGAGCCTGACCTCATCGCCGCCTGCCTGCGGGGCGACCCGCGCGCCCAACGCCAGCTGTATCAGCAGTTTGCGGGGCTGATGCTGTCCGTGTGTCGCCGCTACCTCAAGCGGGCCGAGGATGCCGAAGAAGCCCTGCTACTGGGCTTCGCGAAGGTGTTTCGCAACCTGGCCGGCTTTCGGCAGGAAGGCTCGCTCGAAGGCTGGGTGCGGCGCATCATGGTGAACGAGGCCCTGATGGAGCTGCGCCGCCGCGAGCCGCTGACGCTGTCCATCGAGGACTTCGCCCAGCCCGAAAACCTGGCCGCCACCGCCGCCACCGCCGACACCGACCTGCAAGCCGAAGAGCTGTTGGCTTTGCTCCAACGCCTGCCGCCCGGCTACCGCGCCGTGTTTAACCTCTACGCCCTGGAAGGCTACTCGCACGCCGAAATCGCGGAAATGCTGGGAATATCGGAGGGCACGAGCAAATCACAATTGAGTAAGGCGCGGGCCATGCTGCAACGGAAACTAGAGGCAGTCAGGTGAAATTAGCCGGGCAATGTACCGTTCGGGTCTTTTAGCCCGCAGAGGTCGCAGAAGGACGCGCAGAAGGCGCAGAAGCTCAACGTCAGAACACTCCATCCAGTCAGTCCAACGAGTCATTAATCACTAACCACTAATCATTAACCACTAAAAAAGTGTCCGACGAACTCGACGACTTGTTTCGGCAGCAGCTGGGGAGCCACGCCACGCCGCCCGACGCGGCCCTGGCGCA
>JANXNW010000117.1 GCA_025353905.1 Hymenobacter sp.
GAAGCATCTCGTGTGGTGCAGTATCTCATACGTTAGCAACGAGGCGAACGAGATGCTTCGCTGCGCTCAGCATGACGACCGCCCCCTGACCCATCCCTTATCCTTCATCCCCAATCCTACTCATGCCCGCTCGCCCCTACATCCTCGCCGAAACCACCTGGCAGCACGTCAAAGATGCCGCTTATGAAGTGGTGATATTGCCCTGGGGCGCGACTGAGGCCCATAACACGCACCTGCCCTACGCGACCGATAATATCCAGTGCGACTACATCGCGGCGGAGGCGGCGCGGCTGGCCTGGGAAGCGGGCGCGCGGGTGGTCGTGCTGCCGCTCATTCCGTTTGGGGTGAACACCGGGCAGCTCGACATTACACTCGATATCAACCTCAACCCAAGTACGCAGTTGGCTATTTTGCGCGACGTAGTGCGGGTGCTGGCCCGGCAAGGTATTCCGAAGCTACTCGTGCTCAACGGCCACGGCGGCAACGACTTCCGTCAGCACCTGCGCGAGCTGCAAGCCGAGTTTCCGACCGTGTTTCTAAGTACCATCACCTGGTTTCGGACCGTGGACCGCGCCCGCTATTTCACCGCGCCCGGCGACCACGCCGACGCGCTCGAAACGAGCGCTATGCTCCACATCGCCCCCGAGTTGGTGCGGCCCCTGGCCGAAGCCGGCTCAGGCCAGGCAAAGCAGTTTCGTATCGCGGCATTTCGGCAGGGTTGGGCCTGGGCACAGCGCGACTGGAGCCAGGTAACGGCCGACACCGGCGCGGGCGACCCCGCCGAAGCCACCGCCGAAAAAGGCGCGGCCATGCTGGCTGCCACTTGCGCCACTATCGGCCAGTTCTTAATCGAGCTGGCCGCCGCCGACCCGCGCGACTTGTACGAATAACTGGTTCGCAGCCCTGTATCCGATGGGGCGGGCGTCGTAAGTTGCGGCCATGAACCGTTACCTGCTTTTTATTCTGCCGCTGCTGCTGGCCGCCTGCTCGCCGGCCGCCGACGCACCCAGCCTGGCCACGGCCATCGAGCCGGCTTGCCGGCCGGCCGCGCCTTTCATCGTTCAGCATCCGGCCTGGGCCACTAACGCCAGTCTCTACCAGGTTAATATCCGGCAATACACGCCGGAGGGCACGTTTCGGGCCTTTGAGGCGCACCTGCCGCGGCTGCAGCAGATGGGCGTGAGCGTGCTCTGGCTCATGCCCGTGCAGCCCATCGGCGTGCTCAAGCGCAAGGGCACGCTCGGCAGCCAGTATTCCGTCCGCGACTACCGGGCCGTGAACCCGGAGTTCGGCACCGAGGCCGACCTCAAGCATTTGCTCGAAGAAGCCCACCGGCGCGGGATGCACGTTATCCTGGATTGGGTGGCCAACCACACGAGCTGGGATAATGCCCTCGTCCAAGCGCACCCGGACTGGTACACCCGCGATGCGAAGGGCGCGCTCGTGCCGCCCGTGGCCGATTGGCAGGATGTCGTTGACCTCGATTACTCGAAGCCCGGACTGCGCCAGTACATGACCGAAAGCCTCGTGCATTGGACGCGCGACGTGGGTTTCGACGGCTTCCGCTGCGATGTGGCCGGGCTGGTGCCCACTGATTATTGGAACGCGGCGCGGGCCGAATTAGCCAAGATAAAGCCCGTCTTCCTGCTCGCCGAGTGGGACGAGCTGCACAGCCCGCCCTTCCTTAAAAAAGGCGAGTTCACCCCCAATACCCATTTGCTCGAACAAGCTTTCGACGCGACCTACGCCCTGCGCCTGCACTACCTGCTCGACAGCATCGCCCAGCAAAAAAAGCCCCTGAGCGCCCTGCCCGCCTACTTCGCCGCCGAGCGCCGGATGTATCCGGCCGGGGTTTATCTGATGAATTTCACGTCCTCGCACGACGTCAATTCCTGGGATGGCCCCGAGGCCCGCCGCTACGGCCCCAATGTCAAACCAATGGCCGTGCTCGCGGCGCTGCTGCCCGGCATTCCGCTCGTGTACAGCGGCCAGGAAGCGGCCTCCCCGCGCCAGCTGCGCTTTTTCGACAAGGACACGATTCGCTGGAACGGCTACCCGCTCAACGCCTTCTACGCCGTGCTGCTGCACCTCAAGCAAAATTCGCCCGCCCTGCGCAACGGCGATGCCTGCGCCCGCTTCACGGTGCTGCCCGCCCCGCCCGAGTGTTTCGCCTTCGAGCGGGCCAGCGCCGACCGCAAAGCCCGCGTCTGGATGGCCATTAACCTGGGCGAGCAGTCCCAGAAACTAGTGCGCCCCAAGGAGCTGCGCACCGACGCGTTCGCTGATGTCGGCTCGCCCGTCACGGACTCGCTGGTGACCGTGCCCGCCCACGGGTACCGGGTGATGCGCACGTGGTAAATTTCAATGAGCAATTAACAATGAGCAATGAGCAATTCTCGGGCGGACGGAACCACCGAGAATTACTCATTGCTCATTGTTAATTGCTCATTGACAACGCCCGCCACGTGTTATTCCCCCGGTTCACGTCGGGCAGAATCTTCGTGGGGTCGAGCACGACCGTGGTTAGCGGCGAGGTCGTGTCCACGCGGAACGTCCAGGTGCCGCCGCGCTGCCAGATTTCGACCGGCAGGCGCACGGTGCTGGTTTTGCCGCTGGCTTCCTTCACTTCGGCCGTGATGGGGAACGCGGCCTGGCCTTTGTTCTCGATGCTGATGAGCGCGCCTTTGGTCGGGTCCTGGTTCACGTAGGTGACCGTCGTGACGGCCTGGTCGAGCAGGTAGTTTTCGAAAAACCACTGCTTCCAGAACCAGGTCAGGTCTTCGCCGCCGGCGTTGTTCATCGTGCGGAAAAAGTCGCGCGGGGTGGGGTGCTTGAAGGCCCAGCGCTTGATGTAGGTGCGGAAAGCGAAGTCGAAGCGCTCCGGCCCCAGCACCTCCTGGCGCAGCAGATACAGCCCGTAGCCGGTTTTGCCGTAGGCGGCGTAGCCCAGGTTGCGCGGCTGTGTCACGTCGGGGATGGTGTAGGGCACGTCCTGGTTCGGGTCGAGCAAGGCCCGCGTGATGCCCGGCACGAGGCGCCCCGCCACGTCGCCCTGCTCTTTGTACTCGCCGTTGTTGAAGTTCTGACTGCTCAGAATGTTGATGAACGTGTTGAAGCCTTCGTCCATCCACGGGTACTTGCGCTCGTTCGAGCCGACTATCATCGGGAACCAGTTGTGGCCGAACTCGTGGTCCGTTACGCCCCAGAGCTGCCCCTTGCGGGCCTTGTCGCCGCAAAACACGATGCCCGGATACTCCATGCCGCCCACCACGCCGGCCACGTTCGTCGCTACCGGGTACGAGTATTCGTACCACTGTTTCGAGTTGTATTCAATGCTCTTTTTCACGTATTCCGTGCTGCGGTTCCAGGCTGTGTCCTGGGCCGATTCCACCGGATACAGCGACTGGGCCAGGGCTTTGCGCCCGCTGGGCAGGTTCATCTTAGCCGCATCCCAGACGAAGCTCGCCGAGGCAGCCCAGGCCACGTCGCGCGCCTGCTGGCAGCGGAAGTGCCAACGCAAGCGCCCGCCTCTGCCCGCCGGCCGTGAGTTGGCCTGGGTCACCTCGGCCGGCCCGCGCACGATGACCGTCTGGTCCGACACCGCCGCTTTGGCCAGCCGCTGCTGCTCGGTGGCAGTGAGCACTTCGGTGGGGTTCAGCAGCTCGCCCGAGCCGCCGACCAGGTAGTTGGCCGGCACGTCGAGCGTGTAGTCGTAGTTGCCGTAATCCAGGTAAAACTCGGCCGACAAATACGGCAGCGTGTTCCAGCCCTCCACATCGTCATAGACAGCCATGCGCGGATACCACTGCGCTACCTCAAATATCTCCCCGTTCTTGGTCTTGAGCCGCCCCAGCCGGTCGGCCCCATATTCCGGGATATTAAACGCGTAGCGGAGGCTGATTTTGAGCTTGTCGCCGCCCGCCCGTAGCGCTTCAGGCAGCAGTATCTGCATCCGCGTATCTGTCACGCGGTAGTTAGCGGCTAGCTTCTTGCCGTGCAGCTCGATGCTGACCGTCTGCAGCGAGTCGCCCCCGCGAAAGCCCCGCGCCGCGTTGCCAAACCGCCCGCCCTGCACTGGCGTAATAGCCGCCCCCCGCGAGTCATTGCGAAACAGGTTCTGGTCCACCTGTAGCCACACGAAGCCCAGCGCGTCGGGCGAGTTGTTGGTGTAGGTAATAACGGCCGTAGCCGCCACGCGGGCCTTTTTCTCGTCCAGCGACGCCGTAATCTGATAATCGGCCGCGTTCTGCCAGTACGTAGCGCCCGGCGCGCCGCCCGCCGTGCGGGTAGTCGGCCCCGGCTGGTCCAAAAAATTGGGCGCGAACAAGGCCCGGGCGTTGTAGGGCGGCAGGTTAGCAGGCGGGGCCGGCACCGGGGCCGGGCCGGGTTGAGCCAGCAAGCCGGCCACCGGGACCAGCACCAGCGCGAGCCGGGCAAAAAAACAGGGTACGTTCATGAGAAAAAAGTCAGGTTAAAGCTGGTGCGCTCAAAGATAGGCCGCTGACTATAATGCAGGAAAAACTGCCGCGTTGGCTAATAAAAAAGGGCTGCCCAATCCGGGCAGCCCTTTTTGACTGACACTTACTCTCAGCGGCCTTAGTTTGGGTCCCAGAAAATGAGCGTGTACTGCGTAATGCCTTTGGGCACATTGGTCGCGTTAGTGCTAAACTCAGTCTGCGGATAAAGCAGCCGGGTCGGTAGCTTGTCGGCGCGCGGCGAGCTTGATTGCAGCGACACCTTGAACTTGGGCTGGCCGGTACGCCGGTAGTCATTCCAGGCTTCGATGCTGGTTACCGTGTTCTCCGCCAAATACTTCTGGTAGATGATAATGGCCTGCTTGCCCAACGCCCCGGTGCGGGTAGCGTTCTGGTAGCTCACCAGCGGATTCGTGGTGTTGGCGGCCAGGTAGTCCGTGTAGTCCGACACCCCGGGAGTCGCGGCGGTACCCATCCCCACGGAAGCTGGCGGGGTAGTGGCATCCCGGTAAGTCGTCATGAACGAGGCTTTGATGCCGTTGTTAAAATCAGCCTGGGCTGCTGCATCGCCGCCCGTAAACAGGCCCCGCGTTTTGACCTCGGCCTGATTGAAAAGGTCCTCAGCAAGCAGCATCAGCACCGTAGGAGCCGTGGCGGCCCGCAGGAAGGTGCCGCCGACGAGAAAGCGTGAGCCTACCGGTGGGCTGGTGGGGTCAAATAGAGGCGGCTGCTGCTCCCCCAAATCAGTACCCACGTAAGCGGGGTCACCCGCTGCGTCTTTGCCCTCTTCGTACAACTGCCCGATGCGGGGGTCACTGTTGTCTAGATACTGACTGATAATGTAGTTGGTCGGCATCACGAAGCTGTAAGCCGAGTTAGGATTGCTCAGACCAGGGCTGAAGCCGTAGTTGTTGTAGAATGGGTTCGACTGACCGGCATTGGAAGCAAAACCCGGCTGCACTACTACATCGGTGGTGATAAAGCCGTCGGTGGCTGTCTGCAAAGCCTTCATCTCGGCGGCGACGAACGTATTGAGCGCCGCGTCGGTCGTCTGCGACTCGCGCAGCAGGATGCGCAAGCGCAGGCTGTTAGCGAAGCGCTTCCAACTCACCATGTCGCCTCCGAAAACCACATCCTCAGGCCCTACCGTGCGCGAGCGGGGCGCTACCGCGTTGATGTCGGCGACGGCCCCTTTCAACTGCACAATGAAGTCTTTGTAAATATCAGCCGCCTTGTCGTAGCTAGGCGCTACGGCCGTTGAGCCTTGCAGCGCGTTGGTGTACGGAATATCGCCGTACTCATCCACGAGCAGCAAAAAGTTGTACACCTTCATGATGCGGGCAATGGCCGCGTGGCGCGGGTAGCCGGTGGCCGTGCCTTGCTGCTGAATGATGTTATAGTCATTCAGGTTGCGGTAGGTGACGGTCCACAGGTTTTGCTGGTAGTTCGAGCTGTAGGTGTACGTGCGCTCGGGAGCGTAGCCGCTCACCGTGCCCGACTTACCCCAGTAACCGGCCACGAAGCTGCCGTACGAGTTAAAGTCCAACTGGCTGATGCCCGCGCCGAGTGAGGCACCGCCATTGTAATTGGCGGCCGTAGCCGTCAGGGCCTGCGCCAGAATCGCATCCGGCGTGACCGTAGTGGGCTGGTTCGGGTTGTCGTTAATGTCGAGAAACGACTTGCAACTACTCGCTGCCGTTACGAGGCCCGCGGCGAGCAGTAATTTAGAAAATACTTTCATAAACAGATTCGGATTAGAAGGTTACGTTGAACGTGCCACCGTAAAACTTGGTGGGCGGCGTTTGCAGGAAGGAGTTGATACCCGTCGCGTTGCTGCCAATGAGCGTACCGCTGAATTCGGGGTCTGTGTAGATATTCTCCTTCGGCACCCAGGTGAAAATGTTGCGGCCGAAGAAAACCAGCGAAGCCCCTTTGATGACCCCAATTTTCGACAGCATGCTGGACGGAATGGCATAGCCTATCGACAGCTCCCTAACCTTGAAAAACTTGCCCGACGTAACGTAGTTCGACGCGATGTTGCGGTTCCAGTCGGGGTTGTTGGCCCAGAATTCCGAGCCGCCCGGCGTGATTACCGCGTTGCTGCCGCTGTTATCGACAAAAGTGCCGTTGGGGCCGGGTACCACGGAGTTAGGGTAAACGAAGTCCTTGCGGCCGTACTGGACGCTGCGAATGCCGCCGCCCGTGAAGTCAAGGTCGCTGCCGATGCCGTTATACACCACGTACCCGGTACGCAGTTCCCCCTGGCTCGCTATCGTGAAGCCTTTGTACGAAATGTTGGCGTTGAAGCCATACCGGAACTTAGGCTGGGTGTTGCCCAGGTACTGCAGCGTCGGGTCGCGGAGTGGCACGTAGCGCACCTGCTTGTCGTCCACCTGGTCCACTACTTTGGTCATTATGACCTTGCCATCGGGCGTGCGGCTGTAGTCCGTGCCCAACAGGGCGGGGAAAGGCCGGCCGGGTATGGCGTAGATGCCGGCATTGCCGGTCTGGTCGCCGCTTCCGGGCAGCTGCAGCTGGGGCAGCCCTTCCGAAAGCGA
>JANXNW010000125.1 GCA_025353905.1 Hymenobacter sp.
CCGACCCGCGCCGCTCGGGACCGTGGGCCTGGCGCGGCACCGCCGCTGACTCGGGCGTGGGCGTAGAGGTGCGCGTGGTGCGGGCTCCGGAGTTTGTGAATCAGTTGTTTTTGAGTACGGGGACGGAGGCGCATTTGAGCGCCGTTTTGCCTGACGCAGCGAAGGCGGCGTCCTACCTTACGCTGCGCCAGCTGGCGGGCCGCGAGACGTTTGCCAGCGAAGCGGCGCTTTACGAGCGCGCCGGCCTTGATTATCTGGTGCCTGAGCTGCGCGAGGGCCTGGGCGAAATTGAGCTGGCTGCCGCCGGGCAGCTGCCGCGCCTGCTCGAAGACGCCGACCTGCGCGGCTCGCTCCACAACCACAGCACGTATTCCGACGGCAACCACTCGCTGCGCCAGATGGCTACGTTCCTGCGCGATGCGGGCTACGAGTACCTCGGCATCTGCGACCACTCGCAGGCCGCGCACTACGCCAACGGGCTGGGGCCGGAGCGGGTGCGCCAGCAGCAGCGCGAAATCGATGAGCTCAACCAAGAGCTGGCTCCGTTTCGCATTTTCAAGGGCATTGAGGCCGATATATTGGGCGATGGCTCGCTCGACTACGACGAGCAGACGCGCGACTCGTTCGACTTTATCGTGGCCAGTATTCATGCTAATTTGAAGATGGACGAGCAGCGCGCCACCGAGCGCCTGCTGCGGGCCATCGAGAATCCGCACACGACCATGCTCGGCCACCCCACCGGCCGACTGCTGCTGCGCCGCGCCGGCTACCCCATTGACTTCAAGGCCGTTATTGATGCCTGCGCCCAGCACCAGGTCATCATCGAAATCAACGCCAACCCCTGGCGGCTCGACCTCGACTGGCGCTGGGTGCGCTACGCCCTGGCCCAGGGCGTACAGCTCAGCATCAACCCCGATGCCCACCACACCGACGGCTACGCCGATATGCGCTACGGCGTGCTGAGTGGCCGCAAGGGGTTATTGACGAAGGAAATGACGTTCAACGCCAAGTCGGTGGACGAAGTAGCGGCGTATTTTAAACAGCGTAACACCAACCGAAGGACAGCGTAGCTAAGCCCTAGCTTGGTGAACACCCGCACGCAACACTAACCGAAGGACAGCGGAGCCAAGCCCTAGCTGCCACCGGAGGGGTGCCCAAGCTACCCGACCCCACACAACAACTAACCCGCCGCGGCACCAAGCTGGGGCTTGGTGTTACATGAAAATCCTCGTGCTGCGCTTTTCTTCCATCGGCGACATCGTACTCACGACGCCGGTGCTGCGACAGCTGCACGAGCAGGTGCCGGGCGCGGAGGTGCATTTCGCCACCAAGCCCGCCTACGCCGACCTATTGGCGGCCAACCCGCACGTAGCTAAAATTCACGTGCTCAGCGGCAGCCTGCGAGAACTCACGCAGGAATTGCGGGCCGAGCGCTTCGATTTCGTGGTAGACTTACATAACAACCTGCGCACCCGCCTGCTGCGCTTGCAGCTGCCGGGCGTGCCGAGCCGGGCTTTCGACAAGCTCAACTGGCAGAAGTGGCTGCTGGTGCGGGCCAAAATCAACCGGCTGCCGCCGCTCCACGTCGTGGACCGCTACCGGGCGGCCGCTGCCCCGCTCGGCATCCGCGACGACGGCCGGGGCCTGGACTATTTCATCCCACCGGGCCAGGAAGTGGACATCGCCGCCGCTTTGCCCGGCTGCCGGCCGGGGCGCTACGCGGCCGTGGCCATCGGCGCGCAGCACGCCACCAAGCGCCTGCCCGTCGAGAAGCTCATCGAGCTCGTAGCCCGCCTCGCCCCGCTGCCCGTGGTGCTGCTCGGCGGCCCCGAAGACGAAACCACCGCCGACCTCATCGAGACGGCCTTCGCCCAGCAAGCCCCCGGTGCCGCCCCCGCCCGCCCCGCCCAGATTCCGGCCAACCCTTATTATTTCCCCAAGCCTCCTCACTCATTCACTCATTCGCTCATTCACAATGCCTGCGGGCGGTTTTCGCTGCATCAGTCGGCGTCGGTGCTGCGGCAGGCCCAGTTCGTCGTCAGCCACGACACGGGGCTGATGCACATCGCGGCGGCGTTCGGTAAACCCATTTTCAGCGTGTGGGGCAACACCGTGCCCGCCTTCGGCATGTACCCCTACCGCACCGAGTTTCAGGTGCTCGAAGTGCCGGGATTATCCTGCCGGCCGTGCTCGAAAATCGGGTTCGCAGAGTGCCCGCAGGGACATTTCCGATGCATGCGCGAGCAGGATTTGGCGCGCGACTGGCCGGCGTAGGCGGTCGGTTTTACGCGCCGACCAATTGCAGACTGGGCACTTCGCTGAAGTGGCGGTCGAGCGTAAACAAGGGCACCTCGTTCGCCCGGCAAATGGCGGCAATCCACCTATCATTTTCGGGGATGGGCCGGCCACGCTGTTTCAGGTGTAGGCGAATTTCGGCGTAGTGCTCGGCGGCGAGAGCATCCAGCAACAGCATATCCAGGTCGTAGATGAAGCTGCGGTAATGCGCTAAGTTCCGACCCGGCTGACCCGAGTTTCGCGCGCCAAATAATAGTTCGCCCGCCACCACTACGGGCAAAACAAAGTCCTCTTTTCCGACACCTGCAGGCAGGCTCAACTGGCCGCGGAAATGCGCAATGGCGACGTTCGTGTCAATGGCTACCATTCGCCCTCAATATTGTTGAATTCACGGTTAATTATGTCCGTCATTTCCTGGCCTTCCTCTTCCGTAATCGTGCCCCGATAGCGCATAAACGCCTCGTAGCTGCCGCGCCGCGGCCGGTCCGGTTCCCGCCGATTATGCTGGTGTAGAAACTCCAGCACCTCGTGCAAAAGCTGCGCGTCTTCGGTCGTAGCCACTTCCTTAATAATCTGCTCGCGAATGGTCATTGTGATGGAGCGTTGGTTAAAGCAGAAAGTTACGCTCCGCCGCCCTAGTTCCAACCCGCCCCACCCGGCGGAGTTTTGCCGTCGTCGGGCTTGAGCAGGCGGAACTCAACGCGGCGGTTTACCTGGGCATCGGCCTCGGTGAGCTCGTCTTTGAGGGGCTTGCTGGCGCCGTAGCCGAAGCTTTCGAGGCGGGCGGGGGCAATCTTACCCTGGCGCTCGATGTAGCGCCGGATGGCCTCGGCGCGGTCCTGCGAGAGGCGCTCGTTCACGTCGGGGTCGCCGCGGCCGTCGGTGTAGCCCGCGATGCTGAGCCGGAAGCTGGGGTGGTCGGCCAGAAAGAGCGTGATGCGGTCCAGGGTGGAGTGCATGGCCGGCAAAATAGTCGCCCGGCTGGCCTCAAACTCAATATTTTTGAAGATGAGCGGCAGCTTGTAGTTGATGCTGTTGGTGAGTAGCGTCATCACCGTGTCGCTCTTCAAATTAAAGCGCTTCTCGACCGAAAACGCCTCCGGGCTTTGGATGAGCAGGGCGTAGCGCGCGCCGTCGAGCAGCTCGAAGTTGAACGAGCCATCGGCCCGCAGGTATTTGCTGGCCACCTCGATGCCGTTGTCCAGGTCCATGATGCTGACCACGCCCTTGAGCGGGCGGGCGCTCACCGAGTCGAGCAAGATGCCCGACACCTGGGTCGTGGCCTGGGGCTGGGCCTCCATCGGCAGCGGAAACGAGAACAGGTCGAGGTTGGGCACGTCCTGCACCTCAGAACGGGCATAATACAGGTTTTTGCTCTGGCTATCAATCGTGAAGTAATACTCCGAGCCCTTGCCGTTAACGAGCGGACCAATGTTTTTGGGCTCCTGCCAACGGCCGGCCACGCGGTAGCTTTTGTAAATGTCGAAGCCGCCGAAATTGAGCAGTTGCCCCCGCGAGCTGAAGTAGAGCACCTGATATTTGGGGTGGAAAAACGGGCTCACCTCGCTCTCACGCGTGTTCACGACTGGCCCCAGGTTCATAGCCTGGCCCCACTGGCCGCCCTTGCCCTTCACCGAGTAGTACAGGTCGCTCATGCCAAAGCCGCCAATGCGGTCGGAGGCAAAGTAGAGCGTGTCTTCGCGGGGCGAAAGCGTGGGCTGCGAGTCCCAGGCGGCCGAATTGACCAGCGGCCCGAGGCTTTTGGGAACGCTCCACTTGCCGTCGGGGCCGCGCTGGGCGGTGTAGAGGTCGCAGTTGCCGTGACAGCTCGGGCACTCGCAGCGGGCAAAAAACAGCGTGCGCCCGTCCCTGGACAAGCACGCCGACCCTTCGTTGTACTGCGAGTTGATGGGCTTGGGCAGCGGCTCGGCATCGGTCCAGTAATCGGGGCCGTCGCGGCGGCTCAGGTAGAGATTCTCGTCTACCTGAGCCACGATGCCGGGCCGCTGCTGCCGCTTCGAGCTGAAAATCAGTACCGAGTCGCTCGGCCCCAGCGCCGGCCCGTAGTCGGGGAACCGCGAATTGACGGCCGCGCCCATGTTGGCCGACTCATTTTTGGGCGGGTGCAGGGTGTTGATGTTCTTGCGGTAGTCCACCAGGTCGTAATATTCCTTGACGGGCACGTAGAGGTCGGCCGTTTTCGCGTCGAGCGAGTCGTAGTAGAGCTGCACCCGGCGCAGCTCGCGGGAGCGGTGCTTGAGGGCGAGCCGGTAGTACGCCTTGGCCAGCTCCTGCTGGGTCGGGTCGCGCTGCAAGAGCTGCCCCAGGTGCCAGAGCAGGTCGTTGTCGCGCCGAAAATTCTCCACCCCAAACTGCCCGATGTACGCCGTGAGCAAGCCGCGGGCTTCGGCATAGCGGTGCCGCCGCTCGGCCCGCTGGATGGCGCGCAGCGCTTTTTTATTCTCGAAAAAAGGCAGCACGTTCACGTTCCCAAACGCGGGGGTGCCGTCGGGGTGCGGGCGCAGGTGAGCGCGGCGCATAGGCCCAGCGCGCGCGACCCGCGCGGGCCGCGTGGGTCGCGCTGGGCGGCGGGCTACGGTGTCGGCGGCGGTTCGTGCGGGTCGGCGCGGGCTGGGCCGCGCTGGGGCCGCGCGCTGCGCCCAAACGGCTCCTCCGCTCAGCAGCAGCCCCAATCCAAGCAGCCAGCCCCAGCCCCACGAAAAGCAACGAGTAGGTAGATAGTTGAGCATAGGCACAGTGACGGGCAAAAGCGGAAAAGGCCGCAAGTTCACACCCAGCCGCCGTAAGTCAGAACGGTTTCGGAGTCAGGGACCAAGCGCGCCCAGGTACACAGCTCCCGAAACTGCCGTAAGCCGCCAATTTGATGGGCCCGGCCAACAACCCCGCGTCGCTTTGGCCGGGCCGGGAGCGCTGGCACGGCCCTTGTGCCCGCAGCCGCCTGCAGCCGCCCGCGTCCGCTACCTTTAGCCGAGAGGCCGGGCTGCTGCCAGAGTGGCAGCAGCCCGGCTCCACTGGCCCCGGCCGCGCCCGTTTTTCTGCACGTTCCAATGCCCGTTACCTTTCCCCGCGCCTTCTCCCGCACATTCGCCGGCGGCCCCGACTCGTCTTCCGAAGCCATTGCCATCATGGCCGCCGACCCCGACCATCTGCTGCCCGCCGCCGACGCACCCGCCACGCTGGCCCTGCTGCCGGTGCGCAACACGGTGCTCTTTCCGGGTGTCGTGTTGCCCGTCACGGTAACGCGCAAAAAAAGCATTCGCCTCATTCGCAAGCTCGCCGTCCAGGCCGATAAATTCGTGGGCGTAGTAGCTCAGCGCCAGCCCGATGCCGACGAGCCCGGCACCGACGACCTGCACCCGGTGGGCACGCTGGCCCGCATTCTCAAGCTCATCGAGCAGCCCGACGACAGCATTACCATCATCATTCAGGGCCAGCTGCGGTTTCGGGTGGGCGAGCAGCTCAGCTTCACGCCCCAGCTCACGGCCCGGGTTGAGTACTTCGATGAGCGCGCCCTCGACACCGATATTGACGGTGAGCTGGTGCTGCTGCAAAGCCTGCGCGAAGCTGCCATCAAAGTGCTGGAGCTGACCCCCGAAATTCCGATGGAGGCGCGGGCCATGCTCGAAGGCATTCAGTCGTCGGCGTTTCTGATTCACTTTTTGTCGTCGAACGTGCAGCTGGAGCTGCCCGCCAAGCAAGCCCTGCTCGAATTGGCCGACCCCGAGCAGCAAGGCCGGCAGCTGCTCGAAGCGCTGCTGCGCCAAGTCGAGCTGCTCGAAATCAAGCACGACATCCGCACCAAAACCCACACCGGCATCGACGCCGAGCAGCGGGAATATTTCCTGCGCAAGCAGCTCAAAACCCTGCAGGACGAGCTGGGCCAGGGCGAGGGCTCACCCGAAAACGACGTGGCCGCTCTGCGCCAGCGCGCCCAGGCCAAGCAGTGGCCCGAAGCCGTGGGCAAGCACTTTGAGAAGGAGCTGGCCAAGCTCGGCCGCCTCAACCAGATGGCCCCCGACTACCCGGTCACGCTCAACTACATCGAGTATTTGCTGGATTTGCCCTGGGGCACGGTCACGAAGGACAAATTCAACCTCAAAAACAGCAAGCGCATTCTCGATGCCGACCACTTCGGGCTGGAAAAAGTGAAGGAGCGCATCCTCGAATACCTGGCCGTGCTCAAGCTCAAGCAGGATTTGAAGGCCCCGATTCTGTGCCTCTACGGCCCGCCCGGCGTAGGCAAAACTTCGCTCGGCCGCAGCATCGCCACGGCGCTGGGCCGCAAGTACGTGCGCCTGAGCCTGGGCGGCGTGCGCGACGAGGCCGAGATTCGCGGGCACCGCAAAACGTACGTCGGGGCCATGCCGGGCCGCATCATCGCCCAAATAAAAAAGGCCGGCGCGAGCAACCCGGTCATTATTCTGGACGAGATTGACAAGGTGAGCAGCGACTTCCGGGGCGACCCCAGCTCGGCGTTGCTCGAAGTGCTCGACCCGGAGCAGAACTCGACTTTCACCGACAACTACCTGGAGGTGGAGTACGACCTGAGCCGGGTGCTGTTCATCGCCACGGCCAACTCGCTCGACACGATTCAGCCCGCGCTGCGCGACCGCATGGAAATCATCGACCTGACTGGCTACACCCAGGAAGAGAAAGTCCAGATTGCGCGCAAGCACCTCTGGCCCAAGCAGCTGCGCGAGCATGGCCTGGGCGAGACGGAAGTCAAAATCACCGACGCGGCCCTGCACCGCGTGGCCGACGACTACACCCGCGAAAGCGGCGTACGCAGCCTGGAGCGCCAGCTGGCCACCCTCACCCGCCACCTGGCCCGCCGCAAAGCCGGCCGCGAAAAGCTGCCCGCCCAGCTCGACCCGGCCGACGTGCTGCGCATCCTGGGCACGGCCCGCTTCGACCGCGACAAGGACCAGGACCACGACACGGCCGGCGTGGTAACGGGCCTGGCCTGGACGAGCGTCGGCGGCGATATATTGTTCGTAGAAAGCCTGCTGAGCCGGGGCCGGGGCAAGCTCACGCTCAGCGGGCAACTCGGCGACGTGATGAAGGAATCGGCCATTACGGCCCTCTCCTACCTGCGCTCGCGGGCCGACGAGCTGGACATCGACTACCGCCTCTTCGAGCAGTACGACCTGCACATTCACTTCCCCGAAGGCGGTATTCCGAAGGACGGCCCCAGCGCGGGCATCGCCATCCTGACGGCCATCGCCTCCAGCTACACCCAGCGCCGGGTGCGCCCGCGCATGGCCATGACCGGTGAAATCACGCTCCGCGGCCGGGTGCTGCCGGTGGGTGGCATCAAGGAGAAGCTGCTCGCCGCCCGCCGCGCCGGCATCGACTTCATCATCCTCTCGCCCAAAAACCGCAAGGACGTCGAGGAAATCGCCACTGAGTATCTGAAAGGCGTCACCATTCACTACGCCGAGCGCGTGGACGACGTACTCGCCGCTGCCCTGCTGCCCGAGCTCGTGGCGCGCCCCCAGCCGCTGCCTATCCGCGACGATGCGCCGGTGCCAGCGGGGCCGAGCGTAGAAGTGCAGTAGCAGTGGTTAGCGTTTAGTGATTAATGGCCGATTATACCGAGTGCGGTGCGATATTTTGGCTGGCTCGTGGTCGAAGTTCTTCTAGTCAGGGCAAGCATAATATTCACCAAGCTTAACACGGCCGAATATTAATCACTAAAAATACGCCTTACTTTCGGGTAATGAAGCCGCTCGCCGCCCTCCTGCTACTCGCGCCCCTGGCGGCCCAGGCCCAAATTGGCGGCCGGGCCGCGCTCCAGTTTCTGAGCCTGCCGCCCTCGGCGCAGGTGGCGGCCATGGGTGGCCTGACGGCCTCCGCCCGCAGCGCCGACCCGACCCAGTTTCTGGCCAACCCCGCCCTGCTGCAGACAGACACCGACGGCGCGGCGGCCGTAACCTACGTGGCCTACGTAACCGACATTCGCCAGAGCACGGCGGCGTATGCGTTTAATACCGAAAAACGCGGGCGCTTCGGCTTGGGGCTGACGTATCTGAACTACGGCTCATTCGAGAGCTTCGACGCGGCGGGCAACTCGCTGGGCACGTTCGGGGTGAGCGAATACGCGCTGGCCGCCGCCAACGCCCGCACCTGGGGTAAGTTCACGGTGGGGCTGACGGCCAAGCTGGCCGTGTCGGGCCTGGCCGGCAACCGGGCCGTGGGCCTGGCCGCCGACGCGGGGGTACTCTACAAGCCCAGCGAGCAGGACTTTACAGTCGGGCTGGTGGTGAAGAACGCGGGCTATCTGGTGAAGCCCTACCTGGCCGGCGCGCACGACCCGCTGCCGCTCGACGTGCAGCTCGGCCTGACTATTAAGCCCGAGCACATGCCGCTGCGCTTCACGCTCACCGCCCAGCAGCTTCAGCGTTGGGACATTCAGTACCTCGACCCCAGCACCCGCCCCAGCCTCGACCCCAACAACCCTAGCGCGCAACCCCGCTTCAACTGGGCCGATAACCTGGCCCGCCACTTTGCCGTGGGCACTGAGTTAATCCTGGGCACCGGCCTGCGCCTGCGCCTGGGCTACAATCACTTACAAGCCCGCGAACTGCGCCTGGCCAACGTAGGCGGCGGGGCCGGCTTCAGCTTCGGGACGATGATTAAAATATCGCAGTTTCAACTCGACTACACCTACGCCACGCTGCAAGCGGCGGGGTCGAGCAATTATTTCACCCTGAGCCGACGTTTCGGCCAATAAACATCGGACATGGGACTGTGGGACATGAGAAGTGAGACGGACGTTTGCTTCCGAGCCATCATCGTCCGTCTCACTTCTCGTGTCTCATAGTCTCACTTCTCATCCCTAGTATGCAAGACTACCTCACTCCGGCCCAAATCGTGGCCGAGCTGGATAAATACATCATCGGCCAGCACGAGGCCAAACGCCACGTGGCCATCGCGCTACGCAACCGCTGGCGACGGCTGCACGCCCCGGCCGATATGCAAAAGGAAATCGTGCCCAACAACATCCTCATGATTGGGGCCACCGGCGTGGGCAAAACCGAAATCGCCCGCCGCCTGGCTTTCCTGGCCGATGCGCCCTTCGTAAAGGTCGAGGCCAGTAAGTTTACAGAAGTCGGCTACGTGGGCCGCGACGTGGAGAGCATGGTGCGCGACCTCGCCGAGCAGGCCGTGAGCCGCCTGCGTGCCCGCCGCCAGGAGGCCGTCAAAGCTCAGGCCGCCCAGGCCGTGGAAGACATCATTCTCGACGCGCTCATCCCGCCGCTCAAAACGGCCGCGGCCAGCAGCGGGCGCGGCAGCCTGGGTTTCGGCAACGGCACCGACGGTAGCGCCGACGGTGAGGCCGTGCCCGGCTCCGACCAGGAGCTGAACGAGCGCACCCGCGAGCGCTTTCGCCAGAAAATCCGCAACGGCGAGCTCGAAGACCGCCGCATCGAAATCAACGTTGCCCAGAGCGGCCCTAACGTGGGCATTATGGGCGCCCCTGGCATGATGGACGAAGCCACCATGGCCGGCTTGCAGGACATGCTGGGCAACATGCTGCCCAAAAAGCAGCGCAAGCGCAAAGTGACCGTGGCTGAAGCCCGCCGGGCGCTGCTCGATGAGGAAGCCGCCAAGCTCATCGACATGGATGAAATCAAGGAGGAAGCCATTCGGCAGGCCGAAAACTCGGGCATCATCTTCATCGATGAGATTGATAAAGTAGCCAGCAGCGGCGGCAACGGCAAATCGGGCGGCCCCGACGTGAGCCGCCAAGGCGTGCAGCGCGACCTGCTGCCCATCGTCGAAGGCTCGGCCGTGAACACCAAGTACGGCATCGTCAACACCGACCATATCCTGTTCATCGCCGCCGGGGCCTTCCACGTGAGCAAGCCCTCCGACCTCATCCCCGAGCTGCAAGGCCGCTTCCCCATCCGCGTCGAGCTGCAGAGCCTGACCAAAGACGACTTCTACCGCATCCTCAAAGACCCCAAAAACGCCCTCACCAAGCAGTATCAGGCCCTGCTCCAAGCCGAAGACGTAACGCTGACCTTCGAGGACGAGGCCCTGCTGCGCATCGCCGACATCGCCGCCGAAGTAAACTCCGAAGTAGAAAACATCGGTGCCCGCCGCTTGCACACCGTCATGAGCCGCCTGCTCAACGAATTACTCTTCGACGTACCCGACAAAATCGCGGCCGGCGCGGCGCTCGTCATAACGGCGCAACTGGTGGAAGAGCGCTTACGGGATATGGTTAAGAATCGGGATATGAGCCAGTATATTTTGTAAGCTCAGGCTTGATAAGCTTACAAAAAACCCCCACCTAAATCAATAGGTGGGGGTTTTTTGTGAAAGAAGCTATTCAACCTAGAGCAGGCGAATCCTCACCTCTACCGGAATAATTTGCGTGTTATCTGCTAGGGTAAGCACGAAGAAATAACGCAAAAAGTTGGGGGCTTGTGGCGTATTAGTACCCGTGTCTACTACGGCCGCGTTACCTGCGATAACGGCTCCCACCCTAGTACGATAGGCGCGGTAGTCTGCCAGGCTGGTCCGGAAGGTGATGGTATTGGTACCGTTTCCGACCGTAGGTGTCAAGCCGGTGGTTCCATTGAAGTTGTAAGCTTGCGCAACGGTGCCGTTTTGCAGCAAGTTAAGGCCCGTATTGCCCGTTTGTACCCGCGTGATTTCCTTGATGGTACCCGAGCCCGCTGGAATCTGGAAAGTGATGACGAATGGAATGTCACCGGTCAGGGCGGCAGCGGCCGTAGCCGGCGCTCCGCGTACGATGATAATCGGGTACCGCTCGTAAACATCCTGATTGGTAACGGTTACCGGGATTTCGGCGGGACTATCCTGTATCGGACCGATGGAGTTAGGACCGTAGTCTTTCTTACAGGCACCCAGGCCCAGCAGAAGCATCCCTAACGATGCAAATTTTAGAAGTCTTTTCATTTGATGGGCTTGTTTAAAGTTGTTGGAGCTGCGGCTTTCCTCAGCGTACATCCCACCAGACTGCGGTCGCAATGTCTGGCTGCGGAGTAGGCACATTGTTCCCATTCGCATTGATTTCGGACAGCGGGTAGAACAAGCGACGCGGGATGTTGCCTTTCGATTCGGGGTCGAAGTTCGCCACGGGCTGCAGGCGGGGGTAACCCGTGCGGCGATAGTCGTTGTAGGCTTCGTAACCGTTACCGCACCAAGCTATCCATTTCTGGGTAATGATTTGATTTATCCGCTGCTCCATCGTTCCACGCAAGGTTACAGCCTGCGGATTAGCCGTGAAGTAGGTGGTAATATCCGTGGCAGATACGCCTGCTTTGGTCATAGATGCCCGGATGCCCTCCTGAAACAACGCTTGCGCGTCGCCCACCGTGCCAAGTCGTAGCGCCGACTCCGCTAGGATAAAACAACGCTGGAAGTTTGTCAAGAGGCGAATAGGCGCCTCGCCAGAGATACCTGACTGATACACCCCAACCCGCGACCGATTAGCCGCGTTTGGAGCAGCCTGCGTACCGAGGTTAGCGTTATCGAAGCCCGTGAAAGTCCCAAAAGGTGTAACAGCCGCTGCTCCGTTAGCCGGAGAGGTCGTCCAGAAGCGCGGCAGCCGCGGGTCATTTGGTTTGGGCGAACGTAACGAATCCAGGAAACGCCGGCTTAGTAGCTGGTCGTTTGGGCGGGTGCCGACAACCAGCGTATTGAAGGTGTAGATGGGATTCTGGTTACCGGGAGTAACGCCAAAGGGCACTTCTGCATCGTCCGCGTTCGTCGTCATTACGGCAGCCGCGCCCTTGTCTAACACTTCTTTCACGACCTGCGCGGCCAGTTGGGGGTTTTTTCGATTGATGGTAGTTGCCAGTTTCAGCAGCATCATGTTGCCGAACTTATTCCATTGCGCCAGGCGGCCTTGATATATGACATCGTCGTTGCCAGGCGTGAAGACATTGGGAGCCGTGCTATTGATATCTGCCAGCCCACTGCGCACTAGGTCAAACAAGCTCTGGATGTTTTGGGCACTGTTACCCTGGTAGATATCCTGTTGCTTGTCGAAACGCGGCTGTAGGTTATCCGCTCCCAGATTGGCCTGCGAGTACGGGATGTCTCCCCAGAGGTCAGTCGTCAGGGCAAAGTTGTAGGCGCGCAGCAGCTTGCCGATGCCGGCGTAGGCCGGGCTGCCACCCTGCGCCTGGTCAATCAACAGCTTGGAGTTGATGAGGGAGCCCGAGTACAGTTCGCCGTTCCACTGGTTGTCGAACGAGCCGCGCAGGCCATAGGTATCGTACGTGGCTACCTGATTGGCCACCCCTGCGGTGTGTTGAATCAGCAGCGAGGAAACCCGGTTCAGGTCGTTACCCACCGCGAAGCCCGTAGTTACCTCTACCCCGGAAAGCAAAGCCGATGGCGTTACGGCCGGCGGATTGTTGGGGTCGGTATTGACATCCAAATAGCTTTTGCAGCCCACCGAGCCCACGGCTAGCGTGGTGGCAAGCCCCAGGCGCATGGCCCAGGATTTATTAGCGGTGAAGTTCATGTAAGAGGTAGGAAATTTAAGTTAAAGCGAGAAACGCACCGTGGCCCCGTACGAGCGCGTGTTGGGCGGACCTTGCAAGTCCAAGCCCTGGATGTTGCCCGCGCCCTGCGTATTAATTTGGGGGTCGAAACCAACGCTCGGGGCATAGTAGAACAGGTTACGAGCCACGAACTGGAACGAAACCCCACCAAAGGGCAGCCTGGTCAGTAAGGACTTAGGCAGCGTGTAGCCGAACGACAGCTCGCGCAGGCGGTACACAGTGGCATCGTACACGTTCAAGTCGCTTTGCAAGCCGAACGACTGCCAATAGGACTGCGCATCCACCTGAATATTGTTCGGACGTGTGCTGGTGATGTCACCGTTTGCGTTACGGGTCGCTATCACTCCCGGAATGACGCGGGGTGCCAGTCGGTCGACGCCCGTCACATCCAAAACCCCGCGGGCGCGGTTAAAGCCCTGCGTGAAGGACACTAGTTCGCCACCCACGACCGCATCGACCAGGGCCGAGAGCGCAATCCCGCGGTAGCTGAGCGTATTGGTCAGACCTGCCTGCCACTTAGGCTGCGGCACGGCGATAACCTGGTTGGGGGTTTCGGGCAGGAATAAACCCGAAGTCGGGTCAATCAGGTACTTGCCTGTGGTGGGGTCGCGCTGCTTTGCGTTACCCACGATAACACCGTAAGGCTGACCTACTACGATT
The DNA here is from genome assembly GCA_025353905.1 of Hymenobacter sp. Taxonomy (GTDB): domain Bacteria; phylum Bacteroidota; class Bacteroidia; order Cytophagales; family Hymenobacteraceae; genus Hymenobacter. The sequence goes on from JANXNW010000125.1 coordinate 13,524, forward strand.
GAAGGAGTGGTACCGGTGAAATTACCACCGGGGATGCCGACCTGGGTAACCCCTTCCGATATCTCCGTTATTTTGTTGCGGTTGAGCGAAAAGTTACCCGAGATGTCCCACCGGAAGTCACTGGTGCGAACAGGAGCAATGGTAACGATAGCTTCCAGGCCCTTGTTTTCCATGCGACCCACGTTGGCGATACGCGCCGTGTAGCCCGTGCTAGCCGGCACCGTCACCTGGAAAATCTGGCTCGTGCTTATCGTCTGATAAGCCGTCAGGTCAAACGACAGGCGATTGTTGAAAAAGCCCAGGTTCAGGCCAGCCTCGTACGAGGTGATAAATTCCGGCTTAAGATTGGGGCCGCTCGCCAGGGTGTTATTAATGGCAAAGCCTCCCAATGGGCCACTAGGATAGGTAATGGGGAAGTTAACACTGGCAACGTTATTGCCCTGCGTCTCCACGTTGTACACGTTATTAATAACGTAAGGCCCAGCCGGCCGGCCGACCTGCGAGGCGTTGCCCCGGATTTTGCCGTAGCTGAACACGTCGCTCGTCAGCTTGAAAGCATCGCTGAACACGAAGCCCGCGCTCACAGCCGGGAAGAAGTACGTGTTGTTTTTCTCCGGCAGGGTAGAGGCCTGGTCTACCCGACCCGTGAGTTCTAGGAACAGGTAGTTATTGTAGGATAAGCTCAGCTGCGAGTAGTAGCCGAGTAGGCGCTGCAAGTTATTAGACTCACCGGTTACATTGTTGAAAACAAGTGCATTCGAAGAGTTAAAGAAGCCGGGGAAGACTAGATTATCAGCACCCGACTGGATAGTCTGAAAGCGCCGCTGGTTGATGTTCTGCCCTAGCAGCAAGTTGGCGTTGAACCCTTCAAAAAAGATATTGTCCTTTTTAGCGTTAATCAGCAAATCGCCGTTGAGCTCCCCGTTGAGGTAGACCTGGTCGAGCACCCGGCCGGTGGGCAGGCGGTTGGCGCTCAGAGCGTAAATCTGCTTGCGGCGGTCAGTGTAGGTGTCGTAACCTAAGCGGTAATCAACGGACAACCACGGCCGGATGTCGTAGCCAACCTTGAGCACGTTGACGAAGCGCGCCAAGTTCGAGGTGGTGGGATTATTGCGCAGGCTCCAAACAGGGTTGTCGTTGCCGGGGAAGAAGAGGTTCCTCCCGTCCGGGGTCTGGATGGGCTGGTTGGCCAGGTCGAAGCTGCGCGTGACGTTATTCAGCTGGCCGAAGGCGCTGTTGCCGTTTCCCACGAGTGGACCAACCGTATTGGACTGAATAAAATTGACTGAGCCACTGAGACGAAGTCCGTTTTCTAGCTTAGTATTGCCGCCGAGCTGCACACTGATGCGGTCTAGCGAGGAGGTTTCCGTGATGCCCTGCTGATTGGCGCTGGACACGTTCAGAAACACGTTGCGGTTGGCTTCGCCGCTGTTAATGTTAACCGAGTTGGTCAGCAGTCGGCCCTGACGGTAAAATGAGTTGATGTTGTCGGGGTAAGCTTGAAAAGGCAGGTTCTGGCCGTTAGCCAGTAGCAGCCCGTTTTGCAGGGTGGGTGCCGTGCCGAAAGCCGGACCCCAGGAGTTCAGAGAAGCGAAAAAGATGTCGCCGTTGCCGTTGGGCGTGATAACCTGGTTGTTCGTACCCTGCCCGTACTGGTTCTGGAGCTTGGGCAGCCCGTACACCTGCTGGAGATTGAACCCCGAGCTGACATTGATTTCCAGCTTCTTGTTACGAGCGCCCCGGCCGGACTTAGTGGTGATGATGATAGCACCGGAAGCAGCCCGTGCCCCGTACAGGGCGGCGGCGGTCGGGCCTTTGAGCACGTTCACGCTCTCGATGTTTTCCGGGTCGATGTCCTGAATACGGTTGCCGGTCTGCGCACCCCCGAGGGTGCCCAGCGAAGCATCCCCCGTACGGTCAGTGTTGTTGCTCACCGGAATGCCATCCACCACGAACAGAGGTTGGTTAGACCCAGTGAAAGAAGTAATCCCCCGCAGCAAGATGTTGGTGGATGCCCCGGCCAGCCCGCTGGCAGTGTTAATGGTAACCCCCGCTACTTTGCCCTGAAGGGCATCCAGCACGTTGGGAGTTCCCCGCTGAGATATAGCTTCAGCTTTGACTTCTTGCGTAGCGTAGCCCAACGTCCGCACATCGCGCTCAATGCCCAGAGCCGTTACTACTACTTCACTTAGCTGTTTTATGTCGGCGGCCAGCGCCACGTTAAACTGCGTCATTTTTCCGATTGCTCGTTCTTGCGATACGAAGCCAATGGAGCTAAACACCAGTGTGCCAGTGTCGTCGGTCACGTTCAGTGAGAACGAGCCGTCCGCATTGGTCGAGGAACCGTTGGAAGTGCCTTTCAGCAGCACCGTCACGCCGGGCAGGCCCTCGCCCGTCTTTTGGTCAATCACCTTACCCGAGAGCGCCCGCGTTTGCGCCAGGGCCGTTTGGAATAAGGTAAGCATGAGCACGAGGCCCATGAGTAAGGTTTTTTTCATTGGAAAAATGGTTGTGGGTAAAAGAAAAAATGCTAAAGCCCCGTGGTATGAACTGAATTGAGGTCGCAATGTAAAGCACAGGCGTGACAGTTGCGATACACCACCTCTCGGCAACTCTGTGATTTCACAGCCACCAATATGATATTTCTACGATGTTAATATAGCATAGTTTTTGATAAGTACGTTCCTCAGCATCTTTGATTTACAGCCTAAAATTGAGCTTATTTTTAGTTGATGAAACTGTAGGGTTGGCTGTCGCCTTTCAATAGGCTAGGGGGTTTATTCACTCTGATGAGTTTAAAAGCCCAAGACCTGTGGGTAACAACCGTGTTAGCATGGCTTTCAACCAAGCATGTTCAGCAAACCTTTAAATTTTAAGAAAAGGTTAGCATTTGGTAAGAATGTGATAACTTGGGCCCGAATTCAGTTGTCTCCGCAGTCATCGAATTTTCATTTTTTACTTTTTTCCACCTTTATGATGAAGAACTTTTCACTTCTGCTGGTCTTGCTGCTCAGTTGCTTGTGGCACCAGGCAGTGGCGCAAGACCGGGCCCTCTCGGGCCGCGTGACGGACCGGGCCAATGGGCAGGGCCTGCCCGGCGTGACGGTGCTCGCCAAGGGCACCACCCTGGGCACGAGTACCAATGCCGACGGGGCTTTTTCGCTCAGTGTGCCCGCCACGGTGCAGACGCTCACTTTCAGCTTCGTGGGCTATACCTCGATTGACAAGCTCATCGGCAGTAGCACCACGGTAAGCGTGGCCCTGGCCACCGACGCGAAGCAGCTCGGCGAAGTTGTTGTGACGGGTGCGCTCGGTATTCAGCGCCAGCAGCAGCAGGTAGGCTACGCCACGGCCTCGCTCAATGCCCAAGAAATCACTCAGGCTCGCCCGACCAACGTAGTGAATGGTTTGGCGGGCAAGGTGTCGGGCTTGCAGATTCAGACGCTCAGCAATGGGGTAAACCCAACGCCACGCATCACGCTGCGCGGCAACCGTTCCATCACGGGCAACAACGAAGCGCTCATCGTGCTCGATGGGGTCATCTCGACCAACGAAGTTCTCGGCGCGCTCAACCCCGACGACATCGCCGATATTACGGTGCTGAAGGGAGCCAATGCAGCCTCGCTCTACGGCTCGCAAGCCGCGAACGGGGCCTTGATTATCACGACCAAGCGCGGGGGGAACACTCCCCGCATCACGCTCTCGCAAACCTCGCAGTTCGAGTCAATCGCTTTCCTGCCCAAATTTCAGACGGAGTTCGGCCCTGGCTCACCTGACTTCTACAACACGCTCATCGGCCAGGGACGAGCCGTGTTTAAGCCTGACAATACGCCTGACACGCGCTACGGATACCAATACCAGAGCTTTGAAAACCAGCAGTACGGTCCTCGCTTCGACGGCTCCATGCGCCCCTTTGGCAAGCGGCTGCCGGACGGACGGGTGCAGATGCTGACCTACGAGGCTCGCCCGGATGAGAAAACCAAGTTTTTCAACAACGGCTACCAGATGCAGAACGGGATTTCGTTCGCGGGTGGCGACGACAAGTCCAAGTTCTTTGTCTCGTACCAGAACGTGAAAAACAATGGCATTGTGCCGAAGGACAAGTTCGACCGCAACACGTTCCGCCTCAACGCGTCGCGCAATTTCGGCCGCTTCGACATGGGCTTTAGCGCGTCGTACTCGCAACAGGCCGCCGACGTTACCTCGAACCTAGACCAGAGCACGTCCGTGTACTGGCAGGTATTCAACACGACGGTAATGGCCCCGCTCACGTCTTACAAGGACTACATAAACAATCCGTTTGCAGAGCAGAACTACGGCTATTACAACGCCTACTACTACAATCCTTATTTTATCATTGATGCCAACCGGTTGAACGACCGGCGCAACACGGTGCAGGGCAACCTGGACCTCTCGTACAAAGTGCGCGACTGGGCGAGCCTGCATTACCGCATCGGCACTACCAACACCAGCCAGGCCAGCCTGACCACGCAGCAACAGTTTGCGCTGGCTCCCGACTCGCCCAAGTCCATCGCCAGCTTTACAGGCTATGTGCAGGACCTGACCAGTACGCTCAATCGCCTCAACTCCGACTTGTTCCTGAGCATCGACAAGACCTTCGGTGACGTGAGTGTTCAGGCTATTCTGGGCAACAACGTGCAGCAAGTGGACAGCCGCTACAGTTTCGTGGCTTCTAACGCGCTGGCCATCCCGGTGGTTGGCAATTCTTACAATCTATCGAATCGGCTGGGCCAATTGACTGGGT
>JANXNW010000151.1 GCA_025353905.1 Hymenobacter sp.
AACTGGCGCACTACCTGGATGACTACTACAATACCCAACGCCTGCACTCGGCTCTGGGCTACCGTACCCCGCACGAAGTCGAACTCGAATACCACTCATCATCTACCTTAGCTCCCTGTCCGTTTTGACCCGACCACCCCATACAGCTTTTCCACCGGCGGCTTGCGCTTCTTCTCTATAAAATGGGTGATGACCGCGATAGCAGCCTGAGCGAGTATTTGCCAGAGCTTCATAAAAGTAGGGTTTAGGTGAAATATGCCAAAAGGAGTCGTCAGGTCAGCCGCTCAGCCCAGCAGCTCGAAGTGCGGCCGGTCCAGAAACTTCTCGTCGTCGCTGCGCCCGTCCCCGTCCCAGTCGCCGCCCCAGCGCACCCGCGCGTCGGCCGCCTTCATCAGCCGCGCAAACTTGCTCAGTAGCAGCCCCGACCAAGACACCGACCCGTCGGCCAGCAGAAAGGCCACATCAATAGCCGGAGTCGGCCGCTTGTTGTGGTTCGATTCGCCTCCGCGCTTATACGTCACCACCGGCCCCGGCTTACTCCGCCCTTGCGCGTACAGCTCATCTTGCCGCCCGGGGCTACGATAGCACTCCGTCACGATGGGTAGCCCCAGCAGCAGCAGCGCCGGGTCCCCCACCCACCGCCCCAACGCCACCTGGTAAGCCTCCCGCAAATGAGGCACAGCCTCAGCCAGCCGCGCAAACTGCCGCGCAGCCTGAGCTTGGCTGAGCGTCGGCGCGACCCGCGCCAGCTTCGGCGCAGCACCAGTAGCAGCAGCAGACACGACAGCCCTATTCAGCGGCGCGGACGACATCAGCAGCAGCGGTTATGGTGGGAGCAGGGGCAGCAGGCACAACAGCGACAGGCTCAGCAACCAACGCGGCCGGCCCATCGGGCACGGACGGCGCGGCAGCAGCAACAGCCCCCGCAGCGGGCAGCCTTACCACCGCTTCCGGCTGCTGAAACATCTTGCGCACGGTAGCATAGATGGTTACGAGGCCCACTACCACCTGCACCAGCGTATGGATAAACGTCTCGATTTCGCCGCTGGTCGATGGCGTAAACGTGTGGATGCCGATTTGACCAAGGGCACCAGTGGCCAGTATCTCGACCTCTTGTCCGAATTTGCTACTACTGAAGACCATATTGCGGAGGTGTAAAAGTGTGTGTTATTATTCGCAAACTTACGAACAAATCAATTTAGCTGACGGTTGCAGCTACATTTACCCACGAATTGCATTATTTTAGGCAACACCGACGCATCAAGCCCTAGCGTACATCAACGCAAGCAGCAGAAATTCCGCGCGGTTGCCAATTCGCTTGGGCGCAGCCTCCTTACGTCGGCACCGCCCAAGCGAGGCCCCCGCGTTGCAGTCGGCCGCTCAGTTTCAGCTCGGAGCCATGCTGACGCGGGCCAACGCCAGCAGCAGTTACAGCCGATATTGACGGGGGCACTCACCGCTTCCAAAAGGTACGGGGACCCGGCCGCAGCCGCAAGGGTTCGCTTCGCCGGGCCAAAAAGTTTTGGAGAAATCTCCACCCTCCTTGCGTCGGGTAGTATTTCTCAAAAACTTTTTGTCCCGCCCTGGCAGCAGCGTCCGCGTCCCCGTGCCCCTCGGTTGCAGCGGTTCACTTCCCCGCCGCGCCTTTTGTCATGGGTTTTGTGTCTGTTTTCCAGTTGCCTTCTGGTTTCTGGGTGTGCCGGTCCGCTTTCGGTTTTGGTTCCGGTGCGTCGCCGCTTCTTGCGCGTCGGGCTTGTCGGTTGTCTTCCTTCCGGGCCTTTGTCGCCTGGCATCGCGTCTTGCGGGCTTGGTAGGCAGCCAGCCGCGTCCTTCGGGGCGCGGCTCTTGGCTGTTCTGCCCTAACTCCCAACCCACTACTACCAACGGTAACGGTTGTAATCGCGTCGAGGTACGAGCTACTGCTGATGCAGACCTGACGAACCCACCTAACCCAATTACAGCAGCTACAGAAGTTGTTAGGGCGGCACGGGGGTGTGGGAATGTGTAAAAGCTTAGCGTAGCGGTGCGAAACAAAGCTTTCACACATTCCCACACCCCCGTGCCGCCCCGCTTCGGGGTCAGCTTTGGCTTGCGCCAGCGCCCCCTACGCTCAGCTACCCAGTTTCCACGGTCCCACACCAGCCGCCAACCGCAGCCCCAGCAGTTTCCTAAGTCCGTCCCTACGTCGGCCGCCACGCGGTAGCAGCGGCCCGAGCGGCACCAGCAGCCGCAGCTACGGCAGCCCAGCGGCAGCCCCAGCAGCAAGCCCGGCCGACGCATAAGGTTTCCGCCGCCCGAAACCAGTCTCTTTGTTGAAGCGTGCAGGGCGGCTACCATGCCCAGGCGCTGAAAAAGCGCCCGGTCATCTTAAATCAAGGCCGGCTACGCCGAGTGTGTGTGGCCTACGGCGCGCACCGGGGGCCTCAGCCCGGCCCCCGAACCCCCTGGGCGAGGTCAGTCAAGGGTGTGCATCTCCCTCGGCACCACAAGGGCCGCCAGCACGTCAGCGGCTGGACCTGTCGCGCGTTTGGGGCGCGGGTGGACCCATCGGGCAGCGTGGGCCGTGCGGTCGTTGGCGGGCCGTTCTGCCCGTTTCTGCCGCGTCGGCGGCTACAACCCCAGCCCGCCCGCCACCGGCGCGGCGCTGGGCGCGGGCGCGGCCAGCCACTCGCAGCGCCGACCCCGCCGCACTGCCGCCCGCGCCGCGCTCAGCGTCCCCCGGCTGGCCCCGTCCCATACCACGAGCACCAGGTCCGCCGCCGCCACTATCGCCGCGTTCCGCACATGGGGCGCGCCGTCGCCGTGGGCGGCGTAGTCGGGCAGCAGTTCCCGCAGCGGCACCCCATTGGCCCGCGCCCACCCAGCGGCCAGCGTGTCGGCTCCCGCCGCGCCGCCGCTCACCACCTGGGCGGGGGCCAGTTCCGCCAGCCGGGCCAGCAGCGCCGGGCAGCTCGTCACGCTTCGGCTGCCTACCACAGCCACCACCGGGCCAGCAGGCGCAGGCAATGCTGTGCCTGTGCCATTTATTGCATTTTTCATACTACAAGGTACGACACTAGCGCATAAAAAGCAACATTAAACACAGAAATAAAGTGTAAAATAATTTGTAAATAGTGTATGTATTTGAGCTTTATAGAGTATATTTGTGTAGTAGTCGGGGAAAGGCCCCGGCGCTTTGCGCCAGCGGCGCGAGTTGGGCCCGGCCCACTCCGCAGCGCAGTTCACGGCTAATTCTTACAGCCATGCTACACTTCACCTATTACCTACATCCGCTTTACCGCCGCGTCCGCCGCGCGCGTGTCTGGGGCAGTTTCCGCCAGCGCACCCAGGAGCGCCGCGCCGCTGCCGCCTACGTCTTCGCGGCCCCATTCGCGCTCGTCTGCTCCCGTTGCGGCTTCGGCCTGGTCGTCAAGGCCGGCCCCCTCGCTTACTGCTACTGCCCGCCCGCCACTCATGTGTAGCCAGGCCACCAGGCCGGCCGGCCCCGCAGCGGGGCCGGCCGTCGAGCCGCTCACGCCGCTTCAAGCGCTGAGCCGCGCCCAGGATAATCTCAGCACCGCCCGCGAGTTGTGCCGCGCCGTCGAGGGCGGCGAGACGTGGCGGTTTTGTGGCCTGTTCGCCCAGGCCCGCCCCACCCGCCAGGCCGCCCGCGCCGCCGTCGAGGTGGCCCGCGCCGCCTACGCCGCCGCTGCCGCCGCCTTTTGGGCCAGCCCGCAGGGCGCTACCTATCGCGCCGCCATCGAAGCCAGCGCCCACTACGCACGATGAGCCAGCCCCGCCGCCTGAAGGTAGCCACGCACTACCGCAGCCTACATCCGCGCCTGAGCACCACCGCCAAGCTCACCCTGTCCGGTGATTGGCTCGCCGCCGCCGGCTTTCCGCCCGGTGCCGTCGCCCTGGTCGAAGTCCAGGCCGGCCGCCTCGTCATTACCCCCACCACCCGCTAACCCACCCGGCCCGCGCCACTATCGGCGCGGGCCACTTACCCCCACCAGCACCCCATGAAAGCCCCCATTTTCAGCGCCTACACGGCCAGCAAAGCAACCACAGCGGCCATCCTCAACGACATGCGCCCCGAGTGCCCTAGATGCCACGGCGACGGGCAAATAATGGTGCATTGGGAGGCCGACGATGCTATACCCTGGCCAGCCAGCGGCTGGCTCACGTGCCCCGAATGCGGGGGCACCCGCAAAGCCACCACCTAACGGCCACCGGGGGCCGGCCGACAATGGCGGGACCCCTTTGGGGCAACCATTTTTTTACCCCACACCAACCCCCATGAGTAACCCGGAAACCGCCAACGAGCGCAGCAACAGGCTTGCCGCACTGCTCAAGCCAGACGAGGCACCGCACATAAATCCCCACATGAACACTTGCCCCAAATGCGACGGCAGCGGCACCAACCACCACGAACTAGCGCAGCGCGGCGGCTGGATTCACGGCGGCGACATCCACGAGTGCTACCAGTGCGAAGGCTTAGGCTACGTCCGAGCCACCACCTAACGGCCATCGGGGGCCACGCCGACAAGCGGCCCCCACTTTTTTCATCTACCAACCCCAACCCGCCCCAATGGCAACCCCCAAACCCAAAACCGCAGCCGCTGCAAGTGCCGCCGCTGACACCGCCACCGCCGCCAGCCTGACCGCCAGCCGCGCCTACCTCACCGCCACCGTCAGCGAGGACGGCGAGCTGACCGAAACCAGCCGCTTCCGCTACCTGCCCGGCCACCCCCGCCAAATCCGCTTCGATGCCAAAGCCGGCAAATTCAACGTCGGCGGCGACAAGGAAATTGGCAAGTCGCTTAGCTTCATCCCGGTGGCCCTTCGCATTTTCTCCGACAATATCCTCAACATGGGCCGCAAAATCTGGGCGGAGCTGTTTTTCGTGGACGAGTCGGGGGCCGTGTGTGCCGTGCTCTTTCACGGCTACAGCGTCGAGAACCTGCAAAAGCTCAACGCCAGCCTATTTTACGACGACCTCAAGCTCACTGACGTGCTGCTGACCATCACCGCCAGCAAGAAGGAAAACAAGACCGTCGGCGGCTTCTATTTCATCGCCGAGTTCATGTACACCCCCGCCGACCCAGCCGAGGTGCAGGCCCGCCAAGAGTTCGCCGCTGACCACGACCTATACCGCGAGGAAACCATTACCGGCGCGGCCGATACGCGCATCGTGCAGGGCTACCGCTTGCCCGCCAGCTACGAGCTGCCCCGCCAGCCCGCCCAGCTCGCCGAGGCCAGCCTCACCAGCGCCAGCGCCGCCTAGTGCCGCAGGGGCCGCCGCCGCTACGGTTTGCGGCCCCTGCTTTCGCGGCTAACCAGCAACTAAAAACCAGTCCCATGTTTACTAACCTGACCCACCTGCCCGGCATCACCCAGGCCCAGCACCGCGCCCTGCCTCACGTCAGCAACACCGACCTGACCCGGCTGGCCGACGAGCTGCTGGGCCGCGCCCGCGACCTGAGCAGCCCCTACCTGGCCGACGCGCTCACCTTCGGCTCCCACTTTCACAGCGCCATCCTCGAGCCTGACCAGTACCAGCGCCTGGGCCAAGTGCTGACCGAGCGCCGCGAGCGCACCCAGTGGGCCAACGCCGGCGCCCTGGCCGCCGCCATCCGCCGCCGCCGCTACCCGCGCCACGTCCTCTACCGCGGCGCAGCCGAGCAGTCGTACACCGCCGCCCACGAGGCAACCGGCCTGCTCGTCAAAGTCCGCCCCGACCTGCTCATCGACAGCCCCCAGGGCCGCCGCCGCACCCTGGTGGACTTCAAAACCACGAGCTGCGTCACTCTTGACCAATTCCTGAGCACGGTGGATAAGTACGGCTACGACCAGCAGGGCGCGCTCTACGCCGACGTGTTACAAGCTCAGCGCGTCGTCCTCATTGCCGTGCAGAAGCGGCCCGCCAAAGGCACAGAGCCACAGGTGTGGGTCCATAAGCTGACGGCCGAGCAAATGCACCAAGGCCGCAAGAAGTACGGCAAGCTGCTACGCTGCTACGCCGAGCAGCGCGCCGGGCGTATGAAGCAGCCAGTCAACTACCCGCTCACGCTGGGCCAGCCACTCGGCCGGGTCTATGCCTGATGCGCGACGACAACCGAAGGACAGCGTAAGTTACCACCCACCAAAAAGCCGGCTCCCCATCACGGGAAGCCGGCTTTTTCATCCTACACCAGTCAGCTAAAGCCAACCTACGGAATAGTTACGTTAGCTTGAATGGTGTGCCCCAGCAAGTCGGCAGCCCGCAGCACGTACACCGTACCCGAGGCAGCGCCGGTCCAAGTACCGCTACTGAAATTAAACGAGCCGCCGGCTGCTGCCGACTGAGTCGGTAAGCCGACTACCCCCCCGGCCTGGTCATACAGACCCATCACGAGGGGCCGGTAATCAGTAGCCCCGGCATCAACTTGCGCATCGAATGACATCCCACCTAATGAGCGCCTGAATTGCGCAGATACCACACTCAGTGGCCCCGCACCCAACCCGGCCGGCACCGCTGCCGGCACTGTGATAAGCGCGTCCGCAATGTCGAAGCCCAGCGTCCCGGCATCCACAATGTACACGCCGTTCCTAACCAGCTCAGTCAGCGAGTTAAATAGGCTGCCCGGCTTGAAAAGCTGGTACCCATTGCCGGCCGGGTTGAAGCCGTAAATAGCCCGCACGTTATTTTTCCACGGGGCCGTGGCCAGCGTCAGGCTGGCCGCATTGAAGAGAATACCAGACAGGGCTTTGCTGATAGTAGCCATCTGAGTAAGCAGTTAAAGGGTTAGAAAAAAGGCCGACCCCAGCTTGCGCACCAGGGCCGGCCCACGCATCCCTAAGCCGTCCGGCTTAGTAGTTTACCACCGGCCCGAAGGTGCCCGTCCGGGTCACGCCGCCCGTCGTGAAGCTGAACGGCTGGCCGGTGTAGCGGTCGAAATAGACCACGTTCGCCACCTGACGGCCCGCCACCTGAATGTCCATCGAAGCCGGGGCGCTGCCGCCCGTCGCCAGCTCGTTGTACTTCAGGCTGTCGCCCGCCGAGGCCGTCAGCGTCACGCCCGTAGCCGAGCCGTTCGGCCCGTTGAGCGTCGTGTTAAAGGCCGCCGGAGTCGGCGGCGTAACGGGCACCGTGCCGCTGGCCGTTTCCCCGAACAGCGCTTCGAGCGCCAGCAAATTGCCGCCGTTGCCGTCCGCGATAAGAGCGGCCACCTGGGCCGGCGCGCCCTCCAGGCTGCCCCCGGCATAGATGCCGAGCTTGCCGCCGAGGTCCGCCGTCCGCATATCCTCGACGAGCATCGTTTCCGGCTCATAAGTAGTGCCGTAGAGCACGTTCACCCGCTCCAGCCGACGCTTGGCCGTGTCAGAGTCCGTGAGGGCCACAATGAGCCGCAATGCGAGCCGACGCGCCCGCTTGTCGGCCGAGGCCCGCAGCGCCAGCGCTTTGCGCGTCCAACGCTTACCCTGTTCCTGATAGGCAGTAGTTGCCATAAAATGGAGAGTTAAAAGAAAGTAAAAAGAAAAACGGCCGACCCGTCCAGGTCGGCCGCACCCTCAGCGCGTGGCCTAATCCACGTACTCAATCGTGAGCGCGTCGCCGGCCGAGTTGTCGAGCGGGTAGTATTTGCCGTTCACCTCCTGGTAGAAGCGGATGCCCACCGCGCCCACCACCAGGTT
>JANXNW010000156.1 GCA_025353905.1 Hymenobacter sp.
CAAGCGGCGCACCACCAGGCAGTGATGCTGCTGAATCGCGGCCCGTAAAACCGCGCTTTTTTTTTCCAATCGAAGGTCGCCAAACTGTGCCATTGACCCAAAATTAATCCCGCCCTGCCACTTATGTGTACACCCTAGCCCTTCGGGGGAGGGGGAGCCTAACGCGCTAAATTTACCGCTTGACTGGCAATTAATGTCTGCGTAGTTTTTCAATAATCAACTAGTTATTCACCTTCGTCAGGCTCCCCCTCCCCCGCAGGGGAGGGGGCCGGGGGGTGGGGCTTCGTATGCCTTCCCTCACTCCCCTGCGTCGTCCCAACTCTTCCACCGAAGTTGGCCCCGTGGCCGCCCGCCGGCCCGCACCGGTCCTCAGCAACCCGCCCGCCGACTACACCTACGACGGCACTTTCGAGGGCCTGCTTACGGTGCTGTTCCGGGTGTATGAGCGGCGCTCGGCCCCGAGCAGCATCCAGCCCGAAGCGGCCGTGCAGGGCGGGCTGTTCGCCCAGACAATAAGTATCGAAACCGACGAAACATTGGCTGCCCGCACCTGGGACGGTCTGCTGCGCGCCATGCCCGACGCGGCGCGGGCGCGGCTCTACCACGTGTTTCTGAGCGAAGACCCCGAGCGCGAGCTGCTCATCTTTCGCTACGCCGACATGGCCCTGCGGGCCGGCGGGCGCGATATTTCGGAGAACTACGCCGACCCGACCGTGCGCCGGGGGCAGCGGCTGGCCCAGCAGCTTTTCCGCGAGAAGCACCGCATGGAGGCCTTCGTGCGCTTCGAGAAAGCCCAGGACGGTTTGTTTCACGCCACCATCGAGCCAGATTTTGACGTGTTGCCGCTTATCGCCGGGCACTTCACTCGCCGCTACGCCGACCAGCGCTGGCTGATTTTCGACCGCAAGCGCCGCTACGGGCTATATTACGACCTGCGGGGCACGAGCATCGTGGAGTTTGCGGCCGAGGGCCAAGCTGACACTTCGCCGCGCCGGGGCGAGGTGTCGGCCACGGTGCTCGATGAGCGCGAGCCGCTTTTCAAAATTCTCTGGCAGGCGTATTTCGACCACGTTAATATCCCCGAGCGCAAAAACGTGAAGCTGCACCAGCGCCACATGCCGCGCCGCTACTGGAAATACCTGAGCGAAAAGCAGCCCCGCGAGCGGCGCTTCGAGCCGATTAAGAACAAGCGCCCGCCGGGCGTAGCTCCGCAGTCCTTGGTCCCCTAGCCCCCTCGCCGCTCCCAACCAAGCACCTTCCAAATAAAGCTCACCCGCGAGCATCCACAACTCACATCAAGCTATACCTTTGGGAACATTTTTTCTGCTCCCTACTATGGAAAACGCCGACCTGCCGGGTATCATCTCCCAGGCCCTTGCCGACCAGTACGCCGCCCGCTGGGCCTGCGTCGTTACCCAAACCGACCCGGTCGACTTGCAGCGCGCCTTCGGGGTGCTCGATGAGAAGGGCCAGCCGCTGGCCCTGCCCTACGTGAGCCTGCCCATCGCGCAGGCCGTGCGCCTCATCTCGACGGTGGGCGTGCAGACCATCAAGGCGCGGTTTGTGCTCGTGCCGATGCCCGACAAAACCGAGCGCTTCACGCTGGCCCTGAGCGCGGCCGATGGCCTCGGCGCGCGGGCCTCGTCGTTCTACCTGGCTGACAATGTTTTCCCGCGCCCGGCCAAACCCGTGGAGCTGCTGCGCACCAGTGACGTGGAGCTGAGGCTGGCCGTCACCGAGCCGCTGCCCGGTGCCGCCAAGCAGGTGGCCCACGTGCTGGCCAAGTCCTGGCTCGATGCCTGGGGCAAAGTCGGCCGCGCGACCGGCCCGGCCGTTACGCCCGCGCTCTTCGCCACCGCCTACGGCCCGTTGCGCGGCTACACCTTCGAGATGGCCGATTTTTTGGCCCCCATCTTCCGGGTGCCGGCCTTCGGGCAGCAGGAAATCCGCATCTACTTCGGCCTGCACGACTACTACCGCACCGCCCCCGATGGCACCGACGGC
>JANXNW010000168.1 GCA_025353905.1 Hymenobacter sp.
AGTAAGCCGCGACGCTGCCAGCCCGTAGCCGTCGTCCGGGCGGCGGTGTTGGTGGCCCAGGCCAGCGGATATGCCCAAAAATTCAGCATCAGGCCAGGCGCAGGATGCGCTTCATGTTGATAAAAAAGAAGATAACGAATATGGCTGAGCCTAGTAAATACAACATGCCCACGTAGAAAACCAGCGCGCCGCTCCCATCGAGCAGGACCAGGAGCTTATACACGGCGTAGGTAACGGCGGCGTAGGCGTAGACCACGCCCAGCAGCAGAAACAGGTACGACTGCGTACGGCGGGCATACCAGACCAGCCCGGCCGCCAGCCCCAGCACCAGCAGCCACCAGACCACTGCTCCCGCGTCGTCCGTTTTCACGAGCAGCGTCATCGCGGCGGCCAGCGCCACGTTGCTGCCCAGCAGCAGGTACGTATAGGCAAAGTGCCGCTTGCGACGGAGTTGTTCGGAGAGCAGCCCGGCCGCTACCAGGCCCAGGCCGAGCAGCAGCGCGGGCCGGCTCAGCGTGTCGGTCCAGAAGCCGCTGCCCTGCGTGAACATGGCCAGCGGGGCCACGCTCACGCCCACCCAGGCGGCCAGCGCCGTGATGGCCAAGGCGAGCACCCCGCGATGGTCGTGGCGATACGCGAGCGGAAAAAACACCAGCGCCGGCAGCAGCGTAGCCAGCCCGTAGCGCTGGCCAAACACGCCGTACTGCACTTGCAAGTAGGTTTCGAGGCTGACAAAAAGCAGGCAGCCCAGTACGAGCAGGTAGGTAGCGGCGACCGAAGCCGGCGGCGCTTCGCTCCAGGTAAACGGTGCCCGATGCCGCTCAACATAGGCAAAACAGGCCGCCATGAGCAGCGCGATGAGGCCAATAATCACTTGGTGGCCGATGGTATCGATGTGTTCGTAAATCAGCACGCCCAGCCCACCAGCCAGCAGCGTCACGCCCAGGTAGAGCAGCGCCCGCAGCTCGTAATGCACCGAAAACGGCCGGGTGCGCTCGGCTTCGGCGATGGCCTGCGCCTGAGCGGGCGGCAACAGGCCCTGGGCTTCAAGGTCGGCGAGCAGGCGGGCGGTGGCGTTGTCGGGCACGGCAGGAGAGAGTTGGTAACCAGCGCGTAAACATACGCGCGCAAACCCGACCGTGGCCCCCGGTAAACGGCCCGCGTCCCGGTGCGTACTATTGCGCCACCAAGTTGCTTTATTCCTGGATTATGGCCGAACTCCGTATTCAACCCAAGAAATCTTCGCCCAGCCCCTGGCTGCTCGTGGGCCTGGCCGTGGCGCTGCTGGCTGCCGCCGCGTTTTTCTTCCTGCGCCCCGACCCGGCCGACGAAAAGCCCGCCGCCCGCCGCCCCAATGCCGCCCTCGACTCGCTCAACGCCGCGCCGCGCCCGCTGCCCGCCCCAGCCGCGCCAGCCGCTGCTGATTCGGTCGGCGCGTCCACGACGGCTGCCCCGGCTACCGGCACCCGCGCCGTGCTGCTGACCCTGGGCACCGACCTGACCGCCCTGACCGACCGCGCCGACCTGCGCGACGATACGGCCCTGCGCGAGCAGCGCGACAATTTCACCTCCGCCACGGCCCGCCTCGCCGACGGCGACCCGCAAGCCAGCCTGCGGCCCGGCCTCGTGGCGGCCGCCAGCATGCTGCTGGCCGTGCAGCAGCACGGCTACCCCGCGCTGGCCACTCAGGCCGCCGAGCTGGCGCGCGAGGCCAATGCGCTAAGTGGCCGCGACGAGACGCCCGCCGAGCAAACCCAGAATCAGCTCTACTTGAGCCACGCGCAGGCCCTGCTTACGGCTCTGAGCCAGCCCGCCCCGTCCACGATTTAGCACGTTTTATGACTAACCCAATACTCCGCCGCCTGCGCGACTTACCTTCTTTTGAAATGGCCCCCGACAGTCCCGACGTGCGCGGCTGGACCGTGCGCGGCTCCGACGGCCAGCCGCTGGGCGTGGTGGACGAGTTGCTCGTGGACCCCGTGGGCCAGACGGTGCGCTACCTCAACGTGCAGCTTGCTCCCAACCTGCCCGGCGTACCCGCCCCCGGTCCCCACGCCGACCACCACATTCTGCTGCCGCTGGCGGCCGTGAACCTCGATGCCGACGCCAGCAACGTGTTCGTGACGGCCCTCAGCCAGCAAAATATCCGGGCGTATCCGCTGTTCGTGGAGTTTCAGCTCGTGCCAGGGTTTGAGGAGGCGATGCGGCAAGCGCTAGCGGCGTAGGGGCGGCTCGCAGCCGCCCGCCACGGGGACGGAAGGTCAGGTTTTGCCTTACTACAACATGCTCGTTTTAGCGCGCGGGCGGCTGCGAGCCGCCCCTACGAGCGGCGAACCATCTCGACCACGGCGTTCACCCATTCCGGCTCGGAGTTGAGCGAGGGGACTAATTGCCAGTGTACGCCGCCGTGCTCTTCGAATAATTCTTTGAACTCCTCGCCCACTTCGATGGTCGTTTCGAGGCAGTCGGCGACGAAGGCAGGCGAAAAGGCGAGGATGTTTTTCCAGCCTTTGGCAGAGAATTCTTTCAGGGCCTCGTCGGTGTAGGGTTGGAGCCAGGGGTCGCGCAGTCGACTTTGCAGGCGGCTTTGGAAGCAGACCGTGTACTGGTCGTCGCGCAGGCCCAAGCCCTCTGCGATGAGGCGCGAGGTGGCGAAGCACTGCGCCCGGTAGCAATAGCGGTTGGCATCGGTAAGCGAGTCGCAGCACACACCGAAGCGGCAGTAGTTGGTCGGGTCGCCCTTCTTGACGTGGCGCTCCGGGATGCCGTGATAGCTGAGCACGAAGTGGTCGAAGGGGTGCTCGGCCGCCGCCATCGCCGCCCGGCCCCGCGCCACGATGCTGGCAATGAAGCCGGGGTCGGTGGCAAACTGGCTGATGAAGCTGATGCTGGGCACTATCCACCAGTCCTTTACGATGTCCATCACTCGCTCTTGCACCGAGCCGGTGCTGGCCGAGGCGTACTGCGGAAACAGCGGCAGCACAATGATGCGCTCGACTTCGGCCGCCCGCAGCTCCTCCAGCGCCTTCTGCACGCTCGGGTTCTGGTAGCGCATCCCGAAGGCTACGACATATTCCGGCCCCAGCGCGGCCCGCACTTTCTCAGTCAAATCCAGCCCGTGAAACAGCAGCGGCGAGCCGCGCTCGTCGTCCCACAATTCCTTGTAAATCTTGGCTGACTTGGGCGCGCGCAACGGCACGACCAAGCCCCGAAACAGCGGGTAGCGCACGGCGGCGGGCATGTCCACGACCCGCGCATCGGTCAGAAACTCGTTCAGGTAGCGGCGCACGTCGCTGGTTTGGGGCGAGTCGGGGGTGCCCAGGTTCACGAGCAGCAGGCCGATGCGGGCGGCGGGGTGGTGGAGGGCCGGAGCAGCGGCGGGGGCGGCCAGCGGCGTAGTGGCGATGTCAGGAGTCATATCAAGGCAGGTTTCGGAGGTAAACCGGCAAACGCCGAAAATGTGAGCCGGTTGCCGCCAACGCCGCCAGCACGGCTCGTAGTTCGGCGGTCGGCACGGAACCGGCGCGGAACAACCGCTCTAGAGCGGTTATCAGGTTAGTGTAACAGCTCGTCGCTCGCAAACCTCACCCCCTAGCCCCCTCTCCCGTGGAGCTAGGGTGTACACATAAGTGGCAGGGCGGGATTAATTTTGGGTCAATGGCACAGTTTGGCGACCTTCGATTGGAAAAAAAAAGCGCGGTTTTACGGGCCGCGATTCAGCAGCATCACTGCCTGG
>JANXNW010000250.1 GCA_025353905.1 Hymenobacter sp.
GCAGGACATTGAAATCAGCGGGCTGTTCGCGGCCCTGCTCGCCTGGGGGCAGCGGCCGACGATTCTCAAGAAAACCAGCGAGCTGCTGGCCCGCATGGACGACGCGCCGCACCAGTTCATCACCCAGCACCAGGACGCGGACCTGAAGCGCCTGCTGGGCTTCTGCCACCGCACGTTCTGCGACACGGACCTGCTGTATTTCGTGCATTGGCTGCGCTGGTTTTACGCGGAGCACGAGTCTTTGGAAGACGCATTCCTGGACGGCACGACCCAGCGCGAGCGGCTGCTGAACTTCCACAACCTGTTTTTCAGCCTGCCCGAGGCCCCCGCCCGTACCCGCAAGCACGTGGCCACGCCCGCCCGCAACTCGGCCTGCAAGCGCCTCAACATGTATCTGCGCTGGCTGGTGCGCCGCGACGCGGCCGGCGTGGACTTCGGCCTCTGGACGCGCCTTTCGATGGCTGATTTAATCTGTCCCATCGATGTCCACGTCGAGCGCCAGGCGCGGGCGCTGGGCTTGCTCAAGCGCGAGAAAGTGGATTGGCAGGCGGCCGAAGAGCTGACGGCTAATTTGCGGCTATTGGACCCGCTGGACCCGGTGAAGTACGACTTTGCCCTGTTTGGGGAGGGGGTGGGGTAGGGGCCGGTCGGGGCCAATGAGGCCAGTAAGCTGGCTCGCCTGTCTGGGCCGAAGACCATAGCTTTGTGGCCCTTACATTACCGCTTTAAACGCCCTCTGCTATGCAACCCCAAACCTTTGAGCTAAAGCTAGCGGATGCCACCCTGACTTCCTGGCTGACTGGGCTGGGGGTTTCGAGTATGTTTGGTTTGGCGGGGCTGATTGTCTGGGCTACTCAGGATTTTGGCAACGTGCTTTATATCGGACTGGTGTTGGTGGTAGCTGGTGGGGCATTTTCCTGGGTGGGCGGGCCTTGTGGCGAGCGGCGCGCGTGCCTGCCCGCATCACGCTCACACCCACCGAGCTGCGCATCCAGGACCAGCGCGACGGCCCTAGCAGCCTGACGCAAACCCTGCTGCTGGCCGACATCAGCACCTATAGCTATTCGGAGGTGAACCTGAACCAGGAGCTGCGGCTGCGGCTCAACCGCGCCGAGGCGCCGCGTCTGCGGCTCAGCAGCCCCTCCAGCTATGGGAACACCACCGAGTTTCAGGCAATGGCGGCGACCTTCGAGCAGCTGATGAAGAATTTCCCTTCCCCGCTCGACAGTGTTACGCGCCGCCAGAAATCCTTTCTGGAAAAGCCGGCATCCACTTATGTGCTGGTAGGGTTCACGCTGGTCCTGGGAATAATATTTGTGTTCGTTATGATTAGCAACAGGCCCGTACCTGGCGTCAGATTACTTGCGGTTGTCGCTTCCTACATCTCTTACGTGGTGGCCTGGCGGGCCGCTGCCGAGCGCCGTAACGCGCCGTGAGGGCGGTGCCGGCTCAGCGTACGGCTCTGTCCCGCCTCTCGGACTACCCCCGCGAACCTCCAACCCCCGCCCGGCGGTTTTACCTTCGCGTCGGCAAACCCCCCACCCCCCGCGCCCGCCCCCGATTTGTTAGTACCCCAGAATTTCAAGGCCAAGATTGGCTTCACGCCCCTGCGCGAGCTGCTCGAGCAGCTTTGTTTGTCGGCCCTGGGCCGGACCCACGTGGAGCAGATGAGTTTCGTGAGCCAGCACGAGGTGCTGGGCAAGCTGCTGGCCCAGACGGACGAGTTTCGGCAGCTCCTGGCCGGCGGCAGCGAGTTTCCGGGGGCGCACTACCACGACGTGACCGTGCACCTCAAGCGGGCTTCGCTGCCCGGCGCGTACCTGGACGTGGCCGCGTTTTTTGAGGTCAAGATGAGCTTGCGGACCATTCGGGAGGCGCTCACGTTTTTCACCAACGCGCCCGAGGGCGTGTACCCGACGCTGCGCCTGCTGGGCATCGGCATTCAGGCCGACCGCAATTTGTTGGCCGCGCTCGACAAGGTGGTGGACGACGAGGCCCAGGTGCGCGACGATGCCTCGCCGCTGCTGCGCCAGCTGCGGCAGGAGCTGATTCAGCGGCAGGGGCAGCTGCGCAAGCAGCTTGCCACCGTGCTGCGCCACGCCAAGAGCGAGGGCTGGATTCCGGGCGATGCCGAGCCGACTATTCGCGGCGGGCGGCTGGTGCTGCCCGTCGTGGCCGAGCACAAGCGCCGGGTGCGCGGCCTGATTCACGACGAAAGCGCTTCGGGCCAGACCGTGTTCATCGAGCCGGCCGAAGTTTTCGAGCTGAACAACGACATCAAGGACCTCGAAAACGCCTACCAGCGCGAGCTGATTCGGATTCTGACCGCGCTCACCGACCAGCTCCGCCCGCATTTGCCCGATTTGCGCAAAGCATACGGCTACCTGGGCTTGCTCGATTTTATTCGGGCCAAAGCCCGGCTGGCCCGCGAGCTGGACGCGCAACTGCCGGAATTATCCAGCAAGCCGCTGCTGCGCTGGCGCGGGGTGCGGCATCCGGGCTTGGAGCTGGCTTTCAAAGCCCACAACAAAGCTGCTGGCAAGGACGCGGAGCCACGGGCGGTGGTGCCGCTCGACATCGAGCTGAACGCCGAGCGGCGGATGCTGGTCATTTCGGGGCCGAACGCGGGCGGTAAGTCGGTGAGCCTCAAGACCGTGGGGCTGGTGCAGTACATGCTGCAATGCGGGCTGCTCATTCCGTGCGACGACTACTCCGAGGCCGGCATGTTCGAAGATATTCTGCTCGACATCGGCGACGAGCAGAGCCTGGAAAACGACTTGAGCACGTATTCCTCGCACTTGCTGGCGATGAAGCAGTTCGTGACCGTCGCCAACAAGCGGAGCTTGGTGCTGATTGACGAATTCGGCACCGGCACCGAGCCGACCCTGGGCGGGGCCATCGCCGAGGCCGTGCTGGAGCAGCTCAATCAGGCCCGCGCGTTCGGCGTCATCACGACCCACTACACGAACCTGAAAAACTTCGCCGAGCACACCGACGGGCTCGTGAACGGGGCCATGCGCTACGACCCCGAGCGCTTGCAGCCACTCTACCGGCTCGAAATCGGCAAGCCGGGCAGCAGCTTCGCCATTGAGATTGCCCGCAAAATCGGCTTGCCCAAGCCGCTGGTCGAGCGGGCCACCGAACTCGTGGGCCAGGATAAAATTCGCTACGACCAATTATTGGAAGGGCTGGAGCGCGACAAGACGGAGCTGGAAGCCAAGCTGCGCGAAACCGAGCGGCTGCAACACGGCCTGCGCAAGTTCACCCAGGAATACCTGGACCTGAAAAAGCACTTGGACGATACCCGCGTCGAGACGCTGCGCGAAGCCAAGCGCCAGGCCAAGCAGCTGCTGCGCGACACGAACCAGCAAATCGAGCGCACCATTACCGACATCCGCGTGGCCCAGGCCGATAAGGAAGCCACCAAGCAGGCCCGCGAAAAGCTCGACACGTTCGTGCGCCAGGAGCTGCAAATCGAGCCGCCCCAGGCCCGCCCGACCCGCGAGCTGGCCGAAGCCGGCACCCTGCAAGCCGGCGACCGCGTGGCCATCCTCGGCCAGGACGGCCACGGCGAGGTCGTCGGCGTGAAGGGCAAAACGGCCGAGGTATTGTTTGGGGGCCTGAAAACGCTGGTCAAAGTCGCCCAGCTCGAAAAGCTGAGCCGCGACGAGGTGCGCGAGCGTGAGCAAACCGCCCGCAAAACGGCCGCCGCCAACGCCAACTCCGGCAGCAGCGGCCGGGTGGATATCACCAGCCGCATGAGCAACTTCAGCCCCACGCTCGACCTGCGCGGCGCGCGGGCCGAAGACGCGCTCACCCAGCTCATGGGCTTCGTGGACGATGCCGTCATGCTCGGCATCCCGGAATTGCGTGTGCTGCACGGGCGCGGCAACGGCGTACTGCGCCAGGTCGCCCGCGACTACCTGCGCCAGACCCGCGCCGTAGCCAGCGTCGCCGACGAGCACGCCGACCGCGGCGGCGACGGCGTGACGGTGGCCGTGCTCAAGTAGGAACATTAGAAGTGAGACAGTGAGAAGTGAGATGTGGGACTTTCTAAAAGAAAGTCTTGTCTCATGCCCCACTTCTCACCGTCTCATATCTCCCAAAAAGCCGATGCCCCTGCTCCACCGCCTGCCGCTTGCCCTGATTTACAGCCGGCCGCTGCTGGGCGCGGTGGCGTTGGGCCTGGCCGCCGCCCGCTGGCCCCATTATGGGGCCTGGGCCACGGCGCTGCTGGTGGCAGGGGTGCTGACCGACGTGTTCGACGGCGTAGTTGCCCGCCGGTTGGGCATCGCTACCGAGCGCCTGCGCCGCCTGGATTCAGCCGCCGACCAGATATTCTGGGCCTTGCTGGTGGCCGCCACCTGGGTGGCTTTCCCCGGCTTCATGTTCGAAAACCGGCTGAAGCTGTTGGCCGTGCTGGGCGCGGAGGGGGTGATTTACGCCGTGAGCTGGCTTCGGTTTGGCAAAGAAGTCGCCACCCACAGCTACGGGGCTAAGCTCTGGGTGCTGGTGTCTTTGCTCACGCTGGGGCAGATAAATTACAGCGAGGGCCACGCGGGCTGGCTTTTCGCGGGCTGGTTCTGGCTTGCGCTGGCTTCGCGGCTCGAAATAGTGGCTATCTTGCTGCTGCTCAGAAGCTGGGCGGTGGATGTGCCTACCATGCTACATGCCTATCGGCGCCGACAGGCGGTAGAGTAAAATCCCGATTTTTGGGTGAAAAACAAGCTCGAAATCTACTTGCTCGATGAAGCCGCCGACTTCCTGCGGAGCCTGCCGCCGCTCGTACAGCGACGGTTTCTGAGTGCGTTCGACCGCACGACAGCTGGGTTCGTAGGCAACTGGACTCTGAAACTAACCAATACGGCTGACTTGTGGGAGTTTCGGGTGGCCGGACCGCGCAACACGTACCAGCTGTTTGCATTCTGGCACACGCCAGCCGGGGCGGGCACCACTACCTTGATAGTCGCTACACATGACCTGGACAAAAAGACTCAAAAAACGCCACCGTCTGCCAGCGAGCGCGCCGAGCGTTTGAAAGCACATTACCTTAGTGAAAATTCCTAACCTCGTTATGTTAGCACACGCTGCCTCTAAATTGCGCCTGACCAGCGTTGCTGCGCTCAAAGACGAGCTGCTTGGCCCGCCTGACTCTGAACCGCGCGAAGCGTATGAAGCCGAGTCGGCCCTGGAGCTGCTTAGCGAGCGACTGAAAGCGACCCGGCAGCAGCAGCAGCTTTTGCCGGCCCAACTGGGGACTCACTTGAACTTATCAGGAGCACAGGTCGAGCAACTCGAAGCCAACCCCAGCGGCGCGCCCATCGGCGACGTGCTGACTGCTCTTAAAGGTTTGCACGCCACGGTACGGTTGCACATCGAGTGGAAAGCAGCCGCGTGAACCTGAAATAGCTACTCCAAAATTTAGGACCACCGAGTTGGGGCGCCGGGGCAGCCGGCGCTGCTGCTGGCGGGCGCGGTGCTGCTCTTTCACATCAGCCTCGACTGCCGGCCGGGCTACGGCTTCAAGTTTACGACGGGCTTCACAGACACGCACTTGGGGCGGCTGGGGGCGGCCAGGTAACGGAGGTACGAAGTCGGCCCAGTGCGTATGTTTGTCTATCTTTCACCCGCCAATTTTTGTCATGAACCCAACTCCTAAACCCATCGCGCAAGGCCCGTCGGCCGCATTTATCGGGGCCTCGTGGGTGGCGCTGCTCGCGGGCATGGCCGCTTATCTGCTCGGCTTGTTCAACGCCACGATGGCCCTTAACGAAAAGGGCTACTACTTCACCATTCTTATGTACGGGCTGTTTTCGGCCGTCTCGGTGCAGAAAAGCGTACGCGACCGGCAGGAGGGCATCCCCGTTACGAACATTTACTACAGCCTGAGCTGGTTTTCGGCCCTGCTCTCGGTGGCCCTGCTCTCGGTGGGCTTGTTCAACGCCACGCTCACGGCCAGCGAAAAGGGCTTCTACGCCATGTCATTCTTGCTGAGCTTGTTCGCGGCCATCGCCGTGCAGAAAAATACCCGTGACAGTGGCCCCGCCCAGGTCGGCGCAGCCCCGGCCGAGTCGTTCAGCGAGCGAGGTTAGCGACGTGCTGAAAGGGGCCATGGCGCGGCGGCTGGCCAAGTCGTTGCTGGTGCGTTTGACACTCCTCTTGTTGGCCGTAAACCTCTCGTTCTGGCTCGCCCCGGCCCCGCGCGGGCAGCCCGATGTCGAATACTGGGGCCATTACCAGCGGGTAGGGCCGGGGTTGGGCTTTGTGGTCAACCACGACTCGTACGGCTACCTGCTGGTGGCGCGGCAGCCCGCGCGGCTGCTGCGGCCGGGTGAGGTGCGGCAGTCGCGGCCCCTGTACGCGCTGTTGGGTACGGTCGTGGGCTACCCGCTGGCCGCCGCACTGCGCGCGGGCCAAGCCGTGGGAATCATCCCATCTGCCACCGACCCGGAGCGGCTGACATGGGCTGGTTTTTATGGGGGCTACGTGCTGCTCAATGGGTTGGCGCTGCTGCTGAGCCTGCTGCTGCTCAGGTATCTGGTTGGCCAGTCCACAGTCGGTCGAGACGAAATGTGGCTCTTCTGGCCCCTGGCCTGGGTGCTGACGGCCAACCCCGTGACAAAGGCGTTTTTCTGGACGGCGCATCAGCAGATGCTTACCTTGCTCGTGCCGCTGTTTTGCCTGGCGCTCGCCGTGCGATTGCGGCTGCGCCAGGCGGCGGGGTTGCCCTTGAGCCAGGCGCGGCAGGCGGCGCTGGCGGTAGGGTTGGGGCTGCTACCGCTGCTATACGGCAGCTTCGTGCTGGTCTGGCCGGCGCTGATTTATGGGCTGAGCGGGCGGCGGGCCGGGGCGAAGACGGGGTATGAGCCGGCCAATCATGCAGATTTTACCCAACTTCCAAGTCAGAGATTCAATCTGGCGGCGGCGGGCCGACAAGCCGCGCGCCTGGCGCTGAGCCTGGGGTTGTTCGCGCTGCCGACGCTGCTTTGGGTGGGGCTGTTGCGGACGCAGGGCACGGCTTATTATAATCACGAAGCTGCCCGCTATCACCAGCTGGTGTGGCTGCTCGAAGTGCCGCATTGGCCGCTAACAGATTTTCTGGCGCTGGTAGCCGCTCAGCTCGGCGCGTACGTTCGGAGCTGGGAAGCGCTGACGCTTTGGCTGGTGCTCGCGGCGGGGCTGGGCGGAGCTACCTGGCTGCGGGTGCGGTGGGCAGCGCCCAGCGGGGCAGGCACCGAACCAGCGCGGTCGCTGCTGCGCGCGCCGCTGGGTGGCGCACTGGCTTGGGTGGCAGGGTCGGTGGGGCTGTTTTTTGGCTTGCTCGGCTACTATCAGCCGCGTCTGGCCTACGCGCTGCTGCCGCTGGTGCTGGTGTGGCTGGCGGCACTGCTGCCGCGCTGGCCCCGGCGCTGGGCGTGGCCGCTTGCCTGGGCCGGGGCGGCGGGCTGGTATCTGTGGACGCTGCTCAGCTACGGGCCGTTTTCGTGAGGTTGGTGCTTAGGGCTTGGGGCGTTTGTCATTGCGAGCGCAGCGAAGCAATCGCTCCTGTTAAGCCACGTTCGGGTGCCGTCCCTATACGCTCAACAGGGGCGATTGCGTCGCGGCGCTCGCAATGACAAACCCCCCAA
>JANXNW010000265.1 GCA_025353905.1 Hymenobacter sp.
GGGAAAGCGAAGTAGCCGTGGGCGTAATGGGCTTGCGACCCCAGCGGGCCGCGGTTGGCGGAAACACGGTCGAAAATATCCACTGGTAAACTTGGGGTAAAGAGGTAGAAGATTGAAGCTGAGCGCGGCGCGGGTAGAATAAACGCCCGGCGCGGGCATATAACAGCGAAAACGCAAAGATAGCCCGAGGCTGACCCTCGTATAGAATTCCGGCCAGGTACTAACCGACTTTATCGTGGGGCGCGCCCGCAAGGTTTCCTTTGCGGCGTGGCGCGCAGCCTTTGCGTGGCGCGCAGCCTTTGCTGCGCGAGGTCAGGGGCTGGTGTCCGCCTGCTCACTTCTAACGCTGACGCAGCAAAGGCTGCGTCCTACTTCAGTTGACGCAGCAAAGGCAGCGTGCTCCTTTCTCATGAAAAAAATCACCAAGCTGCTCGTCGCCAACCGGGGCGAAATCGCCCTCCGTATTCTGCGTTCGGCCAAAGAGATGGGCATTGCCACCGTGGCTATCTATTCTGAAGCCGACCGGCTTGCCCCGCACGTGCGCTACGCCGACGAAGCGGTATGCGTGGGGCCGCCGGCCTCGAAAGACAGCTATTTGCGGGGCGATAAAATTATCGAAATCTGCCACGAGCTGGGCGTGGATGCCATTCATCCGGGCTACGGGTTTTTGTCGGAGAACGCTGGCTTCGCGCGCGCCGTGCGGGCGGCGGGGCTGCTGTTTGTCGGGCCCAGCCCCGAGGCGATGGAAATCATGGGCGACAAGCTCTCGGCCAAGCAGGCCGTCAAAGCCTACGACATTCCGCTGGTGCCGGGCACCGACGAGGCCATCACCGACGTGGCCGCCGCCCGCCAGATTGCCCAGGAAGTGGGCTTTCCGATTCTGATTAAAGCCTCGGCCGGCGGCGGCGGCAAGGGCATGCGGCTGGTGCAGAACGCTGACGAGTTCGCCGAGCAGATGCAGCTGGCCGTGAACGAGGCCACATCGGCGTTTGGCGACGGGTCCGTGTTCATCGAGAAGTTCGTCACTGGTCCGCGCCACATCGAGATTCAGGTTTTGGGCGACGAGCACGGCCATATCGTGCATCTGTTTGAGCGCGAGTGCTCGATTCAGCGGCGGCACCAGAAGGTGATTGAGGAAGCGCCCTCGGCCGTGCTCACGCCCGAGCTGCGGGCCGAGATGGGCCGCTGCGCCGTGCAGGTGGCCCGCGCCTGCCACTACGCGGGGGCCGGCACGGTGGAGTTTCTGCTCGACGACCAGCACCGCTTCTACTTCCTCGAAATGAACACCCGCCTGCAAGTCGAGCACCCGGTCACGGAGCTGATTACGGGCCTGGATTTGGTGAAGGAGCAGATTCGCGTCGCCGAAGGCCAGCCCCTGCCCTTTCGCCAGGAAGACCTCGCCATCAGCGGTCACGCCATTGAGCTGCGGGTCTATGCCGAGGACCCGCAGAACAATTTTCTGCCCGACATCGGCCGGCTCGTCACCTACGTGCGGCCGCAAGGCCCCGGCATCCGGGTCGATGACGGCTTCGAGCCGGGCATGGACATCCCGATTTACTACGACCCGATGATTGCCAAGCTCATCGCCTACGGGGCCACGCGCGCCGAGGCCATCGAGCGAATGCTGCGCGCCATCGCCGAATATCAGATTATGGGCATCGAAACGACGCTGCCCTTCGGCACCTACGTGCTCCAGCACCCGGCTTTCGTGAGCGGGAATTTCGACACGAATTTCGTGCGCGACCATTTCCAGCCCGCCGCCCTCGCCCCGCAAGCGCCCGACGAGGCCACGGCCCAGGTGGCGGCCGCCCTCGTGGCCTTGCTGCTGCACGAGCAGCAGCCGGCCGCCATTGATGCAGCTTCGGCAGAAACGGGCGGCGCGTCAGGGTCGGCGTGGCGGCGGAATCGGCTGGGAGTGCGCTAGATGAGACTTATTTGCTCATCGTCCGACCGCTAGTTAGTCGGCTTAATATCCCCCTTTCCTTGATTCGCGTACTGTTCTTACCCTTTATTCAACTTTCAGCCACCTTCCCGTATGAACGCCCTCCTCGCCATCCGCGACCTCGACCAAAGCCTATGGCTCGACTTTATCAGCCGCCAGGTGCTGACCAACGGCGAGCTGAAAGCCCGCATCCAGGACGATGCCCTGCGCGGTGTGACGTCTAATCCGGCCATTTTTGAGAAGGCCATCGGCGGCTCTTCCGACTACGACGACACCATTACCGAGCAGGCCCGGCAGGGCAAGTCGGCCGAGGAAATTTACGTGGGGCTGGCCGTGGCCGACGTGCAGGCCGCCTGCGACCTGTTTCGGGGCTTGTATGACTCGCACGACAACTCGTCCGACGGCTACGTGAGCCTGGAAGTGTCGCCGCGCCTGGCCCACGACACGGCCGGCACCATCGCCGAAGGGCGGCAGCTCTGGCAGGCGGTCAATCGGCCCAACGTGATGATAAAAGTGCCCGCCACGTTGGCCGGGCTGCCCGCCATCCGCCAGTTGATTTCGGAAGGCATCAACATCAACGTGACCCTGATTTTTGGGTTGGAGCGATACAAAGCCGTAGCCGAGGCGTTCATCAGCGGGTTGGAAGACCGGGCGGCGGCCGGGCAGTCGGTGGAGAGCATAGATTCGGTGGCCAGCTTTTTCCTGAGCCGTATCGACGTATTAATTGACCCGCTACTGGAAAAAATAGCGGCCGAGGGCGGCGAGCACGCCGGACCGGCCCAGGCGGCCGTGGGCGAAGTGGCCATCGCCAGCGCCAAGCAGGCGTACCAGCTCTATAAGGAGATTTATGCCTCGCCTCGCTGGGAGGCGTTGCAAGCGAAGGGCGCGGACACCCAGCGCCTGCTCTGGGCCAGCACGGGCAACAAGAACCCGAAATACGACGCGCTCAAGTACGTCGAAAACCTCATCGGCCCTAAAACCGTGAACACGATTCCGGTGGACACGATGGC
>JANXNW010000278.1 GCA_025353905.1 Hymenobacter sp.
CTGTACTCGAAGTAATATTTGGGACATGAGACGGTGAGACATGGGACAGTGAGACTTGAGACTGTGAGATATGAGAGTGTGAGACTTCTGGAGCGAGAGCGTAACACCTCATCGTCTCCCATCTCACGGTCTCATGTCTCAAAGTCCCATGTCTCACCGTCTCATGTCCCAAATATTACTTCGAGTACAGCTCGACAATGAGCTGCTCGGTGATTTTTTCGGGGATAAGCTCGCGGCTCGGCATGTTGGTAAATTTGCCGACCAGCTCCTTGCCGTCCCACTCCAGCCACGAGAACTGCCGGGCGTTGCGCACGGTCAGGCTGCTCGTAATGGCTTCCAGCGACTTCGACTTCTCGCGCACGCCCACCAAATCGCCGGCGCGGAGCTTGTACGAAGGAATGTTCACCACCTCGCCGTTCACCGTGATGTGCTTGTGCGAGACGAGCTGCCGAGCGCCGCGGCGCGTCGTAGCGATACCCAGGCGGTACACCACATTGTCGAGCCGCGATTCGAGCAAGCCCAGCAGGTTGTCGCCGGTGATGCCCGGCAGCACGGCCGCCTTATGAAACAGGTTCTCGAATTGCTTTTCGAGCACCCCGTACATATACTTTACTTTCTGCTTCTCCATGAGCTGCACGGAGTATTCCGACTGCTTCTTGCGGCGGCCGCGGCCGTGCTGGCCCGGAGGATAGTTTTTCTTGTTGAGCGCCTTGCTCGGGCCAAAAATCGGCTCCGAAAAGCGACGGGCAATTTTGGCGGTAGGGCCGGTATAACGTGCCATGTGAGGTTACTGCTAACTAAAGTGAAAAATCAAACGCGGCGACGCTTCGGCGGGCGGCAGCCGTTGTGCGGCAGCGGCGTCACGTCGCGGATGGTCGTCACTTCAATGCCCACGTTGCCCAGCGCCCGGATGGCCGACTCGCGCCCCGCGCCCGGACCCTTCACGAAAATCTCGGCCTTGCGCATCCCCAAATCGTGGGCCACCTTGCCGCAATCCGTGGCCGCCATCTGCGCGGCGTAGGGCGTGTTTTTCTTCGAACCCCGGAAACCCATCTTACCCGCCGAAGCCCAGGAAATGACCTGCCCGTTGGAGTTGGTGACCGAGATGATGATGTTGTTGAACGAGGCGCGGATGTGGACCTGCCCCACCTGCTCCACGATGACAAGCCGCTTCTTGGCTTTGTCTTTTCTTTTTTGTGCCATTTGGTTATCGCTAAAAAAACGCGGCAGGTGTTAGGTTCAGTTAAGAGTTAAGGGTTAGGAGTTAAAATTTGCTGCTACTGCTTCAGTTGAAACCGAAAAAACAACTCTTAACTCTTAACTCTCAACTCTTAACTCAACGCTGATTGCCGCTAGTGGTTACTTAGTTGCCTTCTTTTTGCCGGCCACGGTCTTGCGCTTGCCCTTGCGGGTGCGCGAGTTGTTTTTGGTGCGCTGACCGCGCACCGGCAGGCCCTTGCGATGGCGCAGACCGCGGTAACAGCCGATGTCCATCAGGCGCTTGATGTTGAGCTGCACCTCTGAGCGCAACGCGCCTTCGGTTTTGTGCTCAGCGGCGATGATGTTACGCACCTCCGTCGATTCTTCCTCCGACCAGTCCTTCACCTTTTTGTTGATGTCGATACCAGCCTTGGTGAGAATCTTCACCGAGTTGCTCCGGCCGATGCCGAAAATGTAAGTCAGGGCGATTTCGCCGCGCTTGTTGTCCGGGATGTCAACCCCTGCGATACGAGCCATAAGAAAAAGTTAGGTATTTGCGGACCAGCCCATCCCGACAATCCGTGGAAGGCGACCAGCTTACTTGCAATCATTCGCAAGCAAACGGCCAGTACCCACGGCTCCGGGTGGCTGAAAAAAGGAATTAACCCTGACGCTGCTTGAAGCGCGGGTTTTTCTTGTTGATGACGTAGAGCTTGCCGTTACGACGGATGATTTTGCAATCAACGCTACGCTTCTTGACGGAGGTTTTGACTTTCATGACGAATACAACTTGTTGCTTTTGAAACTGATGGCTACTACTGCTAAGCCTGTTTGTTGCGTCTGCTGTTTGAATCTGTATTTGACCGGCGTACGAAACGAACTAGTGCTCGCAATACTAGAAATCCAATAGCTAAGCTAAATAAGCTAGAAAATATAACCGCGCCAATGTTATCAACAAGAAGCATGGTCTAGCTAATTTGAGCTGACTCTATTTGTAACGGTACTTAATCCGGCCCTTCGACAAGTCGTAGGGCGACATTTCCAGCTTCACCTTGTCGCCGGGCAGAATTTTGATGTAGTGCATCCGCATTTTGCCCGAAATGTGGGCAATGAGCTGATGCCCGTTTTCCAATTCCACGCGGAACATGGCGTTGGACAGGGCTTCGAGGATGGTACCGTCCTGCTCGATGGAGGCTTGTTTTGCCATAATTAAGTATTAGGTAATGAGTATTTAGTAGTAAGATGAAGTTGGAATTGGTTATGCGCGTTACTGTCTAAATACTTACTACTGGCTACTTACTACTCAACGCTTGTTCTATAAACTCAAACGAGGTCAAAATCTCCGCGCGGTCTTTGCGAACAACGACCGTGTGCTCAAAGTGCGCGGCGGGTTTTTTATCGCGGGTGCGAATCGTCCAGCCGTCTTTTTCCTGCACCACGTCCTTCTTGCCGAGGGTAATCATCGGCTCGATGGCGAGCGTCATGCCCACTTGCAGCTTCGGGCCGGAGCCGCGCTTGCCGTAGTTGGGCACTTCGGGCTTCTCGTGTAGCTTGGCTCCCACGCCGTGCCCCACCAACTCGCGCACTACGCCGAAACCCTTCGGCCCCACGTAGTTCTGAATGGCGTAGCTGATGTCGCCGACCCGGTTGCCGCTCACTGCCTGCTCGATGCCTTTGTAGAGCGATGCTTTCGTTTCCGTCAGCAGGCGCTGCACCTCGGCACTCACCTCGCCGATTGCGTAGGTGTAGGCGCTGTCTGCGTGGTAGCCGTTGAGCAGCACCCCGCAATCCACCGACAGGATATCGCCGCTACGTAGCGGCTCGTCCGTCGCAAACCCGTGGACCACCACCGAGTTGGGACTCAGGCAGAGGCTGTGCGGGAAATTGTTGTACCCCTTGAACGAGGGGAAAGCCCCGTGGTCGCGGATGAATTCCTCGGCGCGGCTGTCGAGCTGTCGCGTCGTGGCTCCTTCACGCACCAACGAGGCTACCTCGCCGTGGGCGCGCGCCAGCAACTGGGCCGCGGCGCGCATTAAGTCTATCTCTTCTTCAGTCTTGTACTGAATAACTCCGGTTGCCATCTAAATTCTCACGAAGCCAATGCGACGGGTTGCGTCGCCCGCCCGCGCAACTTCCCGGATTTCATCATGCCATCGTAATGCCGCATCAGCAGGTAGCTCTCCACCTGATTCAGCGTGTCCAGCACCACGCCCACCATGATGATGAGCGAAGTCCCGCCGTAGAATAACGACAGCGGCCGCGTTACGCCCAGCATGAAAGCGAACGTCGGAAACACGGCAATCAGCGCCAGCGCCACCGCGCCCGGAAGCGTAATGCGGGTCAGGATTTCGTCAATAAACTCTGACGTGTCTCGGCCCGGCTTCACGCCCGGCACGAACCCACCACTGCGTTTCAAGTCATCGGCAATCTGATTCGGATTGACGCTGATGGCCGTGTAGAAGTACGTGAATACGATAATCAGCAGCGCGAACACCAAATTGTACACCCAATGGTCGGGCGCAAAGTAGGCGGCAATGTTATTAGCCAGGTCGCTGTTGCGGTCCCAAGCTGAGGCAGCAATGCCGGGCACGAACATCAGCGACTGCGCGAAGATGATGGGCATCACGCCCGCCGCATTCACTTTCAGCGGGATAAACTGCCGCTGCGCGTCAAGCTGCGTCGTGCCGCCCACCTGCTTGGCGTACTGCACCGGAATGCGCCGTACGGCCTGCGTGAGCACGATAACCGCCATCACAACCAGAAACAGGATACCCAATTCGAGCAGGAAAATCAGCGACTTGCCCAGGCCCCGCGAGGTAGCCTCGCCGATGAGCGCACCGGGCAGGCGCGAGACAATCCCAATCATGATAATCATGGAAATGCCGTTGCCGATGCCCTTGTCAGTAATTTTCTCGCCCAGCCACATGCAAAACAGCGTGCCCGCCGTGATGATGAGCATGGTCGAAATAGTAAAGAACGTACCCGGATTGACGATGGCTTCGGCGTTAATCGTCGCCAGGAAGCCCACCGACTGCGCCATCACAATCGGGATGGTGAGCACCCGCGTGTACTGGTTAATCTTCTTGCGGCCCGATTCGCCTTCCTTTTGCAGCTTCTGGAAGTACGGCACCGCGATGGTCAGCAGTTGCAGCACAATCGAGGCCGAGATGTAGGGCATGATGCCCAGCGCAAAAATCGAGGCGTGGCTGAACGCGCCGCCGAGCAGCGTGTCGAGGATGCCGAACACGCCGCCCGCGCCCGTCTTGAGCCGGGTGGGGTCCACGCCGGGCAGCACGACGTAGCAGCCGAGCCGGTAGATAGCAATGAAAAGCAGCGTGTTGAGAATTCGCACGCGCAAATCCTCAATCGCAAAGATGTTCTTTATCGTGGTGATAAACTTGTTCATTGCTTGGGGTCAGTAAGGAGTTACAGCGTAACCACTTTGCCGCCCGCTTTCTCGATGGCTTCCTGGGCCGACTTCGAGAACGCGTGGGCATGAACTTCCAGCGCCGTGGTCAATTCACCACGACCCAGGATTTTGATTTTAGCGTTTTTCGACACCAAGCCGGCGGCTACGAAATAGCCCTCACCCATCGTCGTGGCGCTGTTCTTTTCGAGCAGGCTCTGGAGCACGTCCAGGTTGATGCCCTTGAACTCGACGCGGTTGATGTTCGTGAAGCCGAACTTCGGCACCCGGCGCTGCAACGGCATCTGGCCGCCTTCGAAGCCCGACTTGCGCGAGTAGCCCGAGCGCGACTTGGCACCCTTGTGGCCGCGTGTCGAGGTGCCGCCCCGGCCCGAGCCTTCGCCCCGCCCGAGACGCTTGTTGTTGCGCGTCGAGCCTTCGGCGGGTTTGAGATTGGAAAGATTCATGTCTTTAGTTATTAGTTGTTAGTGGTTAGTTATTAGCTGTCAGTCAAAATTTGCAGTCAAAAAAACTGACAACTGACAACGAGCAACTGACAACTAAATACTTACAATTCAGTTACTTCGAGCAGGTGCTGCACCGACTTCACCATGCCGAGGATACTCGGGTTGGCTTCGTGGGTGGCGGTGCTGTTCATTTTGTTGAGGCCGAGGGCCTGCACGGTGCGCTTCTGCCGCTCGGGGCGGTCGATGGCGCTGCGCACGAGCTTTACTTGAATCTGGGGCATGACGCGGGTGGCTTAGCCGTTGAAAACGCGGGAGAGAGAAATACCACGGGCCTGCGCGATTTGCAGCGGGTCGCGCATCTTGGCGAGGGCGGCAAACGTAGCTTTCACCACGTTGTGCGGGTTGGACGAGCCTTTCGACTTGGCCAGCACGTCCTTGATGCCAGCCGACTCGAACACGGCGCGCATGGCCCCGCCGGCGATTACGCCCGTACCGGCGGCTGCCGGCTGCACGAGCACGTAGCCCCCGCCGAAGCGGCCTTCCATAACGTGGGGCACGGTGTGCTTGTAGAGGGGCACCTTTACCACGTTCTTGCGGGCATCATCAATGCCTTTGGCGATGGCATCGGTTACCTCGTTGGCTTTGCCGAGGCCGTAGCCCACGTTGCCTTTGCCGTCGCCGACGACCACGATGGCCGAGAAGCTGAAGCGCCGGCCGCCCTTCACCACTTTGGCGACGCGGTTAATGGCCACTACTTTCTCCTTGAAGTCGGAGTCGCCCTGCACGGAGTCGTTGTTGCCGCCCCGGCCGCCGCGGTCATTGCCGCCCCCACGACTATTGCCGCCACGGTCATTGCCGCCGCCGCCACCGCGATTGTTGCCGCCCCGGTCGCTGCCGCCGCTGCCGGGTGCGCCGCCCCGGTTGTTGTTGTTGAACTCTGCCATACTATCTTAGAAATTGAGGCCGCCTTCGCGGGCACCTTCGGCCAATGATTTTACGCGTCCGTGGTAGAGGTAGCCCGAGCGGTCGAACACCACTTTCGTGATGCCGGCCTCCTGCGCCTTAGCGGCGATTTCGCGGCCCACGGCGGCGGCAAGGGCCACGCCGTTGCCGCCTTCCACGGTTACTTGCTTCGACGAGGCGGCGGCCAGGGTGCGGCCGGCCGTGTCGTCAATAATCTGGGCGTAGATGCCCGTGTTGGAGCGGAACACCGACAGGCGCGGGCGCTCCGGCGTACCCGACACCTTGGTGCGGATGATGCGCTGAATGCGCTTCCGGCGAGTTGCTTTATCGAAAGCCATGATAGTAAATTACTTTTTAGCGGCAGTCTTGCCGGCTTTACGACGAACAACCTCCCCCACGAAGCGTACCCCTTTGCCCTTGTAAGGCTCCACTTTCCGCAACGAGCGAATCTTGGCGGCCACCTGGCCGATGAGCTGCTTGTCGATACTGGTCAGGGTAACAATCGGGTTCTTACCCTTCTCCGTGACAGCCGTGGCCGACACTTCTTTGGGCAGGGCCAGAAACACATTGTGCGAGTAGCCGAGCGACAATTCCAGGGCCGAGCCAGTCAGTGTGGCCTTGTAGCCCACGCCCACCAGCTCCAGCTTGTGCTCGAAGCCGGTATTCACGCCGGTAATCATGTTGTTGATGAGCGAGCGGTAGAGGCCGTGCATGGCCTTGTGGCGCTTCTGCTCGGTGGGCCGGCTCACGACGACATCGCTGCCTTCGAGGGCTACGCTGATGTCGCGGTCCACGGCCTGGGTCAAAGTGCCCTTGGGGCCTTTCACCGTCACGGTGTTGTCGTCAGCGACCGACACCTGCACCCCAGCGGGCAGCGGAATCGGGAGTTTACCAATGCGGGACATATGATAGAGGGCTTAGCAGTGGTGGGTTAGTACACGTAGCACAGCACCTCGCCGCCCACGTTCTCGTTTTTGGCTTCCTTTTCCGTCATTACCCCTTTCGAAGTCGAGAGGATGGCGATACCCAGCCCGCTCAATACGCGCGGCAGGTTGTCGGCCGCCCGGTACTGGCGCAAGCCCGGCGAGCTGACGCGCTCGAGCTTGGTGATGGCCGGCGCTTTGGTCGTCGGGTTATACTTGAGGGCGATTTTAATCACGCCCTGGGCCGAAGTGTCGTCAAACCGGTAGCTCTGAATGTAGCCCTTGTGGTAGAGTACCTTCGTAATCTCCTTTTTGAGGTTGCTGGCCGGGATTTCCACCACCCGGTGGTTCGCCTTGAGGGCGTTGCGCAACCGGGTCAGGTAATCGGCAATCGGGTCAGTATTCATTGTAATTTCAATCAGGCCCCCAACTTGGGGGCGCAAAGATAAGAAAATTTCGCCGCACGCGCCACAGGCCGCACAACGAAACTTCGGTTAAGACTACTGGGCGCGGCTGTCGGGGCGCGGCCCATGGTTTCTCTCGGCAACCTGCCAAATGACGCGAGCCAGGCCCACGGGGGTTTTGTTTCGGGGTGCAAAGGTAGCGGGAAGCAAAGCACTTATGCAAGGACGACCGGAAGTTATTGCATCATTCGCCAGCCCGCCCAGCCAGCGCTACCCAACGCCACCTCAGATATTACTCTGGCCACACCCGTTTCAGGCGGTTTCCAGGATGAAGTGAGCCGGAATGTGCAAGGTCCGGTAGCGCTTCTTAGCCAGCTCCATATCCACCTCACTCCTACCGCTAAGCAAATCGCTGAACTGACTCACTGAGTGGGGTGGTCGGGTCAAAACGGACAGGGAGCTAAGGTAGATGATGAGTGGTATTCGAGTTCGACTTCGTGCGGGGTACGGTAGCCCAGAGCCGAGTGCAGGCGTTGGGTATTGTAGTAGTCATCCAGGTAGTGCGCCAGT
>JANXNW010000327.1 GCA_025353905.1 Hymenobacter sp.
CCGTATTTTTCCATGATGGCGCGGTCCTCGGCGGCGTTGGCCTTGTCGATGCGCTGCTGGGCCTCGGCGCTGGGCTTCCAGTCCGGGCGGGCCTTGCGCTCGGTGGCCTTGCGGATGGCGGCTCGCTGCGCCTCGGCTTCCTGGGGGGTGATTAGGCCGTGCCGGGCGCGGCCGTTGGTGATGGTCAAGGCCGTGCGTAGGCTTTCGGCGTTGGGGTGGCTGGCCGGAATCTGCTGGGCTACGTTCTGGAG
Source organism: Hymenobacter sp. (assembly GCA_025353905.1). Taxonomy (GTDB): domain Bacteria; phylum Bacteroidota; class Bacteroidia; order Cytophagales; family Hymenobacteraceae; genus Hymenobacter. The sequence goes on from JANXNW010000327.1 coordinate 252, forward strand.
CAGCCGGGGGGCTGCCTCACCTAATAGCTTCACCACCTGCGCCTGCTGGCCCGCGCCGGTGGCCTTGCGGTCGAGGTGCCCGCTTTCGAGGTAGGCCGCTTTCTTGTCAAAGTATTCCCTGATAATCCGGTACAACGTGCTCACGTCGAGCGACTGGTAGAATTTAGTGCCTCGGGTGCGGGCCTCCTTCAGCGCCAGAATAAAATCCTTAAGGCTGTCGTGGGTGTAGGTGGCTACCAGCGTGTCGGCTACTTCCAGCAGGTCGGCCGCGTCGGGCTTGTCGGGCACCCGCAGCGAGTCCACGAAGGCCCGCAGTATCATCACCACCAGCTTCACTACCTCGCGTTCGCCTAGCTGACGTTTGAGCTGGAACACCTTGGGGGCTGCAAAGGCGGCTTGGTGGGTGAGACCCAGGCTGATGTCGGCCATCATCTCGCGGATGGCCGGGGTGGTGGCGCGGGCGAGTTCCCTAATCCCACCGGCTGCTGCGGTATTCACCAGCTGCGCCTCCGGCGTTAGGACCGTTGGGGTCGGGGCCACTGAAGTGCTGGACGTTAGGGGCGAGTTTGAGGCGGTTGTCGGCTGCATCGTTGAGCATGAATCTGCGAGCGGTGGCTACCCAATCTTTGCGGCGGGGCGGAAGGCCGGTTTTCTTGTCTCTCCAAGTGTCGATGAGCTGGTGGTAGTGGCGCAGGTCAGTCAGGGCACCATCCGTACCCTCGAAAGCGGCTATAAAGGCGGTGAAGTCGTAGATAGCCGACTCGCGAAACGGCACCTCGGGCAGGGCGCGCGTCGGGCGCTGCCCGTCGGCGCTGGCGGTGGCAGCTGGGCGGCCGGCCCCGGCCGCTACCCCTTTTTTCTTTGGCGCAACTTTCTTTTTTGGGGCTGCGCCTGGGTGCGGCTGGCAGTCGTCGGCTGAATCTTCCACCAGCCCTGACAGCCCTTCGTTAGTCGGCGAAGCCTCCCTTATTTTTTTTTGAGTGGCGGCGGCGGGGTCGTTTTCCACTACATCCTGTTTACTCTTATCCCTTTGTTTAGTACCTATAAGGAGTGGTTGGGGCAGTTCTGCCCCCGGTAGAGCTTTTACCGAGGGTATTTCTGCCCCTGATAAGGGGCGGTTACCTGGGGCAGAACTGCCCCAGGTAGCGTCGTTTTTACCGGGGGCAGAAGTGCCCTCGGTGGGCGGGTTTACCGGGGGCACTTCTGCCCCAAGTAAGTCGGCGAGGTAACAGCGGCTGGGCTGGTGGCGCGACTGGCTGGGCTGGTAGGTGAGCAGGCCCCAGGCTTCGAGGTCGTAGAGTGTGGCCCGGTAGGTTTTAATGTTGCCGATGTGGGCGGCGTGCATCAGGTGGGCGTGGTCGAGGGGCAGCGACTTGGGGAAGCGGTGAGCGTTCCATTCGAAGAACAGGGCCCAATACAGGCTGACGTGGAAGGGCGTGGCGGCTGGCTGCTGGGTCAGGTGCTCGTGGGCGGCGCGGGTGTGCTGGATGAAATTCACGTGCTGGCCCTTCCTGGCGTCGGCCGCTGGTAGCGGAGAGGGTAGGCTTCGACCACGGAGCGGCGGAAGCCAAACTCCTTTTCGTTGCGGCGCACCCCTTGCAGGCGGCCGGAGCGGCGGGCCACGCGCACGGCTTCCGGCGAGATGCCCAGCAGCTCGGCGGCCTGGCCGGTGGTCAGAATCTCGTCGGGGCTGGGGGTGGTGGCCAGGGAGGTCGGCTGCTGCGCTTCCAGTCGTTCGAGCCGGGCCTTGACCTCCTGCCACTCAGTTACGGGAATGAGTAGAACGGCCTGCATAGCAACTACTCAGCTAGGGCCTGCTGGCGGTCGGCAATACGCTGGCGAGTGGCCTTTTCGGCCTCTATCACGTCCAGCAGGGCGGCGGCGATGGTCGGGTTGTTGCGGCCGTTCTTCTGGATGGTGGTGTAGATGGTCGAGCGGCTGTACTCGTGGCCCTGTTCTTTGAGGCGGCGTAAGGCCTCGTCTACCACGTTGGTGCGCTCCCCGAGTGATTTGACCAGCACAGCCAAAGTCGGGGGAATAAATTTTAGGATGGGTTCCTGTTGCATTTTGTTATGCGCTTAGTACATTTGTATGTAGTACACACGCAAGTAACTCATAACAGTGTAAGTTGGTCGCATAAAATACGCTAGTCGGCGTGCATAATAATGGAACAAGCTGAACCTCAACCGAAAAAAAGTTTGCCTGCTGGCGTGGACGGAAACACGGGCGGCCGTATCAAGCAGCTCCTTGAGAGCCATAATTTAAGTACCTACGAGGCTAATCAGCGCCTAGGGTACGAGAAGACTTCTAAGCTCTACAAGGTGCTTAAAGGGGAGGTTAAGCCATCTTATGAGACATTGGTGGATTTGCTTTCCGCCTTCCCGGAGGTGTCGGCCGAATGGCTGTTGATGGGTTGGGGGTCGATGAAGCGGGACAATTCTACACAACATGCCAATGCTAGGCCCGGCACGCATATGCCGGCGGCCCGCTCCACTAGCTTGCAGCCTGGCAGGGGCTATCCACAAGTGTTAGTTATTACGGTTGACCAGAAGGGTAAGGAAAACACGCTGCTGGTGCCGGTGAAAGCCCAGGCAGGCTACCGCCACGCCTTCAACGAGCCGGTGTATCTGGAGCAGATGGACCCTTACCACCTGCCCGGCTTCACTGGTAGTACTTACCGGGCGTTTGAGGTGGCCGGCGACAGTATGCTGCCGAGCTTCGGGCACCATGACATCGTGGTGTGCTCCTACGTGGACCGCTGGGAGCTGCTGAAACCCTGGGAGTCGTATGTCATCGTAACGGCCGAAAACGTGCTGCTTAAGCGCATTGCGGCCCGCGTCACGGATTGGAACGGTACGCTTGAACTGCACTCCGACAACAGCGCTGCCTACCCGGTGTACGACCTGCCGGTGTCCGACATTTTGCAGCTGTGGATGGTGCGCGGGATGGTTTCGACCAATCCGCCCGGCCGGCCGGATACGATGCTACAACGGCTCCAGGAGGTAATCGAAGACTTGGGCCATGATTACCATGAGGTGCGTCGCTTCTTGGATGAAACGGCCCACGAGCCGCTCCGGCCTCGGAAGTAGGTAGGATGGGGCGTTGGATTCTCGTTTAGAACCGCCCCACTCAGCGCCCCACTACTTTTTCAGGCTTCGGATGCTCGTTTAATATAGTGCTGATAAACAGAGCATTATACGGTATAAAATAGCGAAGTACCTACTTGCTATGGGAATAAAGCGCGGCATTGAGCGGTTCAAGTCATCCTTTCAATAGATGCTTCGTAGAAGACGGCCCGGCCGAGCGGCCCGCTCGATGCGGGGCGCGTGAACCCGGCCCCGCTTCATGCACCGCACCCTGGAAATCACCGTGCCGGCCGCCGCCACCGAGGCGCTGTGCCGGCAGCTCACGGCTCTCGACGAAGTAATCAGCCTGACGCTGGCCCCGGGCGGCTCGCGCAAGCCAACGGGCGACGTGCTCACCGTACACGTGCTCAACCGGGGGGCCGACGAGGTACTGCGCCGGGTGCGGGCCGCCGTGCCCGACTTGGCGCAGCTGAGCGTGGTGACGAGCGAGGCGACGAGCTTCATCGCGCCGGCCCACCACGAAGCCATCGAGAGCGACCGCGACGAGGCCATCTGGGAAGAAATGGAAAGCGGGCTGCGGCACCAGGGCCGGATTGGGGTTAACTACCTGCTGCTGATGGCGCTGGGCGGCATTATTTGCGCCGTGGGGCTGGTCGGCGAGCCGGTGCCGCAGGCGGTGGCCTTTATCGCGTCGGCCATCATCGCGCCCGGCTTCGACCCCATGACCAAGCTGCCGCTGGCGCTGGTGCTGCGGCGCGGGCCGCTGTTCTGGCTGGGGCTGCGCTCCTCGCTCCTTGGGTACGCGGTGCTGATTGTGGCGGCCGGGCTGACGTTCGCCGGGCTGGTGGCGGCCGGTGAAACGAGCGCGGCCGCGCTCGCCGCCAACCCCGAGGTGCATCATTTGCGGCATCCGGGCCTGATGGAACTGCTCGTGTCGGGGGCGGGGGCCGTGTCCGGGGTGCTGATGCTGGCCGCGTTTCGACGCAGCTTCCAGGCCGGGCCGCTCATCGCGATGGCCATGATTCCGGCGGCCGCGCTCGTTGGGGCCGGGCTGGCGGTGGGCCGCCCCGCGCTGGCCTGGGACGGGCTGGTGCGCTTCGGCCTCGACTGGCTGTTCGTGCTGGTGGCCGGCCTGGTGGTGTTTGGCCTGAAGCAGGCGCGGGTGCATCAGCGGCAGCCGCTGATGTAAGCTCCGCGCTGGCCTGTTTTTCCTGATTTTCTGGAAGCTGGCTAAAACCTTAACCCGTAATGGGCTAGGGTTGATATATAGTCGTGGATTATAAAGTGCTGGTCGATGGCAGCGAAATCGCTACCGGGGCCACTACCGAGCGCATCGCGGTGTCGGCCCACAGTACGGCTACGATTACGCTGCCCATCAATGCCGATGCGCGGCAGGCGCTGGGAAACGGGGGCCTGGGCGCGCTCGGCGGCTTCGCCCTCGGCCTCGCCGACCGCGACCACCAACCCACGCGCGTCACCATCGCCCTGCGGCCGAGCGTGAAATTTCTAGGCGCAACCTTCAAAAAAGCCGATTACGTGACTGTGGACAAGTACGTGAGCGCCCGGCAGCTGCTGCGTGAGCGCGTTGCCCGCCGCGACTCGGTCGGCACCGCGCCGCGCCCCTGAGCGGGCGGCTCAATAAAAAAGCCGATGAGCAAACTAAAAGCGGACGGGCAGCTTAGCGCTACCCGCTCGCTTTTGGGCAGTCTGAACCAGCTGCCGAGTGCAGCTAGGCCAGCATAGCCTTCAATCGCTGGTACGTCTGGCGCGATTGCGAGTACTGACGCTCTACGAGCTGGCGGGCGGGGCCGACGAGCGTGTGCTCATCGAGGGCTTCCTCGTAGGCGTGAATGGCCCACCGCTCGCCGTGGACGTTGCTGGCCAGAATCGCGTTTTCGTCGTGGCCGGTGAAGGTGGCCGCGGCCACCATGAAGCGGCGGTAGAGCTTACCCTTGAGCGTGGTGCTGGCTTCCTGGCCGCCGCCGAGGCGGCGGAGCTGCTCGTTGAGGTCGGCGGCGAAGCGCTGGCTTTGCTGAGCCAGGCGCTGATAAAGGTCGCGGCGCCCGGAGTCCTGGCTTTCCTGAGTGGCCTTGTGGTAGCCCTCGACACGGTCGTTCACGAAGTGCAGCAGCTCGTGCAGGGTACGGGCCTGCGCGTCACGTCGCTCGTGCTTGGACTGCTTGTGCTGCTCGGGTGGGCCGTCGCGCAATAGCCGTCGGGTGAGTATCACGGCAAAAATGCCGCCGAGGACTTTCTCGGTGATGCTGAGCTGGCCGAAGCCGACCACGGCCTGTTGAGCAGTGTCAGTCAGTAGCTGGGGCAGGCGGCTAAATAAACTCTTATCGAGTTGAGTATCGGCGAATGCGTTTGGGGGTGCGTCGTGGGGCACGGGCGCAGCGAGTGAGGCTCCGGCTGGCGGGGCATGGGCGTGGGTGTCGGCGGTGCCATGCGGCAGCGCGGGCGTGGGTTGGCTCATCAGAAAACAGGAACAGGAACTGGAAAGAGTAGCAAAAAAACGTGCGTAGCGCGGGGGTTATTGTCGTGCGGGCAATAGCAGCCGGGCGACTACCCGACATAAAAACGGCCCGCCAATTAAGAGCGGGCCGTTTTTACATTAAGCTTTAGCGTTCGGGCCGCTTACCGGCGGCGGGCCGGGGCTTTGCGCTTGGCCGGAGCCTTGCCCTTAGCCGGTGCTTTCTTCGTGGCCTTTTTGATTGCCTTGGCCGGCGAGGTTTTGCCTTCCTTGAGCAAGTCAGCTACCGTCGGGGCGGGGCCGTACTTGGTTTCGGCCGTGTTCGGGGTGCCCGTCAGGTAGGCATCGAAGTCCACACGACGGTTCTGGGCCTGGCCGGCGGCCGTTTTATTGTCGGCAATCGGCTTGGTTTCGCCATAGCCGCGGGCCTCGATGCGCTCGGCCGGAATGCCCTTGCTGAGCATGTAGGTACGGGCGCTGGTGGCGCGGGCGTAGCTCAGCTTCAGGTTGAAGTTGTCGTCGCCCTTGCTGTCGGTGTGCCCGGCAATGCTGAGCGAGTAGTCCGGATAGTTTTTCAGAATCTGCACCATCTGGTCGAGACGCGTGAACGAGCTGGGCTTGAGGGTAGACTTGTTGTAGTCGAAGTTGATAAACTTCGTAGCCTCATTCAGCACTTTCTTGTCCTCGGCCTTAATCTCGGGACAGCCCTGGTTGGAAGCGGGGCCAGCCTGAGCGGGGCACTTGTCCTGGTAGTCGGGTACGCCGTCGCCATCGCCGTCCAGCGGGCAGCCGGTGGCATCCACCTGCACCCCAGCGGGCGTGTTGGGGCACTTGTCCTTGTCGTCGGATACTTTGTCGCCGTCCGTGTCGAGCGGGCAGCCGGTGGCGTCCACTTTCACGCCGGCGGCGGTGTTGGGGCATTTGTCGTCGGCATCGGCCACGCCGTCGCCGTCCGTGTCGGGGCAGCCTTGCAGGGCGACGAGGCCCTTCACGTCGGGGCACTTGTCTTGGTAGTCGGCCACGCCGTCGCCGTCCGTATCCAAGGGGCAGCCGGTGGCGGTTACTTTCACGCCGGCCGGGGTGTCGGGGCACTTATCGCGGCGGTCGGGCACCCCGTCGTTGTCCGTGTCTTTGGACTTGCCGAAGTTGGCCGTCAGGCCAGCCGAAAACTGCAGGTAACGGTCGTAGTCGTCGAAAAAGCTCGTGCCGCTGCTGCCTCTGCCGGCCACGCCGTCGAGCAACACGTCATCGCGCTGCAAAAAGTGCTGGCCGGCTTGCACGAAAATCTTGGCCCCTTCGCCGAGGCGAAAGTCCAGGCCCAGCGCGGCCTGCCCGTCGAACGAGCCGGCATCGACCGTATTTCTGCGAACCCCGCCGGCCACGCCGCCCACGCTCACCGTCTGCTCAGAGCGCACCCAGGTGAAGCCCGGCTGCAACAGAATGTAGGGATGCACGAAAAACTTGTCTTCAAGCGGCAGCTTGAATTTGAAGCCCAATCCGTAAGACCAGACACGGGCATCGAAACGGTTGCCGGTTACGGCACCCGTGCCAGCGAACGCGTTTTGCGCCAGCGGAAAGCGCAGCTTAGAGTAGTTGGCCGACAGGTTCAGGTCAAAGCCCTTGCTCACGTAGCGGCTCAGCGTAACGCCGCCGCCGTAGGGGAAATCCCGCAGGTTATTGTCCCAGTAGTTGCTGCCCAAATCGCCGCGGTATTGCAGCAGCGAGCCGTAAAGGCTGAGGCCCATTTTCTTATCGGCCGTCTGCGCCTGACTGCTTTCGGCAGCCGCTACCAGGCCCAGGCCCAGTAGCGCGATTTTATAAAATTGAGGTTTCATGCGAGAAAATAATTTAGGTAAATGTTAGGTAAATAGTAAGTGCCAGTCGGCAGGTTGTAGCGGCGCTTACGAATAATTTTTTCGCGGGGTTGCCATTATTAGTTTCAGAAAACATTACTTACCAATGGGTTAGATAATTTATTTTGGATTTAGGATGCCCTTATTCGATTGATTAAGTGCATGATTGAGGAGGGAAAAAGTGCGGCTTTAAAGCGGTTATATCCGGGCTTATTTCATTCGTTTTTTCGCCGCGCGTACATGGCTGGTCGTCGAGGCCGCGCCGACACGGTTCAGTTTGTTATCTGGTGCATTTCAGCCGGGTTCAACCATGCCAATTCGACCGCGTGTAGCCGGCCGTGACTCCCACGCCCGCCCGCCCGTTTGTTGCCGCCGCTGCCCCTTCGGCCCCCGAAACGGACGCGGAGTTACGAGTCCCCATTATCGCGGAATCCGTCGTGCTCACGAAGGAGCTGGTCGAAACCGGGCGGGTGCGCCTGACCAGAACCGTCAGTGAGCACACCGAGACGCTGCCTCTGGACCTGCGCCACGACGAAGTGCAAACCGAGCGCGTGGCCCGGAACCAGGTATTGGCCGACGGCGCGCCCGCGCCGGAGTCGCGCTATGAGGGCGATACGCTCGTCATCCCGGTCGTGCGGGAGGTGCTCGTCAAGCGCCTGCTGCTGGTGGAGGAAGTGCGCGTGACGCGGCGGCAAGCCGTGCGGGCCGCGCCCCAGACCGTGACGCTGCGTCGCTAGCAGGTGCAGGTCGAGCGCCTGCCCGGGGCCGCAGCCCCGACAGCCAACGACGCGGCCATCGGCTAGTAAGTGTGGTGCTCAATCGCCAGCAGTTGTTTTTTACCCTTACCCTTTTCCTTTTCCCAATTCAACCCAAATCAAAGCTCATGGACCAGACTGTAGTAGGAATGTTCGACACCGCTGCCGAGGCGCAGCAAGCCGCCCAGAAACTCGCCGCCGCTGGCTTCGGCCTCGAAAGCGTGGACGTATCCAATGCCAAGTACGACGGCACCAACAGTGGCTCGGCCAGTGGCACCGGCTCGAATTACCAGAATACGAGTGGCACAACCGCCGAGGGCGCGGCCGATGCCGTGGGCCGCACCGCTAACCGCGCCGAGGAAGGCATCAGTGGCTTTTTCAGCAGCCTTTTCGGGGGCGGCGACGACCACGACGACACTGCCCAGCGCTACCAGCACGCAGCCCGCAGTACGGGCTAGGTCGTGACGGGGCATTGCCAGTCGGCCGAGCACGCCCACAAAGCCGCCCAAATTATGGACGAAGCCGGCGCGGTGGACGTGGACGAGCACGCCGCCCAAACGGGCTACCAGAGCACGGCCACGGCCAGCAATATGCTCAGCAACGCGCCCGCCAACAAAGCGGCTGTGGGCAGCGTAAGCGCCGACGGTATGTCGGCCAAAGTCATCGAAGAAAACCTGCAGGTGGGCAAGTGCACCGAGCAAACCAGCGGCGTACGCCTACGCTCGCGCATCGTGGAGAAGCCCGTCGAGGCCAGCGTCCGCCCGCGCGAGGAGCCCGTCGTGGTGAACCGCATCCCGGTGAATCGTCCCGCCACGGAGGCTGATTTCAAAACCTTCAAGGAAGGTCAGGTCGAAATGACCGAAACCGCCGAGCGGGCTGTAGTCGCCAAGCAGGCCCACGTTGTGGAAGAGGTGTCGCTGGGCAAGCAGGTAACCGAGCGCGAGGAAGTCATCCACGACACGGTGCGCAACACCGAAGTGGACGTTGAACAGCTTCCCGGCTCGACTAACACCAACCAAATGCCTAATAAGGGCGGTGCTGGTATGAAGTAAGCGGCGGTAGTTAGCAGCAGTTGGAAAGGCGACCGGGGTTCCGGTCGCCTTTTTGGTGGAGGCTCGTCGGGCGAGCACCTCACCCCCTAGCCCCCTCCCCCGTGGGGAGGGGGAACTAGTTCTAGATGTAAAGGTATAAAAACTAGCAAGTTAGACTTAGGACTAGTCCCCCCTCCCCACGGGGGAGGGGGCTAGGGGGTGAGGTGATACGAGCGACGAGTACCTCACCCCTCAAGCTGCCGCCAGCTTCTCCTGCGGCTCACTCACGGACACCTCCGCCCGCACCCGGCGCAGGTTCCAGAAGGATAACACCACAATGGCCGCGCAAAACGCACCCACTACCGGGGCCGTGGTAAAGCCCAAGGCCCAGCCGTTGATTTTGGCCCCCAGCGCGTCCCCGAAATTTATTAGCGCCATGTAGGCCGTGAACTGGGAGCCGGCCACGCGCTTGTCGCACAGGTTCATGAGCAGCGGCAGGGCGGCCACGCTCATAAAGGGGTCAATCAGGTTGAGCACGACCAGGGCAGTATAAAAACGGCCTGCGTGTGGACGTGAACGACCCGCTCAAGCCCGGCAAGATTCAGAAGTACCCAGTGGTGCTGGCCGAAATAAAGAAGCGCCTCGACGCGGGCGTGGCCGCGCTGGGTAAGTCGGGTTTGAATCTGCCTGGGCAAGTTCAGCCAGCTCAACGCGCCCGGCACGAGCCTGCCCGAAAAGCTCACCGATGGCACCCAGACGACCGTAGTGCCGCAGCTGCCGGTGCCGTTTTCGGAAGTAGCCTGGGACCAGGCGAACCCGTAGGTCAATTATCAATGAACAATTATCAATGAGCAATGAGCAATGAGCAATTATCAATGAACAATGAGCAATGAGCAATTTAAAACAGGCCCAGCGTGGTCTAAGCTGAATTGCTCATTGTTCATTGCTCATTGATAATTGACCCCGGTAGCTCCACGATAAACTTCGACCCCACGCCTAGCTCGGACTCGACCCGGATGCTGCCGCCGGCGTTTTCGACGATTTTCTTGACCATGTAGAGGCCGATGCCGGAGCCTTCGACGTGGTCGTGGAGGCGCTCGAACATGCCGAAGAGGCGGCCTTGCTGGCTAGGGTCGAGGCCGAGGCCGTTGTCCTGCACTTCGAGCACGGTGGTGCCGGCGGCGGGGCGGTAGGCGCGCAGGCTGACTACGGGCGGGCGGGCGGGGTGGCGGTACTTAATGGCGTTCGAGAGTAGGTTGAAGAGGATGGAGCGCAGGTTCTTGGGAGCCAGGAAGATGGTGGGTGCTTCGGCCACGCCGAGGCTCAGGCTCGCCCCGGTGGCGAGCGTCAGGGGCAGCAGGTCGAGGCGCACGGATTCAGCGAGGGTGGCCAGGTTCACGGCTTCGGCGAGCTGCGCGTGAGCCTGTTGCAGGCGCGTGATGTCACTCAGCTCCGAGATGGTAAGCTGAAAGCGCTTGATGGCGGCCTGCATCATGTCGAGCACGGACTGCACCGCGCCGGTTTGGCGGGCGGGCGGCGGCAGCTCTTCGGCCAGGGCCAACAGCAAGCCTTCAAGGTTGGAGATGGGCGCGCGCAGGTCGTGGCTGGCGGCGTAGATAAAATTATCCAGGTCGGCATTGGTGCGCGTGAGCTGCTCGTTGGTGACGCTCAGCGCTGCGTTGGCCTGGCTCACGCGCTCGCGGGCCAGCACCTGCTCGGTGACCTCGACGGCCACGCACACGATGGCCGTCGGTTGGCCCTGCTCGTCGCGCAAGGGCTGATAAACGAAGTTGAAATAGCCAACCTCGGCCGGGGCGTGGTGAGCCAGGCGCACGGGCAGCTCTTGCGCCACGTAGGGCTGCCCGGTGGCTCGCACCCCGCCCAGCAGCGCGGGCAGGCCCTGGCTCGTCAGCTCGGGCAGGGCCTCGAAAAACGGCCGGCCGAGCAGCTCGCCGAGCGGCCGGCCCAGCATGGCTTCCATGGGCGAATTCACTACTTCCAGCACGAAGTCGGCCCCCTCAAACACGCAGATGGCCACCGGAGCCTGGCCAAACACCTGGCTCAGCAGCACCTGCTGCCGCTCACGGGACTGCCGGGCCAGCACCTGCTCGGTTACGTCGAAGGCGAAGATGGAAATACCCGCAATCTGCCCGTCTTCACGGTACGCCTGGTAGGTGAAATTGAAGTAGCCCGTGCGCACCGAGCCGTCGGGCTGCCGGATGTCGGCCCGCGTCTCCACGCCGAAGTGCATGGTGCCGGTTTGGAACACGCCGTCGAGCAGCGCCACAAAGCCCTGCTCCACGCCTTCGGGCATCATATCCACAAACTGGCGCCCCCGCACCTCCCGGCCCGGAAAAAATGCCTCGTAGGCCGCGTTGGCGTAAACGAAGCGGTGGCCCGGCTCGCGCAGCAGCGCCACGCCGGCCGGCGCCTGCTCGAATATTTGGTAGAAAGCCTCGCGCTCCTGGGCCGCGCTCCGGGCGGCCGCCAGCAGCTCGGCTTGCAGGGCCTCCCGCTGGCGGCGGGCTAGCACCCGCTCGGTCGTCTCGAAGGCAAACGCCACCACGCCCTCGATGCGCTGCTGCTCGTCGCGCAGCGGCACCAGGGTTAGGTCGTAGAAAAAAGGCGCCCCCGGCTCCCCATCGGGATGCGGAAAAACCAAGGCCACTCCTACTTCCTGAAACGGCTCGCCAGTGCGAAACACCTGGTCGTAGGCGGCGGCTCGCGCGGCGGGCAGCTCCGGCAACGCTTCGCGGATGGGGCGGCCGACGAGTACGCGCGTGCCCATCAGGCGCTGGGTGAGCGGGCTGACCAGCTCGAACACGTGGTCGGGGCCGGTGAGGATATTGACCATCGCCGGCACCTGCTGAAAGAGCAGCTCCAGGCGCTGGCGCTGGCGCTCGGCTGCGGCGCGGGCAGCGCGGGCCTCCTGGGTGCGCTCGGCCACGCGCGTTTCCAGCTCTTGGTTGAGCGCGTCGCGCTGCTGGCGGGCCAGCACCTGCTCGGTCACATCGTAGGCGAAGACCAGGATGCCATCCGTCGCGCCCGCCAGGTTGTGACGGGCCTGGTAGATGAAATTATAATAGCGTTTTTCCAGCTCCTGGGAGCGCATGTTGGCGTGGTCGAGCTGCACGAGCATCTCATTGGCCCGAAACGTCTCGCCGGTCTGGTACACTTGGTCGAGCAGGCCGAAGATGGACTGGCCGGCCAGCTCGGGCATAGCTTCGGCGATGGGCCGGCCCAGCAGCGGGCGGGGGCCGACCAGCGCCTGGTAGGGCGGATTGACGAACTGAAAGGTGTGCTCTGGCCCCTCGAAGATGCAAATCATGGCCGGGGCCTGCTCAAACACGCTGTAGAGCCGTTCGCGCTGGCGAATGGCCTCGGCGCGGGCTTCTTGCTCGGCGGCCTGGCTCGCGCGCAGGGCCACTTCCACGGCGGTGCGGGGCTGGTCGGCGGTATCGGAGAAGCTGACCACCAGCAAGTCGCCGGCCCGGTGCGCGGCCAGCTGGAAGTAGTTGTCGAGGCCATCGTGCTGGTAGTTCACGTCGTATCGGCCCGGCCCTCCCGCCTGAAACGTATCACGATAAAAGGCGAAAATGCCGGTTTCCAGCGTGTTAGGGTACAGCGTCCGGAACGATTCGGCCGGCTGCTGGGGCAGCTGCAGCATACGCTGCGCGGCCGGGTTCAGGTACTCGTAGGCCAGG
>JANXNW010000355.1 GCA_025353905.1 Hymenobacter sp.
CTGCCCGGCGCAAAACAGCACTACGCCCACGTTGACAAACTCCTCGCGCTCGACGCGGGGCACGGCCCGCAGCACGGCGTACTCAAACAAGTGCGCGGCGGGCAGCATCGGCTTCGGCGATAAAGGTGGCGGAAGCGGCCAGCCGGCCCTCCAGAAACTGTTGATACGCGGCCCGTTGCGCGGCTACGGGCTGGTCCGGCTCTGTCAGCCAGCCGTCGGGGATGCGCGCTACCAACTCAGCCAGCACTTGGGGCGTGAGGCGCTCGTGCGCATCGGCATCGGCGGTGGCCAGCGCTTCGGGCGTGGTTTGAGGCAGCAGCACGTGGTCCCGGATTTGGGGAAACGGCCGGCCGGGCTGCTGCTCCCAGCCGGGGCCGGCGTGGTGCCGAAACAAGGCCGCGCCGTGGTCAATCAGCCACAACTCTTTGTGCCAGAGCAGCATGTTGGTATTGCGCACGGTGCGGTCCACGTTGAGCGTAAGCGCGTCGAGCCAGACCACGCGCGCGGCCAGGGCCGGGTCCACACTCGTCACGAGTGGGTCGAAGGTGCTGGCCCCGCTCAGGTAGTGCAGGGCCAGATTCTGGCCCGTGCTGGCTCGCAGCAAGTCCTGGATTTCCTCGTCCGGCTCAGTGCGCCCGAAGGCTTCGCTCAGTTCGGCAAACACTAATTCCGGCACCCGCAAACCCAGCGTCCGCGCCAGCTCGCCCACCAGCAGCTCAGCCACGAGCACCTTCACGCCTTGCCCCGCCCCGCGAAATTTGAGCACGTACAAAAACCCGTCGTCGGCCTCCACGAGCGCTGGCAGCGAGCCGCCCTCGCGCAAGGGAATGATATAGCGGGTGACTTGGACGGTGCGCATGGGTTTTTGTTTTTTGTTGGTTGTTTTTTGTTGATTGTCAATAGCTTGTTTATGAATTATTTCTATTAAAAACAATCAACAAAAAACAATTAACAAAAAACAAGAAACCTCACACCAGCTCCTTCAGCGCCACCTCAAACGCGCGTTGCGCCAACCCGGTCGGCTCCGCGCCCAGCGCCCGCGTTCGGGCCAGCGCCCGCTCGATAACCCGCGACACGTCCTGGAAAATCGCCTCGTCGGTGATTTCCGCACCCGTTTCCATTAAGTAAGCAAACACGCGGGCCATGCCGCAGTTGGCGATGAAGTCGGGGATGACGGCGCAGTGCGCATCGGCCCACTCGCCGTTGGGGCCGAAGAAAATTTCCGGGTCGGCGAAGGGCACGTTGGCCCCGCACGAAATCACTTCCAGCCCGCCCGCGAGCAGCGCCTCTATGTGCGCCCGCCCCACGAGCCGCGAGGCGGCGGCGGGCACGAATATCTCGGCCCCGGCGCTCCAGACGCGCGCGTTCACTTCCTCGAATGAGAGCAAGTCGGGCGCGGCGAGCGCGTTGCCGGCCCGGCCCACGAACAGCGCCCGCACTTCAGCCAGCGTCAAGCCCTCGGGCCGGAGCAGCCCGCCAGCCCGGTCGATAATGCCCACCACGCGCGCGCCCTGGCTGGCCAAATAATAAGCCGCCGCCGCGCCCACGTTGCCCCAGCCCTGAATCAGCACCCGCTTGCCGGTCACGGCCGTACCGGGCCACAGGCGGTAGTAGTGGCGCACGGCCTCAGCCACGCCGTAGCCGGTAATCAGGTCGGCCACGCGGTACTTGCCGGCCAGGCTCGGTGTGTAGTGCGCGTCTTCGAGCACCTTCACCACGCCCTGCCGCAGCTGGCCCAGCTTCTGAATCTTTTGCGGCTCGCTGGCGCGGTAGTGCCCGTTCACCACGCCCTCCTGCGGGTGCCAGAGGCCGTAGTCCTCCGTGAGCGGAATCACTTCGTGAATCTCGTCCACGTTGAGGTCGCCGCCCGTGCCGTAATACGCTTTGAGCAACGGGATTACGGCCCGGTACCAGCGCTCCAGCACGCCGCGCTTGCGGGGGTCCTGGGGGTCGAAGTTGATGCCCGACTTCGCCCCGCCGATGGCCGGGCCGGAGACGGTGAACTTAACTTCCATCGTCTTGGCCAGGCTCTCGACTTCGCGCTTGTCAAGGCCCTTGCGCATGCGGGTACCGCCGCCGGCCGCCCCGCCCCGCAGCGAGTTAATCACCACCCAGCCCTCAGCTTCGGTTTCGGGGTCCTGCCACTCGAATACGATTTCGGGGCGCTTTTGCTCAAATTGAGCGAGTAAGTCTTTCATACGTAACACCAAGCCCTAGCTTGGTGAGGGATTGTTCAGCTTAACTAGGCGGCCTGACGACCCGAGCTACCCGCTCGACGCAGCACCAAGCAGGAGCTTGGTGTTACAGCCACGACTGATAATAGGCTCCGTCATCGAGCCGCAACGCGGCCTCGGTCAGCATCAGCGGCCGGAACGTGTCAATCATCACGGCGAATTCGTCGGTGCCTTTTTTGCCGATGCTCCGCTCATAGGCTCCCGGCGCGGTACCGTGCGGAATACCGCCGGGATGCAGCGTCAGGTGCCCCTGCTCGATGTTGTTGCGCGACATAAAGTCGCCGTCCACGTAGTAAATCACCTCGTCCGAGTCAATATTCGAGTGGTGGTACGGGGCCGGAATCGCCCGCTCGTGGTAATCAAATAAGCGCGGCACGAACGAGCACACC
>JANXNW010000383.1 GCA_025353905.1 Hymenobacter sp.
CGCCATCTCGACCTACTTCTCAGTGTCGCTCGTGTTCTGGTACACGGGCCTGATTCCCGACTTCGCCACCATTCGCGACCGGGCTAAGGGCAAAATCGCCAAGCTCGCGTATTCGATGCTGAGCTTCAACTGGAAAGGCTCGGCCAAGCACTGGTCGCGCTACGAGACTGTGTCGCTCATCCTGGCCGGCATCTCGACCCCGCTCGTGCTCTCGGTACACACCATCGTATCGATGGACTTTGCTACGTCGGTCGTGCCGGGCTGGCACACCACCATCTTCCCGCCCTACTTCGTGGCCGGCGCTATCTTCTCCGGCTTCGCCATGGTGCTGACGCTCATGCTCATCACCCGCGTGGTGTTCAAGCTGGAGGATTATATCACGTTGGAGCACATCGCGCTGATGAATAAAATCATGATGGTAACCGGCTCCGTCGTGGGCGTGGCTTACATCACGGAGTTTTTCATCGCCTGGTATTCGCAGGTCGAGTACGAGCAGTACGCTTTCCTGAACCGGGCCACCGGTCCGTACTGGTGGGCATATGCCTCGATGATGACTTGCAACGTGATTACGCCGCAGCTCGTGTGGTTCCGCCGGGTACGCTACAGCATCCCGCTCACGTTTGTGCTGTCCATCATCGTGAACATCGGCATGTGGTTCGAGCGCTTCGTGATTATCGTCACCTCGCTGCACCGCGACTACCTGCCCTCGTCGTGGGCCATGTTCTCGCCCACGATTATTGATGTCGGCATGTACGTCGGCTCGCTGGGACTGTTTTTCACCCTGTTCCTGCTGTTCGCCAAGTTCTTCCCGGTCATCAACATGGCCGAGGTCAAGACCATCCTCAAGTACACCGTGAACAACGGCCCGTCGTACGGTGGCAGCAACGACGGCTCACAGGGTACCGGCAGCCGCAAGCTGGCTCCGGCCGCCGCGCCCGCCGTGTATGCCAGCGCTGGGGTGCCCGCGTCGGCCACCGTAAACTACGACAAGCAGCAACATGACTAGCACCACTCTCACCGCCCCGGCCACCAGCACGAACGGAGCCGCTACGGCCGCCGAAGTCACGCACACCTCGACCCGGCGCTTTGCCATCGGCATTTTCGAGGACGAGGACGTGCTGCTCCACGCCGTCGAAAATATGCGCGCCGCCGGCGTGAAGATTTACGACGTGTTCTCGCCCTTCCCGATTCACGGCATCGACGACGCGCTCGGCATTGAGCGCTCACGGCTGCCCATCGCGGCATTTTTCTTCGGCTGCACGGGGTTGGCTTTTGCGCTCTGGATGCAGATTTACATGCTGGGTTTCGACTGGCCGATGATTATCGGCGGCAAGCCCAACATCGCCTTGCCCTCGTTCATCCCGGTCACGTTCGAGCTGACGGTACTCTTCACGGCTTTTGGCATGATGATTACCTTCTTCACCATCAGTGGCCTGTACCCCAAGCCGAAGGTGAACGTGCTCGACGCCCGCGCCACCGACGACAAGTTCGTGCTGGCCGTGGAGCTGGACGAAGCCAGCTCGGAGCTGCCCCGGCTGACGCAGCTGCTGCGCGAAAACGGCGCCAGTGAGGTCAATCACAAGGAAATGACTAAATTCTGATTATGTCGTCTTATTTGAAATATGGCTTGAAAACCGGGCTGGCCGCGTCGGCGCTGCTGCTCAGTGCCGGCCTGCCCTCGTGTACGCCCGACGGCAACAGCACCGGCGTAGAATACGCGCCGGAGATGTATGAGTCTATCCCCTACGAGGCCTTGCGCCAGACCGGCTACAATAAGGTCAATGCGTTTGGTATCAACGAGCGGACGCCCGCCAGCGGCACCGTGCCGCGCGGTAAACTGAGCTATTTCGACCACATTCCGAAGGACAGCGTGGGAATCGCCGAGCGGACGCTCAAAAACCCGCTGCCGTATACTAAAGCCAACATCGAAGAGGGTCAGGTGCTCTACACGCGCATCTGCTACCCGTGCCACGGTGAGCAGGGCAACGGTCAGGGTCCGGTGGGCCTCAAGTACAAGGGCGTGCCCAACTACTCGACGGGCTACTACAAGAACATGAATGACGGGCATATCTTCCACGTCATCGAGTGGGGTCGCAACCGCATGATGCCCCACGGCTCACAGGTCACGCCGGAGGAGCGTTGGAAAATCGCCATGTACGTCCACGTCCTGCAAATCAATAACGACCCCGCCGACCTACCCAAAATAGTGAAAGTGAAGGACGGCCCGCTGCCCATCACGAGCGCCACGCAGGGCAACGCCTCGGCTCAGATTGACCCGCAGAACCAAGCCCCCGAAGGGCAGGCGCAGGCCGGCACCGGCTCCGAAACGCCCGGCCAAGGCAACACCAAAGCCCGCAACGGGTCGAGTAAATAACCCATTGAGCTATTGGCCGATGGCTGATAGCTACTGGCTGACTGATTAGCCATTTAACCAGCTATGTCCACTCTCACCCACAGCTACGAGCCGCCCGTCCAGGAACAGCTCGAACCCAGTCCCCAGCTCCAGCGCACATTCCTGACCATCATCGGAATGGGTGTGCTGATTTTGATACTTGGCATCTTGGCTGAGGCGTTCCACTGGGGCGGCTCGCACGAAGCCGCCGGCGCGGCGGCTCACCTGGGCGCGGGCGAAGGCGCAACGCACGGGGCTGCCCACGCGGGTGAACACTCAGTGCTGTGGCGGCGTATCATCGTGAGCCTCTGGCACAGCAACGTATTTTTCATCGGTGTGTCGGTGGTTGGCACCGTGTTCATGGCCATTCAATATGTGGCCTACGCCGGCTGGTCGGTGATTGTCAAGCGCATCAACGAGGCGCTTAGTGCCTGGGTCATTCCGGGCGGGGTGCTGCTGGTCGTGCTATTTTTCATTGGTCGCCACGATATTTTCCATTGGACGACCGAGGGCATCATGACCAAAGGGTCGGCCACCTACGATAAAATCGTGGCGGGCAAGGCGGGCTTTCTGACCACACCGTTCTACCTGATACGGATGGTGTCGTATCTCACCATCTGGGGCGTATTCTCGTGGCGCTTGCGGCAGTTGTCGTTGCAGGAGGACCTGAACGGCGGCACCCGCTATTTCCACAAGAGCATCACGACGGCGGCTCTGTTTCTGGTGCTGTTCGCCGTTACCTCGTCCATGTCGGCCTGGGACTGGGTAATGTCGGTGGATGTGCATTGGTTCAGCACCATGTTTGGCTGGTATACCTTCGCCTCGTGGTGGGTGTCGGGCATCGCGGCCACCACGCTCATTGCCATATATTTGAAGCAGGCTGGCTACCTCAAGTTTATGAACGCCAACCACTTCCATGACTTAGGCAAGCTCATGTTCGGCTTCAGCATCTTCTGGACCTACCTGTGGTTTTCGCAGTTCATGCTGATTTGGTACGCCAACATCCCCGAAGAGGCCGTGTACTATAACCAGCGCCTGGGCGGCTTCGGTGGCCGCTATACCTGGATGTTTTACTTCAACCTCGTCATCAACTTTGGCTTCCCGCTGCTGGCCCTGATGACGCGTGATGCCAAGCGCCAACTCATCATCATGAAAATCGTCTGCATCGCCATCCTGGTTGGGCACTGGACGGACTTTTATTTGATGTTTATGCCGGGCACTATGAAGGGCGATAACGGGTTTCTGATTGAGATTGGCATCGCGCTGATTTTCCTCGGAGCCTTCCTGATTTTGGTTACCCGCCGGCTTATGCAAGCGCCGCTGGTGCCCGTCAATCACCCGTTCGTGGAGGAAAGCGTACATCACGCTACTTAGTAGTTGCTCGTTGTCAGTTGTCAGTCAGCAGTTTCCTGTTCTGACAACGAACAACTAACAACAGACAACAAATTTTCCAGAACCTGAGTCTGACTCAGCAGTTATACACCGAGAGCGGCCAACAGGCCGCTTTCTATCCCTTATCAAATGACTATTCTGACTATCGGGCTGGTATTGTTGCTACTGTTGGTCGTCTTCGGCCTGCTGTTCCGCTTGCAGCTCCTGACGGCTATTTTCTCGGGTTCGACTAACCGCGACATTGGTACCAGCAACCGCGTTAATGCGCTACTAATGCTCGTGTTTATGGTCGTGGGTGGCGGACTGTTTTTTTGGTCGTTCGCCGAGAATTATGGCAAGATGAACCCGCCTATCGCCTCGGTCCACGGCCACGCGATGGAGTCCATGTTTTGGACGACGATGATTGTGATTGGCATTGCGTTCGTGATTACGCATGTGTTACTGTTTACCTATGCTTACAAGTACCAGCATAAGGAAGGTCGCCGCGCTTACTTCTTCTCGCACAACAACAAGCTGGAAGTAATCTGGACGATTATCCCGGCCATTGTGATGGCTTCGCTGATTTTTGCCGGCTGGAAAGCCTGGACCCGCATCACCGGCCCCGCCCCGAAAGATTCCGTGGTGGTGGAGCTGATGGGTAAGCAGTTCAACTGGCTCGTGCGCTACCCCGGCCGCGACCTTAAGCTCGGCGTTATCAACTACCGCCTGATTGATGCCTCGAACGATTTTGGCTTTGACCTCAGCGACAAGGCCGCGATGGACGACTTCACGGCCGGTGAGGTGCACGTACCGAAGGGCCACCCGGTGCTGATTAAGATTCGCGCCCGCGACGTGCTCCACGCCGTGTACATGCCGCAGTTCCGGGTGCAGATGTACGCCGTGCCGGGCATGCCGACCCGCTTCTGGTTTACGCCGACCATTACTACTGAGGAGATGCGCGCCAAGCTCGGTAACCCGAAGTTCAACTACGAGTTGGCCTGCAATCAGATTTGCGGTAAGTCTCACTATGCCATGAAGATGA
This sequence comes from Hymenobacter sp., assembly GCA_025353905.1. Taxonomy (GTDB): domain Bacteria; phylum Bacteroidota; class Bacteroidia; order Cytophagales; family Hymenobacteraceae; genus Hymenobacter. The sequence continues at coordinate 4,806 of JANXNW010000383.1, forward strand.
ATATCATCGTGGAGGAGCCGGAAGACTACCAGGCGTGGTTTGCCGCGCAGAAGCCCAACTCGCAAAACGCGGATTTAATGGCTTCTTTTAAACAGATGAGCCAGCAAACCGGTCTGGGTAAAGGCGGCAGCAAAGGGGCCAAAGCCAGCGCCATCGAGGAAGCTGGCGAAACGCCAGCAGCTGATTCACAGACCAGCATTGAAGCTCCCGCTCAACCGTTGGCTGCGCAGACGGCTATGTAGAGGCACATTAGCTTCGATTCAAGATTCTATAAACAAGACAACCCACGCAGCAATGGCTACCACGCTTCCAGTTTCCGCGCAGTCGCAGGGAGGTATCGGCACCGCGCCGGTGCCCCACATCGAGCACGACGAGCATTTGCACGAACACGAGCATCACGACCAGCACTGGCTGTGGAAGTACGTGTTCAGCCAGGACCACAAGATGATTGCCCGCCAGTTCCTGATTTCGGGGATGGTCTGGGCCGTTATCGGTGGGGTGCTGTCGAGCCTGTTCCGCTTGCAGCTCGGCTGGCCCACGGCCACGCTGGAGTGGCTCCAGCCCTTGCTCGGCAAGTGGATTGAAGGCGGCAAGCTCAACCCGGAGTTTTACTTGGCGCTCGTCACGATGCACGGCACCATCATGGTGTTCTTCGTACTGACGGCCGGCCTGTCGGGCACGTTCTCCAACTTCCTGATTCCGCTGCAAGTGGGTGCCCGCGACATGGCTTCGGGCTTCATGAACATGCTCTCGTACTGGTTCTTCTTTATATCGAGCGTCATCATGTTTGCCTCGCTGTTCCTGGAAACGGGTCCGGCTTCGGCGGGCTGGACGATTTACCCGCCGCTGAGCGCCCTGCCGCAGGCCATCCCCGGCTCGGGCATGGGCATGACGATGTGGCTCGTGAGCATGGTGTTTTTCATCATTTCGCAGCTGCTGGGTGGCGTGAACTACGTAACGACCGTCATCAACCTGCGCACCCGCGGCATGAGCATGAGCAAGCTGCCGCTCACTATCTGGGCGTTCTTCCTGACGGCTATTCTCGGTATTCTGTCGTTCCCGGTGCTGTTCGCCGCCGCACTGCTGCTGGTGTTCGACCGCTCGTTCGGCACGTCGTTCTTCCTGTCCGACATCTACATCGCCGGGCAGGCGCTGCACAATCAGGGCGGCTCGCCCGTGCTGTTCCAGCACTTGTTCTGGTTCCTGGGCCACCCCGAGGTGTACATCGTGATTATGCCCGCCATGGGTATGGTGTCGGAAATCCTGGCCACTAACGCCCGCAAGCCCATCTTCGGCTACCGCGCCATGATTGGCTCGCTGATTGGTATCTCCATGTTGTCGTTCGTGGTCTGGGCGCACCACATGTTCGTGACGGGCATGAACCCCTTTCTGGGTTCGGTCTTCATGTTCCTGACCTTGATTATCGCCGTGCCTTCGGGCGTGAAGGTGTTTAACTGGCTGGCGACGCTCTGGCGCGGCAACATCCGCTTCACGACGGCCATGATGTTCTCGATTGGCTTCGTGTCGCTGTTCATTTCGGGTGGCCTGACGGGTATCATCCTCGGTAACGCCACGCTTGATATTCAGATGCACAACACGTATTTCGTGGTGGCTCACTTCCACCTCGTGATGGGTTCGGCGGCTTTCTTCGGTCTGTTTGCCGGCGTATATCACTGGTTCCCGAAGATGTTCGGGCGCATGATGGACGAGAAGTTGGGCTACGTGCACTTCTGGCTGACTTTCATCGGCGTGTACCTGGTGTTCATGCCGATGCACTACGTGGGCATCGCCGGCTTCCCGCGCCGCTACTACTCCTGGACGGGCTTCGACGCGTTTTCGCAGTTTGCCGACTTGAACAAGTTTATCTCGACGGCCGCCATTCTGGCCTTCTTCGCGCAGTTTGTGTTCATCTTCAACTTCGTGTACAGCATTTTCCGGGGCCGTCGCGCCACGGAGAACCCTTGGAACTCGAACACGCTGGAGTGGACCACGCCCGTCAACCCCGGCCACGGCAACTGGCCCGGCGAGATTCCAGCTGTGTACCGCTGGCCCTACGACTACAGCAAGCCCGGCGCGGAGCAGGATTACATCCCGCAAAACGTGCCGTACTCGCAAACGCAGTCGTCGAACCTGCCCTACGAGCGGGAAATGGCTGAGTAATTAGGCCAAAGAATAATTTGCCTGCACGGGCCGTCGCATCGCGGCGGCCCGTTTTCGTGCCTCGGTATTTCTAAATAAAGTCCCGCGCCGGGAGAATATCACGCCCTTGCGTTGTTCTAAAGCCACATGAAACAACCCGCTTTCACCCGCCGCTTTCGCTTCTGGAGTGTGCTGACCGTGATTAGTATTTATCTGCTCATCGCGGTGGGTGGCGTGGTGCGCGCCACTGGCTCGGGCATGGGCTGCCCCGACTGGCCCAAGTGCTTCGGGCAGTGGGTGCCCCCAACCGAAGCCGGGCAGCTGCCGGCCGGCTACAAGCAGATTTACCTGGCCCAGCGCGTAGCTAAAAACCAAAAGCTGGCCCGGACCCTGGCGAGCCTGGGTTTTCGGGAAGTGGCGGGCGAGATTTTCGCCCACCCGACCCAGTTTGTCGAAACCGACTTCAACGCCACCAAAACCTGGATTGAGTACCTGAACCGCCTGTTGGGCGCGCTCATTGGCGTATTCGTATTCGTGACGGCCGTGGTGGCGCTGCCTTATTGGCGACGTGACCGCCCGGTGTTCGTGCTGGCCGTGGCGGGCTGGTTGCTGACGGGCGTACAGGGCTGGCTCGGCTCGCTGGTTGTCTCGACCAACCTGCTGCCTATCATGGTTACTATCCACATGGGCTTGGCGCTGCTCATCGTAGCGCTGCTGCTCTACGCCGCGCACCGTGCCCGCTACGGCCGCGCTGCCGAGGGGTCGTCGGGAGCAGAGTTGTCAGTTGCTAGTTATCAATTGTCAGCCAATGGGTTGCGCGAGACTAACAATCAACAACCAACAGCCAATAACCAAGTTGGAATGCGCTGGCTGCTGGCCGGCGCGCTGCTGCTCACGTTCTGGCAGATAATTCTGGGGACGCAGGTACGCGAGGAAATCGACCGCATCGCGGCTACGGCCGGCTACGCGCATCGCGCCGGCTGGATAACGCTGCTTAGCGGCGTGTTTGAGACGCACCGCACGGTGGCGGCGCTCACCGTGCTGGTGAACGTGCTGCTCGGCTACCAGCTCTGGCAGCTGGCGCGGCCACGGCTCCGGTCGCTGGTGTTGGCCACGGGCGTGGTGTTGGGGCTGGAAATCTTGGCGGGTGTCGTACTGGCCTACTTCGCGCTGCCGGCCTGGGTACAGCCGGTCCACCTGACGCTGGCGACGCTGCTCTTCGGGACGCAGTTTCTGACCTGGCTGGCCTTGCCGCGCTCAGGGCGCACAGTGGCGGCCGCGCCGGTGGCTACAGCC
>JANXNW010000384.1 GCA_025353905.1 Hymenobacter sp.
CATGAGAAATACGCCCACCCGATTGCTGAGCGCCGCCCTGGCCGCGCTCGCGCTGCTGACCACCGCCCCCGTCCAGGCCCAAGAAACTCAGGAAGCCCCCGTCTGGCGGCGGGTACCGCTCGACGCGGGCGCGTCGGCCGAGTTTCCGGGCCAGCCCCAGCCCAAGCAGTTCGGGGACAACCCGGGGCTGCAACTTATCGCCCCCGACGGCGATGCCCTGTATATCACCACCAGCGCGCCCTCGAAGCTGGCGGCTGGCGCATCTGACAGCGCCCGCATGGCCTATTATGAAGAAGGCATCAACGAACCGGCCGTTCGCGACCACCTCATCAGCCGCCGGCCGGTGGAGGTGGCCGGCACGCCGGGCCTCGAATTCGTGTACACGCTCGACTCCCAGAACGGCCCGGTTACCAACACCGCCCGCATGGTCGTGCTGGGAGACCGGCTTTACTCGCTCTCGGCGGGCAGCCGCGGCCCCAACGCGGCGGCGGGAGCAGCCGGCCGCGAGCGGTTCTTAAGCTCACTCCGGGCCGGGGCCGTGACGGCCGACGAGGCCAGCGCCGCCGCCGCCGCGCCGGCCAGCGCGGCCACCGTCCCGGCCAACTCGGCCGCCGCCCCGGAAAAGTCCCCCCTGTTTAGTCCCACTTCCATCATCGCGGGTATTCTCGGCGGCTTGGGGGCGATGTGGCTGATTCGGCGCCGCGCCCAGGCCCAGAAAGACAAGCCCACTGCCTGAGCCACTACCCAGCGCCCCCTCGCCGGGCGCGCTGGCGGCTGGTCGTCCGGCCGCCGCTGGCTACCCAAGCCCTGACATTTCAAGCCCTCAACGCCTCCACTTTTAACTCCCTTCCCCGATGAATTTTCTGTTTCATTTTCTGCGCCCGGCGGCCCTGGCCGCGCTCATGCTGCTGGCCGGCTGCGGCAAGGGCAAGTCCGCCGACAGCGCCCGCGCCGACGCGGCCGACAACCCCACCGAAACCAGCTCAGCTACCGCCGCCGAGGAGCAGCCAGCCGAGAACGCCGATGCCAATACCGACGCTGGCTCCTCTGATGTCCCTTCCGCGACCTCGGCGGCCCCGGCCGAGCAAACCTGGGTCTGCACCTGGTGCCACGAGGAGTACACGGGCAGCCGCCAGCCGACCTCGTTTCAGCCCGGCAAGTGCGAGCGCAACCCCGGCAAGGCCCACGCCTGGCACAAGAAGTAACCCACTGCCAGCCTCTACCAAGCCCTTATTGCGGATGACTCTCTTCGCCCACCCCCTCTGGCGCTCCCCCCATTTCAGCGCCGCCGCCGGAAAACTGCGCCACTTGGCGCACTGGCCCGCCGCCGCGCCGCTGGCCCTGCTGCTGCTGCTAAGCGGCAGCGGCGGCGGCAGCGGCGGCGGCAGCGGCGGCGGCGGCGATGGCGCGACCCCCACCAACGCCGCGGCCGCTGCCGCCCAGCCCGCCCCCACGACGACTCTGAAAACAACTAGTTCGACGAAGTCAGAGAGCACCAACGGCGGACCATTGGTCACGACGACGCGCCTGGAAACCGTGCGCGAGACGGCCAAAATCACGGCCGGGGGCGACTCCATGACCACGACTACTCCGGTGAACGCCTTCAGCACCACGGCCCCGGCCGATGCGCCGCGGGTGGTGCTGCAACTGCGGCCGGGTGCGGGCTTCACCTACCGCGTCAGCAGTGGGCAGGCGCTGGCCGACGCGGATGGGCAGCCCCTGCGGAGTGAGCAGACCCTGACCTTCGTTTTCGAGGCACCGGGGGCCGCCCCGACGGATGGGCCGCTCCCCCTGACGGGCCGCATTGGGCGGGTGGTGGTTCAGGCCAGCGGCAGGGGCCGCACCCAGGACCTGGACAGCGACCGGCCCGATGCCGACACCAACCCGCTCGGGCCGCTGCGGGGGCAGCTCAACCAGCCGTTTGCGGTGGTGCTCGACGCGACCGGCCAGCCCGCCGACCCCACCGGGCTGCCCGCCCCGGCCGCCGCCGGCGCGGGCGCGAGCGGGGTGGCCGCGCGGCTGCGGGCCCCGGCCGAGCTGCGGCAGGCGCTGGCGCTGGTGTTCGACATCTACCCCCTGCGCCAGGCTCCCGGCGTGGCCGTGGGCGACGTGTGTAGCAGAGCCGCGCCCTGACCGTGAACGGGGCCACGCTCAGCTTGCAGCTTACTTATACCCTGACCGGCGTGGCCGACGGCGTGGCGCACGTGCGGGTGGCGGGCACGGTAGTCGGCCTCGGCAACACGACGGCCACCGGCACCCTGGCCGGCACCTACGACTACGACCTGACCACGGGCCTGCTGCGCCGCGGCGAGCTGACCCAGACCTGCCACCTGGAAACCGCCAGCACGGCCCCCGCCGGCGCGGCCCCCGCCCCAGGCAGCCCCGCCGGCTACGACCTCGTGCTGACCACGCGCGTGGAAGGGCAGTTGAATTAGCGCCCGCAAGCTCAGGGCGACAGTCGCCCCCTCCTCTCTCATCCCTGCTTCTCCCTCCTCCCATGACTCCTGCCCCGCTCACCCTGCAAGCGGCCCTGGCTCAGGCCCTGGCCGACGCGCTGCCCGCCGACCAAATCTGGGAACACGCCCTGGTCAGCTACGAGCTGGACGAAGAAATGCCCGCCAGCCACGGCCCCGACAGCAGCTACCTCGCCTTCTACCTCGTGCGGGCGGCCGGCAACGTGCTTGTCATGGAAGACCTCACCCTGCCGCTCGGCCTGGATAACCTGTTCCAGGACCTGCACCGGGCCATGAGCGCCGCCGAGCCGACCGGCGGCTGGGGCACGGCCGAGCTGACGCTGGCCGCCGACGGCCGCTACCGATTCAGCTTCGACTACGGCCCGCCCAAGCGCCTGAACGGCATTCACGACGAAGAATCCTACGACCGCTTCCGCGCCGACCGCTACCTGGCCGAATATGCGGGTGGCCGCGCTTAAAACCAACGTGGCGCTCAGCCGGCCACCGCTCACCAGCCACCGCTGCCTGGAGCCTGCGCTTCAGCAGCAATACTCCCCTGTGCCTGACCCTTCTCCCCGCATGAGCTTTCAGATTGACGACGACGGCCTGCTGGCCCTGGTGGACCCGGCCGCCTACCCCGGTTTTGTAGCCGAGGATTGGCAGGCCGACGCGCTGCTGGCCCACTTCCTGACCCATATGCGCCAGGGCAGCCTGCTGGTCTGGGGCACCGACCCGAACGGCGGCAGTTGGACGGTGGACGGACGGACCGGGCCATCAACGCAACCCGCCTTTCGGGAGCTGACGTTTCCGCTGCGCGTCACGGCCGGAGCCTTGTACCTGACTTCCTACGGCGACCTGACGATGGCGGCCCAGTTCCGGGACGAGCGGCTGCCCTCCGCCCAAAACGCCGCCCTGCGCCTGGCCTTGCCCAACGGCTCCTACGCGCTCACGGTGCGCCAGCTCTACGACCTGACTTCCTACGACGACTACCCGCCCCAAGGGCCGCACTTTGAGCTGATTGCCCGGCCCGTGCCGGCCGGGGCGGTGGGGGAGCCAGAGCCGGTAACCGCGATTTTCTGGCGCTAGCGCCGGGGCTGGTGTCCGGGCCGGCCGGCCCCCCGCCGGGTCGCGGTGCGGGCGGCGGGCGGCGCGGTCGCCCGCTGGCTAATCGAGTAACCTCACTTTTCTACTCCGCTGATTTTCTCCCTGCTTTACCTCCCAAACCCCATGAACCCCAATGCTCCCGCGCCCCTGCTGCCTGACGAGCCGGACACGTTCCGGCTCAAAACCGACTGCCAGGGGTTTTACCTGTTCGACCCGGCCGCGCCGAACCCGCCGCCGCACGAAGCCGATGCGCCCACCCCCGCCGAGGCCCGCCTGGAGCGCCGGGGGCCAAGCTGGTTGGTGGTGAGCGGCGAGGGCGACGGGCTGGGCGACATCTACGAAATTACCCTCACCCGACACCTGGCCGCCCCGCCCGCGCCCGACCCCGCCGCCTGGCCCCTGCAAGACGAGGCCCGGCTGAGCTTGCCTTCGGGCGTGTTCGAAATCCGCAATTGCCCCGAGTACTACTTGTGCTTCGACGCGCAACTCCCGCCGGGCACCTATTGGGTGCGGTTCAGCGCCGTGCCGGCCGCTACTACGTCCGGGGCCGCGCCCGCCCTGATTCGCCTCGACCTCTGGCCCGCCTGAGCGCGGGCTGTCCGCCCTTTCGCATTTTCCCACTTGCCCACTTGCCCACTTGCCATGCTCCTGAGTCTCTCTGACCTGCTTCTCTTTGGTTTCGCCTTGCTGGGGCTGGGGCCGGGGGGCGCGTTTTTATGGTTCGCCGCCCGGCTCTGGTACCAGCAGCGCCACCTGCGCCGCCACGGCCGGCCCGTGCTGGCTACCGTGTCGCGCATCGAGCTGGGGTACGATCCCATGGCCGGCGACCGGCTGCACCTGCGCTTCACTGCCGCCGCCAACGGCGCGGCCGAGGCCCCGGTAGAAACCACGACCTGCGATGCTTCCGGCACCTGGACGGTGGGCGACCAGCTACCCATGCGCTACGACCCGCGCAACCCCCGCCGCTGCCAGACCACGGCCGAGTTGTCCGACATTGGCCCTCTGCGCGGACTGCTCTTCGCCGTGGGCTTCGTGCTCTACGTCCTGCTGATATGCTTCCCCACCTGGTTCGGCATCCGGGCCGAGGAGCATGGGGCCGGCTTGGCGATGCTTTACTTCTTCTTATTTTTTGGTCCGAGTTTTCTTGTCCGATGAAAAACCTTTTCGCCTATCCGTTCGGCGAGACCCCAGCCTCGGCCCAAACGGAGGCCGCGCCCGTTGGCCCGGCCTCCGCCCAGGGGTGGCGGTCGACAAATTCGTCACCCACTAAATGCGCACCTACCTCACTAGTAACCTCAGCGCTTCCGAACCAGAAGCCCTTCACGGCGACCGCCTCCGCAGCCGCTTACGCGAGATGTGCAACGTCATCAGTTTCCCCGCTACTGCCACAGACCGCCGCCACTAATCAAACGATAGAAAGTTTGGTGAGTAACTATTTTAAAGGTCGAAATTTTTGCTCACTTAACCCTGAATTTTCTTATGAAACGTTTCCTGCCCATGCGTAATATATTGGCTGAGGTGTTGTCTGTCCTGGTCAATTCAGACAAAATTAGTGAACGGCTCCTTCCATACAGCACCTAGACGCGGGCCTTAAACTGGAACATTTTTTGGCACCGATTTAATTAATTCGCGCGGGGCTTAATTACCGCACACGTACTGATAATGTCGGCCCTTTTGGCGTTAATTGTTGTATCGTGCTGGGTGCAGGTGTACTCGTCATGTATGGTAACTAGTGCCTTCTGGGAGCACTGCGCATACACATCAAGCTGTTTAGCAATCGGCTTGTGTACTATTTATGGTTGCTACACATATAATCGTAAATTAGCTGATTATTAATTGCAGTCCGCTCAACAGCTAAGTCGATGTACCCAGATAAATTGTTCCCTGAAAACCGGACAGTTTAGCGGGGTTTATCAAGTAAATAATTAATGGCCGTCGGTGGCGGGATTCAGGTGGATGCGCCCCCAATCGCCCGTGCTGGCCGGGGCCGCCTGAGTGCGGACTAAATAGCCCGCGCGGCTACACAGGGGCCTGCTTAGTCCATACCCCCTTACTGGTAAACGACCTCAAAATCATCGTTGAGTAGTTGGGAAATGTGCTCATGCAACGCCCTCGTTTGGGCGTAAAAGCTTTCCCACTGCTGCTTATCCCACCGCGAGTCGCCGCCCGGGTCATCCCAATTCAAGCTTTCGCAGTACAACTCGTCCAGCGCCAGCGTTTTTTGCCTAATAAGCGGCGGCAACTTAATCTTTGCTTCTTGAGCGACGCTTCCCGCTAAATCATAAATCTCTGCGTCCAGCACCCCGCCGCCAAATTTCTGATAGGATGCGTCATTGTCGCTCCACAAGCAACCCCCGCAGTTATAGTCGAAGAAGAAACGCAGTCGGAAAGTAGGCGCAGACATAAAAATATTCCTAGTTTTTGGGCGAACCCTGGAAATGTTCCGGGAAGCAACTATGCAAGTTAGCCTGCTCAACCTGTCCGGCTGTTGGGGAGTGCTGCAAGACCCCGCGCTTCTGGCGGGGGACAGTTGCTATGGTGCTCCCGCAGCCCACAACTTTTGATGCAAGAAAGGCTCCTGATGCGTCATCAGGAGCTTCTTTATCAAATTAACTTTTGGGCTTACGCTTTTCTTTCTGAACGCCCTTGAACGGTTTGCCGTCCTCTTTCACGTCCATAAGCTGCTCGGTTTCCTTGTCTCGTTTTACAAACTGGTCGGTCACGGGGTTTAGCACTTGTGAGCGTTTGCGCACGGCCCCTTTGCGGGCACCGTCGCCAATCGGTGGATTAGTTGCCATCGGTGCAATGGTGAAGTTGTGGGTTGAAAATATGTTTGCGAAATTGTAGTTAGTAGGCCGTTAAAGCAGGCATCATCACAAAATTGAAGGGTTGAGGAACCGGCCGCATCAGTCCCCCGACGCGGCCAAAAAACACGGTTCCGACCGCGTCGTGAGCTGGCTCACGGCCGCCGCTACCGCGCCGGCCGTCATCAAGTAGCCGGCAGCCGCCATTACGGCTGCCGGCAGCGCCACCGGACTTGCGGCAATGGCCGCGCCCACACCCGCCAGCACCAGCCCCACGCGCCGCAGAACCACAAAAAAACTTCGGGGTCGGAGCCTGCAAGCGTGGCAGTACCCCCAGCGAAGCTCGAAGAGCATTTTGCGTAGGTGCAGCGGCCGGCTTGGGGAACGATAAGCCGGCGGTGGCGGCCGTTTGGGGCACGACTTAACGTGCGCCACTTTCCGTTTTTTTGAAGCTTCCCAACGAACAGGGCGTGGACTGCGTGCTTGAGAACGACGGATTCGCGTTCGGCGTGAACCCCGCCCACCCGTCAAATTATGCAACTTCGCGGCGGTATTCAGTACCAGCTTCGGGGTTCGGCGGCCGTTCCTTTGTCGGCGTGGTGGTTGGCGTTCGCCGGGTGGCGGAAACGCGCAATCACCGCTCCCCACGCGGATTTTATGGAACCTGCCACCAAAACCGAGACCCTCGACATCGAAGGAATGAGCTGCGCCGCGTGCGCGTCGGCCGTCGAGAAATCGCTCAGCCGCACGCCGGGCGTGCGGCGGGCGCTGGTCAACTTTGCCACCGAAAAGGCCACCGTGGACTACGCGCCCGCGCAGGCCTCCCCGGCGACCCTCAAAGCGGCCGTCATCAACGCCGGCTACGGCGTGGCCGAGCGTGCCCCCGACACCAGCGCCGCCGAGCGCAGCGCCGAAACCGACCGCCAGAAAGCCCGCGCCTACCGGCAGCTCAAGCGGCGCTTTGGCGTGGCCGTGGGTTTGGCCCTGCTCATCATGCCCCTGAGTATGCTGATGCTCTGGCCCGCAATGATGGCCCGCGTCGATGCGTGGTGGCTCAACTACGCGCTGCTGCTGCTCACGCTGCCGGTGCTGGGCTACTGCGGGCGCGCGTTTTACGTGTCGGCCTGGAACGGCTTCCGGCACCGGGCCGCCAACATGGACACGCTCATCGCCGTGGGCACCGGGGCGGCCTTTCTCTACAGCCTGGCGGCCACCGTGGTGCCCGGCTTCTTCACCCGCCGGGGCCTGGTGCCCGACGTGTACTACGACACCACGGCCACCATCATTGCCCTCGTTTTGCTGGGCAAGGTGCTGGAGCTGCGGGCCAAAACCCAGACCTCGGCCGCCATGCGCAGCCTGCTCGGCCTGCAAGCCAAAACCGCCCGCGTGGTGCGCTTTACCGCGTCGGACCCCGATGGCGCGGAGGTCGACGTGCCCATCGGGCAGGTGCAAGTGGGCGACCTCGTGGTGGTGCGCCCCGGCGAGAAAGTGGCCACCGACGGCCTCGTCACCGAAGGCCGCTCGGTCCTGGACGAGGCCATGCTCACGGGGGAGAGCCTGCCGGTGCCCAAGCAGGCGGGCGACCCGGTGTTCGGGGCCACGCTCAACAAAACGGGCTCCTTTCGCTTTCGCGTTACCAAGGTCGGGGCCGACACCCTGCTCGCCCAGATTGTGCAGCTGGTGGAAGATGCCCAGGGCAGCCGCGCCCCCGTTCAGCGGCTGGCCGACCGGGTAAGCGCCATTTTTGTGCCCACGGTGGTGGGGCTGGCCCTGCTCACGTTCGGGCTGTGGTTTGCCCTGGCCCCGGCCGAAACGCGCCTGTCGCTGGCGCTGGCCAATTTTGTGGCCGTCCTCATCATTGCCTGCCCCTGTGCGCTGGGGCTGGCCACGCCCACGGCCATCATGGTGGGCACGGGCAAGGGCGCGGAGCACGGCGTGCTGATTCGCAATGCCGAGGCGCTGGAAAAGGCTTACCGGGTAACCGCCGTGCTGCTCGACAAAACCGGCACCATCACCCGCGGCGAGCCCGCCGTGACGGATTTCTGGACGCTGCCCGGCCAGGACAGTGGCCCGCTGCTGCAAGCGGTGGCCGCCGTGGAGCGCCACAGCGAACACCCGCTGGCCGCGGCCGTGGTGCGCCACGCCGAGGCGCGGGGCGGGGTTCGCCCGGCCGCCACCGGCTTCCGCGCCGTAGCGGGCAAGGGGGCCGCCGCCACCGTGAACGGCCAAGCCGTGCTGGTTGGCAACCGCCGCCTGCTGGCCGACGAGGGCGTGTACTCGGCCCCCGCCCTGCTGGCGCAGGCCGACCAGCTGTTGGGCCAGGCCAAAACCGTGCTCTACCTGGCCGTGGCCGGCCAGGCCGTGGGCCTGATTGGCGTGGCCGACACCGTGCGCGAGACCTCGGCGGCGGCCATCGGGCGGCTTCAGGCCCTGGGCATCGAGGTGGTGATGGTGACGGGCGACAACGCCGCCACGGCCGCCCAGGTGGCGGGGCAGGTGGGCATCCGGCGCTACTTTGCCGAGGTGCTGCCCGCCGATAAGGCCGCCCTGGTGAGGGAGCTGCAAGCCGGGGGCCGCACCGTGGCCATGGTCGGCGACGGCATCAACGACGCGCCCGCGCTGGCCCAGGCCGACGTGGGCCTGGCCATTGGCGCGGGTACCGACGTGGCCATGGCCGCCGCCGGCATCACCCTCATGCGCTCCGATTTGAACGGGGTGGTGACGGCCATTGCGTTGAGCCGCCAGACCATTCGCACCATCCGGCAGAACCTGTTTTTCGCCTTCGTCTACAACATCCTGGGCATCCCCGTGGCGGCCGGGGTGCTCTACCCCTTCTTCGGCATCCTGCTCTCGCCCATGCTGGCGGCCGGGGCCATGGCCCTCAGCTCGGTGTCGGTGCTGACCAACTCGCTGCGCCTGCGCTCCTTCGACCACCGGTAGCTTCGCCCCGCTGCGGGTGTTCCGGCCAGCATCGCCGCCGCCGGGCCGGCCCAGGCTTTGGCGCGGTGGCAGCAGCTTACGTTAAACGGGGTAGAAACGCATGTTTGCGGCTCCGCGTGGAACGGGAATTGGGCCAGCCACGCGAACGTGCGCCGCCAAGGCGCGTCGCCACCCCTGGCCGCTCCGCAGCCCCGCGCCAACGGCTTGCAAGTCCTCCATTGATTATCTTCGCTTCGGGTGGAGCCCCTCCCCCGAATCAAAAACCCCGTTTGCAGCTGGCAAACGGGGTTTTTGATTTCCGGCTTCGCCCGGAGCCAACCGTTTGCACACGCTAGTCCCATCCCGCTTTTCCCCTTCCCGATGCTGAATTATTCCCGCCGGCTGCTGGCATTTTGCTGCCTGGCCTTGCTTTGGAACCACGCCCGCGCCCAGGCCATTAAGTCGCCCAACGGGCAGCTCGCGCTGCAATTCGCGCTGCAAGCCGGCGGCGTGCCCACCTACCGCCTTACCTACAAGGGCCGCGACGTTATCCGGCCCAGCAAGCTGGGGCTGGACCTCAAGAACGCCCCGGCCCTCACCAGCGGCTTTGCCGTGACCGACACCCAGCAGCGCACGTTTGATGAAAGCTGGCAGCCGGTGTGGGGCGAGGTAAAAACCATTCGCAACCACTACAACGAGCTGGCCCTCACGCTGGCGCAGGCCGCCACCGGCCGCAGCATTCGGGTGCGGTTTCGGGTGTTCGACGACGGGTTGGGCTTCCGCTACGAGTTTCCGCGCCAGCCCAGGCTCGACTACTTCACCGTTAAGGAAGAACGCACGCAGTTTGCCCTGGCCGGCGACCACAAGGCCTTCTGGCTGCCCGGCGACTACGACACCCAGGAGTACAGCACCGTGACCTCGAAGCTCTCGGAGGTGCGCGGGCGCATGAAAGCGGCCGTGACCGGCAACGCCTCCCAAACCACCTTCTCGCCCACCGGCGTGCAAACCCCGCTCATGCTCAAGAGCGCCGACGGGCTCTACATCAACATCCACGAGGCGGCCCTGATTGATTACTCGTGCATGAGCCTGGAGCTGGACGACAAAAACTTCGTGCTCGAATCGCACCTCACGCCCGATGCCGTGGGCGACAAGGGCCTGATTCAGACCCCGGCGCTCTCGCCCTGGCGCACGGTGATTGTGAGCGACCGGGCCGGCGACATCCTGGAATCGAAGCTGGTGCTGAACCTGAACGAGCCCACCAAATTCAAGGACACGAGCTGGATAAAGCCGGTGAAGTACGTGGGCGTGTGGTGGGAGATGATTACGGGCAAAAGCTCGTGGTCGTACACCAACCAGGACAACATCAAGCTCGATTCCATCGACTACCGCACGGTGAAGCCCAACGGCACCCACGGGGCCAACACGGCCCACGTGAAGGAATACATTGATTTTGCGGCCCGGCACGGCTTCGACGCGGTGCTGGTGGAGGGCTGGAACACCGGCTGGGAAGACTGGTTCGGCAAGCACAAGGACTACGTGTTCGACTTCGTGACCCCCTACCCCGATTTCGACGTGGCCGAGTTGCAGCGGTACGCGGCCGGCAAGCGCGTGAAGATGATAATGCACCACGAAACCAGCGGCTCGGTGCGCAACTACGAGCGGCACCTCGACTCGGCCTTTGCCTTCATGAACAAGTACGGCTACGAGGCCGTGAAAACCGGTTACGTGGGCGACATCGTGCCCCTGGGCCACCACCACTACGACCAGTGGCTGATTAACCACTACAACTACGTGCTGGA
>JANXNW010000402.1 GCA_025353905.1 Hymenobacter sp.
AGCTGCGCTTCAACGGCGATGTGGGTTTGAGTGAGGACGGCTTCGACCCGGCGGCCTGGCGACTTACCGTGCAAGGCTACGCGCCGGCGGGCACCGCGCCGCGTACCCAGGCGTTCAGTCTCGACCAAATAAAAGCCTTGCCACGCACCGAGCAGACTACCGAATTCAAGTGCATTGAGGGCTGGAGCACCATCGTGAGCTGGGCCGGGGTGCGGCTCGTCGATTTCCTGAAAGCCTACCCGCTGGCTACCGCCTCGGGCCGGGCGGCAGCCGATGGCAGCCATCCGCCGACAGACCTGGCGCGATACGTGGGCCTGAGTACGCCCGACGAGAACTATTACGTGGGCCTCGAAATTGAAAGCGCCCTGCACCCGCAAACCCTGCTGTGCTACGAGATGAACGGCCAGCCGCTCAGCCCCGAGCACGGCGCGCCGCTACGGCTCGTGTCGCCGCTCAAGTACGGCGTGAAGCACCTCAAGCGCATCGGCACTATCGCCTTTACCGATGCTCGACCCAAAGATTACTGGGCCGAGCTGGGCTACGACTGGCACGCCGGGCACTGAGGAGTATTTAGTGCCTGGTGCTTAGTGCTTAGTGCTTAGGTTGAATTACACAAGCAACTAAGCACCAAGCACCAGGCACTAAGCACCAAAAACAGACCCCCACTGCCAATACCTTTGCGGCTGACCCGACACCCTGATTCATGCTCAAAAACGACCTGCTGCTGCGCGCCGCCCGTGGCGAAACCACCGAGCGCACTCCCGTCTGGCTCATGCGCCAGGCTGGACGCATCCTGCCCGAATACCGCGAGCTGCGCGGCCGTCTCTCTGGCTTCAAGGAGCTGGTCGAAACGCCCGCCCTGGCCGCCGAAGTCACGATTCAGCCCGTGGATGCGCTTGACGTGGACGCGGCCATCATCTTCTCCGACATCTTGGTCGTGCCCGAAGCGATGGGCCTGACCTACGAGATGGTCGAAGCCCGCGGCCCGCACTTCCCGACGGTCATCAAAACCGCAGCCGACGTGCATCGCCTGCGCGTGGCCGACCCCGAGCAGCACCTCGGCTACGTGCTCGAAGCGTTGCGCATCACCAAGCGCGCGCTCAACGGGCGGGTGCCGCTCATCGGTTTCGCCGGCGCGCCCTGGACGATTCTGGCCTACATGGTCGAAGGGGGCGGCTCAAAAACGTTCAGCAAAGCTCGCCGGATGCTCTACCAGGAGCCGGCTTTGTCGCACGAATTATTAGAAAAAATTACGGCCACCACCATCGCCTATCTGCAAGCCCAGGTGGCGGCCGGGGCAAACCTCGTGCAGGTGTTCGACTCGTGGGCGGGCATACTACCGCCGGCTCATTACGCCGAGTTTTCAACTCGTTACCTTGCCCAAATCTGCGAGGCGCTGGCTCCGCTCGTGCCGGTCACGGTCTTTGCCAAGGGCGCGTGGTGGGCCATTGAAGACTTCGCCCGCCTGCCCTGCCGCACCATCGGGCTCGACTGGAATCAGTCGCCACGTGAGGCCCGGCAGCAGGCCCCCGGACGCACCCTACAAGGCAACCTCGACCCCTGCGCCCTCTACGGCAGCGTCGAGCAGGTGCAAGCCGCCACCCAGGCCATGCTGCGCGAGTTCGCCGGCGGCCCCCACATCGCCAACCTCGGCCACGGCGTGTACCCGGACACCGACCCGGCCAAGGTGCGCGTGTTCGTAGAGACGGTCAAGGCGTGGCGGGGGTAAATTATTCGCCCATGCTCTACGACTCCGAAAACCCGTTTATCCCGCTTATTTCCGACTACGGTTTCAAAACCACGTTCGGCAACGAGAGCAACACGCTGTTTTTACGGCGGGCCTTACAGGCGCTTATCCAGAGTGATACGCCCATTCAGAAAGTCGAGCTGCTGCCCAATGAGATAGCCCGCCTCACGCCCGACAGCCGCGGCGGCGTGTACGACCTGGCCTGCACCGACGAGTTGGGGCGCTACTTCATCGTGGAGATGCAGCTCAGCCACTACCCGGAGTTCATTCAGCGCATGAAGTTTTATTCGCTTTACCGCTTCAATACGCTGGTACGGCGCGGCGCTTACACCTTTCAGAACTTGCCGCGTATTTATTGCATCGGTATTCTGGCTACGGTGTTGTTCCCAGGCATAGAAGGCTACCACAACACGGCCGCCCTTCGCAACGAGTCCGGCGAGCTGATGGATGACCAGACGGTATTCATTACCGTTGAATTGCCTAAATTTGACAAGTCGGCCGCCGACAGCGTAACGGACCTCGATAAGCTCCTCTACACCATGAAAAACCTGCACCAAGCTTCACCCGACGAGATTCAGTGGCCCGAGTTCTGGAATGAGGACTGGATTCGACTCGCTGTTGAGGAGCTGAACCGCCGCAACATGGACCCCGAAGAGTTGCTATTATACGAGATGACGCTGGCTAAAAACGGCCACGCCGTGTACGTAGCCCGCATGGAGCGCGAGCAAGCCCAGCGCGAGGGTCGAGACTTGGGTCTGGCGGAAGGCCGCGAGGAAGGCCGCGAGGAAGGCCGCGAGGAAGGCCGCGAGGAAGGCCGCGAGGAAGGCCGCGAGGAAGGCCGCGAGGAAGGAGAAAGACGAGCTAGAGAAGTCATGGTGCGCAATCTGCTCAAAACCGGGGTACTGAGCGTAGAGCAAATCGCGGCAGTAGCCGAGGTGAGCCCTGACTTCGTGCGACTGGTGCAGCAGAGCTGAGAAAATTTGTTCTACTGACCCATGTCTGCCATCGCCGCCGCCTCCGACCAGTGGGCCAACCAGTACGACACGAACCAAAACCACACCCGCGACCTCGAAGCCCAGGCGCTCCGCGAAATGCTGGGTGCGGACCCGCTCGGCGCGGTGCTGGAAATCGGCTGCGGCACCGGCAAAAACACCGTTTGGCTGGCCCAGCGCGCGACTCAGGTATTGGCCGTTGATTTTTCGGGAGAGATGCTGGCACGGGCGCGCGCCAAAGAATTGCCGCCGCATATAACGTTTGCGCAAGCCGACATTACGCAGCCCTGGGACTTCGCGCCGGCCGGCGCGTTCGACCTCGTGACGTTCAGCCTCGTGCTGGAGCACATCGAGGATTTGCGGTTCGTGTTCAGCCAGGCGGTGGCATGGCTGCGGCCGGGGGGCCGCATCTACGTCGGCGAGCTGCACCCGTTCAAGCAATACGTGGGCAGCCAGGCGCGCTTCGATACGGCGGCGGGCGAGCGGGTGGCAGTGCCCGTGTTTCAGCACCACGTGGGGGAGTTTTGGGCGGCGGCGCAAGCGGCGGGGCTGCGGCTGACGGAGCTGCGCGAGTGGTTTGACGCGGACGAAACCACGCCGCCGCGACTACTCACGCTGGTCTTTACCCGGCACCCGTAGCGGCCCGACGGGCTTACCTTGCCGCCCATTAAGTCCATCGGTCGCATCGTCCGAGTCGGCAGCTCGTAGTCTATGAATCTGGTGCGCACCCTGCTGCTGCCGGCTAAGTTTCGGTTCGTGGACCGCTACTTTGGCCCGAAGCCCTTTCGCTTGTTGGATATCGGGGCGGGCAACCATTCGGCTACCAAAACCAAGCACTGGTTTCCGGCCTGCGAATACCACGGCGTGGACCAGGACCGCCACTACCACAACGACGAGCAGGACTTCGCCCGGATGACGGCCTTCTACGAGCTGGACCTGACCAGCCTGGACTTCGCGGCCATCCCCGACAACTACTTTGATTTCATCATGTTGGCCCACGTGCTGGAGCACCTGCCCAACGGCGATGACGTGCTGGCCGCGCTGCTGCCTAAGCTGCGGCCGGGCGGGGTGGTATATGTCGAGTTTCCGGGCTTGCACTCCACTACGCTGCCCCGCATGAAGGGCACGCTCAATTTCTTCGACGACGACACCCACGCGCGCATCTTCTCGCGGGCCGAGTTTTATAATCTGCTGCTGCGCCAGCAGATGCGGGTACTGGGCGGCGGTACCGTGCGCCGCTGGCAGGCCCTGGCGCTGATGCCCATCAAGATTCCGCACAACCTGCTGCGCTACGGGCGGGTGCTGCCGAGCGTGTTCTGGGACTTGTTTGGCTTCGCCGAGTACGTGGTGGCCCAGCGAAAATAGCAGCTAGTAGCCGGTGATTAACGCGCTGGCTTCGGTGAGCAGCCGGGTTTTTTCAATCGGCACCACGCCCACCTGCTCGCACACCAGCCCACCCCCCAGGTTGGCCAGCGCCGCCGTGAAGGCCGCCGGCTGGCCCAGCGCCACGCAGCAGGCCGCGATGCTGATAACCGTGTCGCCGGCCCCCGACACGTCCGAAATCTGCCGTAGATGCGCCGGCAGGTAGGTTTTGATTTCGCCTTGCTGGGCGAATACGCCGTGTTCGGACAGTGTAACAAGCACCGTGTCGGGTTGTAAAATCTCGCGCAAGCGCGCCACGGCCGCCTCGAAGCCGGGCGCGTCCTGGTCGGGCGGACCGAAGTCGAGCTTTAAGCCCTCGCGCAATTCTTTCAGGTTAGGCTTGAACAGCGTACAGCCGTGGTAAGCCAGAAAATTCTTCTTCTTGGGGTCTACCACCGTCGGAATGCCCTGGGCGCGCGCGCGGGCCAAGCACTCGCCAATGACGCGCTCGCTCAATACGCCCTTGTCGTAGTCCTCGAAAATTACCACGTCGGCGCGAGGCATCAAGCGCTCGAAGGCGGCCAGCAAGTCGGCAGCTTCGATGTCATCCAGGTCGGTTTCGACCTCCGAGTCAATGCGCACTAGTTGCTGCCCGTGGGCCAGGATGCGCTGTTTGACGGTGGTGGGGCGGGCCGCGCTTGCTACCAGCCCTTCCACAGACAAGCCTCGTTCGGTCAGCAGCTCCCGCAATTGCGTCCCGCCGGCATCGTCGCCCACCACGGCGCACAGTAGCGGCGTAGCGCCCAGGGCCTGCACGTTCAGGGCCACGTTGGCCGCCCCGCCCAGGCGCTGCTCCGTGCGCTCGACGTGGACGACTGGCACCGGCGCTTCGGGCGAGAGCCGGCTGGCCCGGCCCCAGACGTACGCATCGAGCATCACGTCGCCGACGATGAGGACGCGCAGGTGGTTGAATTTCTCGAATAAGTCGGGGAGCGAAGCAGCAGGGGCAGGCATAGGCTGCAAAGGTACTGGGGCTGCTGCAAGCACAAATAATTAACTACTTCCGTCTGCCCTGATTTTATCAAGCCGATATTGTGTGCAGCCTGCTTATTTTACTCGCCTATCGGTTTCTTCTATTTTCAAGTCGTTAATACTTGCAAATCGTTTTCTCATGTAGCCATGTTCGTCAAACTCCCAATTTTCATTTCCATAAGAGCGGTACCATTGCCCAGATTTATCATGCCATTCATATTCAAAACGAACTGCAATTTTATTGTCCGTATAGGCCCATAATTCCTTCTTGAGCTTATAGTTCAATTCGTTCTCCCATTTCCTTTCCAAAAACTCTTTTACTTCCTCTCTTCCATTTATGAAAAGGTTCCTGTTTCGCCATTCCGTATCTGCGGTGTAGGCAAGCGAGACTTTCTCAGGATTTCTA
Source organism: Hymenobacter sp. (assembly GCA_025353905.1). Taxonomy (GTDB): domain Bacteria; phylum Bacteroidota; class Bacteroidia; order Cytophagales; family Hymenobacteraceae; genus Hymenobacter. Next base: position 5,540 of record JANXNW010000402.1, read on the forward strand.
GTATTCCAAGCATCTTCTGCCATTTGTACCTTCTGTGAAGCCGTTTCAAAATTAAACGGTGGAAGTGGTGTTTTCTTGTCCATTTGAATACGTATTTTTGAATTTTAGGAAAACTTACCATTCTTAATTTTTACTGTCTGGAGTTACTACAGACATTTATAATTCCCGCAATTAGCATCCCTGCAAGTAGATGTAACAATTCATTAGTGCACAAGCAGTCTACGGCAACCCAACTAAAGATAGTGTACTTGCCGCAACCACCCGCAAGATACACCACACCCACCAACTACCCCTCCGCCCGCAGCACCGCCAGCGGCGGCTGACTCAGCACCGAGCGGCTGTTGAGGCCCCCAATCAGCGCCGTGAGGCCGGCTACGAGCGCCACGAGCGCCGGCAAGGCCAGCAGCGAGCTGGTGAGGAACGGGGTTTCGAATACCCAGTGGGCCAGCGCCCAGGCGGCCCCGGCGGCCAGCACGGCCCCGGCCAGCGCGGCCAGC
>JANXNW010000413.1 GCA_025353905.1 Hymenobacter sp.
GAGACATCTCGCGCGCATTGTTGTTGGGTTACAAACTCAACGATGCGCGCGAGATGTCTCGGCAAGCTCGACATGACGGTTCAGGCCATCTGCTTTTCCCATGAAAAACATCCCTTCCCTCTTCGCGCTTGTCATTTCGCTGGCCCTCATCGGCTTTCTATATTACCGGCTGAGCCAAACCGAAGAAGCCCTGCGCCGGGCCGAGCAGCGCTTCACAGATTGCGAGCAGGTCACGTTTCAGCTGCAAATGCAGAACCGGGGCGGTTCGGCCGTGCCCACCGCGCTGCCCCCCGCCCAAAAGCCAGCCCCGAAGCCCCGGCCGCAGCCCTAGTCTCCAGGTCTTGGCCAGCTGGCAATTCTTACGCCGCCCCCCGCTTTACCCCAACTTATGGTCAGACATTACCCGCAAACCTGGCTCACGCTGCACAATGGCCTGGAGGATAAGTGGCATTCGCTGCAAGCCTCCAAAATCACGAGCAACGTCGTCGTGCTGGCTTTTCTGGTGGGCGTGGGCATCACGGTGCTCGACCATTACGGGCTGATAAACTACGCCGTAGGTCGGTTCTACGCCATCGAGCTGGCGTTCAGCGTGCTGCTCGTGACTGAAATCATCGGGCTGATATTCACGCTCTCGCACTCGGTGGCCGACTCAATGGGCAAGCAGTTCGAGATTGTCTCGCTGATACTGCTGCGCGACTCGTTCAAGGAAATGGGTCACCTGCCCCTCGAAACGGTCTGGAATCCCACCACTCTGCTGGAATTGCTGCCCATCCTGACCGACGCCGTAGGCGCGGTCATTATTTTTCTCATTATCGGGCTGTTTTACCGCGCCCAGCGCCACACCCGCATCACAAGCAACGCCGAAGAGCAGCTCAATTTCGTGATGCTCAAAAAATTCGTGGCCTCGATTATGTTGCTCACTTTCATTGGCATCGGGGTTTATTCGCTAATTGATTTTATCCGTACCGGCGCTTACCACGAATTATTTCACCTGTATTATACAATTTTAATTTTCGTCGATATTTTAATTCTGATTATTTCCTTGCGCTACAGCAACCTGTACGTGCATTTATTTCGGTATTCGTCGTTCGCGCTCGCCACCGTTGTTATTCGGCTTTCGCTCACGGCCCCGAAATATTACAACGTACTATTGAGCATTGCTGCCGGCCTGTTCGTGCTGCTCGTAGCCAATATTTATAATTTGTTGAACCGCACCGTCGAGGCCCGGCTCCCGACCGAGTAGGGCAACCGGTCGTTTTCGGGCAAGAGTGGGCTGCGCTGAGCGAATACGCGCGGAGCAGGCTGCCGAGGCTCGCCGCAAACCAGCCGAAGCAGGCAACCCGGACCGCGTTGAGCGCACCACTGCCGCGATATGGTCGCCCGCGTTGACCCGGCGGCTTGTTGGGGGCCATGCAGCAACGCTCGCCGCAAGGGCTGACAGATTTCAGCGCGATAGTGCGGCTCCGGCCTGAGCAGTCGCGAATCTTGCACAAGCCTAGGCCGCACCTGCTATCTGACGCAACGCAGCCCCATTCAGCCAATTAAAGTACGGGGTCAAGTATGGGGCGCGATGTGGCCTGTAATCTGACGTGCTCGTAAGTCCTGTTAAGGTGCGGGGTCAATCACGGAGCGCTGATTTCAAGCAGCCTGCGGCAAAAGCCAGGCCCGAAGGGTAACGCGATTCAGGACTGAGAACTCACAACTCAGGTGGTGTAACATTTGGGCCAGTCGCGGAAAGGAAGCTGGTCGTTATTGAAGTAATTTATTTTGGTAAAACCTAATTATTAAACGTATAAGCCAGAATTTATTTCGTTGAACCTGGCTTTATTTCGACCAGAATTATGGGCACTTAACATAAAAGTAACCGCAATCGATTAGGTTTCCCCATGACTTCGGGGTAATTTTGGATACAAGGCTTATCAGCTGTTTCAATGGTAGTTGATAAGCTAGATTGTACTATTTAATTTTTTCACCGATTAATCTAATCAGCATATGAGAACACCAGGCTTACCTCAGATTATCGCCCGCAGCGCGGCCGCGATACTCTTGCTGCTGGGCGCACCCGCTGTCGCCCAGGTTATTCCGAATTTGCCAGCTCCGGCCAAAGGCAAAGTGTCGGCGGGCTTGCTGGAGCTGGCCGTGCCGCCCACCTCCGCCCGCCAGCCGGCCGGGGCCGCGGTTGTCTCCGGCGCCAGCGCCGGCTTGCTGCGGCAAACCGGACCCGTCGTGCGCAGTGGCTACGTGCTGGTGGAAGCCGTGTCGGTGGCCGCCGATGGCAAGCAGCTGCTGGCCGACCTACGGGCCCGGGGCCTGCGCGGCGGGGCCGTGGCCGGGGCGCGGGTATCGGGCCGAATGCCGGTCAGCGCGCTGCCCGCGCTGCAAAACCTGCCTTCGCTGCGGCAGCTGCGCCCCGGCACCGAAGCCCGTACCCGCGTGGGAAGCGTGACCAGCCAGGGCGACCAGGCCCAACGCTCGGACATTGCCCGCAACCAGTTTGGCCTGAGCGGTCAGGGCGTAAAAGTGGGGATTTTGTCGGATAGCTACGACCGGCTGGGCACGGCCGCCAACGGCGTAGCCACCGGCGACTTGCCCCCCGACGTGGAGGTAGTGGCCGAATCGGAGCGGCCGGCGCCCGACAACACGGACGAGGGCCGCGGCATGGCCGAGATTGTGCACGACGTGGCGCCCGGCGCGGGTATAGCCTTCGCCACGGCTAACGGCGGGGAGGCTGTTTTTGCCCAGAACATCCGGCGGCTGCGCGATGCCGGCTGCGACATCATCGTGGACGATATTATCTATCTGGCCGAGCCTTTCTTCGAGAATGGCGTCGTGGCGCAGGCCGTCAACGAGGTCAGTCGGGGGGGTACGGTTTACTTCTCGGCGGCGGGTAATAATGCGCAGCAGTCTTACGAAGCCCCTTTTCGGCCCTCGGGCCGACTGCTGGGTGGCGGCGAGGCCCACGCTTTCGGCCCCAACGCTGCTACGCAGAATATTACCATCGCGCCGGGCGGCACGTTCAGCCCCATCTTGCAGTGGGACGACCCCTTTTTCTCGGCCAATGGGGTGCGGGGCGCGGCCACCGACCTCGACCTGTACATCCTGTTTAATAATGCGGTAGTGGCCTCTTCGACCGGCGACAACCTGGGCGGCGACCCGGTGGAAGGGATAGTTGGCCTGACCAACATCACCAGCGACCCGCTCACCGTGCAGGTGGTCATCGTGCGCTTCGCCGGCCCCAACCCAGGCCGCGTCAAATACGTGAACTTTGGCGACCGGCCCCTGGGGGTGCAGTTCGATACCCAAAGCTCAACGCTGGTGGGCCACGCCAACACAACGGAAGCCATTGCCGTGGCGGCGGCCGCGTATTTCAATACGCCGCCCTTCAACCCGTCGCTGTCCACGGCAGTGGTCGAAAACTTCTCGGCGCTGGGCGGCACTCCCCTTCTGTTTGGGCGGGGCGGCCGGCGGCTGGCCCAACCCCGGGTGCTGCTCAAGCCCGACCTGACCGGCCCCGACCGGGGCAACACCACGTTCTTCGGCGGCTTCGACCCCGAAGGCGACGGCTTCCCCAACTTCGCGGGTACCAGCGCGGCGGCGCCGCACGTGGCCGCCGTGGCCGCCCTGCAGATTGAGGCCTCGGGCCTGCGGCTGCCGCCCTTTGCTTACCGCAGCCTGCTCACCGGCACGGCCCTGGACATGGACAACCCGCTCACGCCGGGCTTCGACACGGGCTTTGATTTCAAAACCGGCTTTGGCTTCGTGCAGGCCGACGCGGCGATTCGGCCCTTCGTACAAGCCAGTCAGGCCCAGAGCAAGCATGGCTTACTCTTCTCGGTCTTCCCCAACCCCAGCCGCGGCAGCCGGATAACGTTCGAGGTGACGGCCCGCGCCGGACAAACCATTCGCCTTTCGGTGCGGGATATGATGGGCAAAGAAGTCTTCACCCAGACCGGCACTAAAAGTCTCGCGCTCACACCCGACCTGAGCGCCCTGCCCAAAGGCCTCTACGTAGCCAAAGTTCAGACCGATGCCGAGGTCATCACCCGGCACCTGCAGCTGGACTAGCGGTCTAAAAGTCAGTTAGAAAAAGCCCCGAAGCGTCGTGTCGCTTCGGGGCTTTTTTGGCGCCGATACTTTGGGACATGAGGGAGCTTCAGGGCACGCCCGCGCCGCCCGCTGCCGACGCATCCGGCAAGAGCTGCCGGATTTGCTGCTGATAAAGCGGCTGCTCCATGATGGTGGTGTGGCCCGCGCCGGGCAAGGTAATGAGCTGGCCGGACCGGAGCAGCGCCCGGAGCTGAACCGATGAATCGTAAGGAATTACCTCGTCCTGGTCACCGTGAAACAGAATAACCGGGCACGCCACCCGCCGCACGAGCTCGTTGGTGGGCAGCGGGTAGCGCAATAGCCAATTGGGCAGAATCGGCCAAACCGGGATGGTATGCGCCGCCATGTCGGCCATGTTGAAATAGGGCGCGTGCAAGAGCAGCAGCCGGGCCGGGTGGCGGGTGGCCAGCCAGGTGGCCGGCCCCGTGCCCAGCGAGTAGCCAGCCAGCACCACGCTACCGGCCGGGTAGCCGGCGGCCACCGCCAAATAAGCCGCTTCGACATCGCCCAGCAATTGCGCCTGGCTCTGAATAGCTCCCGCGCTTTTGCCGTAGCCCCGGTAGTCGAGCATAAACACGTCGTAGCCGAGCCGGGTATAAGTCGGGGCCAGCGTACCCCAATCGGCCAGGTTGCCGCCGTTGCCGTGCAGGAAAAACACCAACCCTTTTGGGTGCTCGACGGGAAAAAGCAGCCCGCTCAGCCGGGTACCGTCGGCGGCCGTGATGGTGCGCTCCGTGGCAGGAACCGCAAACTGAAAGGCGTAGTCGGCCAGCAGCCTTTGGGGGTAAAACAGCAGCCGCTCCTGGAGAAAATACAGCGCGGCGCAGACCAGAACGTAAGCCAGCAGACTCAGTAACAGCATTCGTCGTATGAATTTTCGCACGGCGGGCAAGGTAGGCAATAGAGGTCGGCGAGCGCGGGCGGGCGGCTTTTCGCCGCCCGCCAGCTTGGCGTTGAGCGGTTTAGTTGAACGGTTTTAGCAAAGCCAGCGCCCTGTTCAAACCAAACCGGGCGGGCGGCGAAAAGCCGCCCGCCCGGGGCGCGTCCACTCTACTCGCTCATCCCAACCCCTCCAGCGCCTGCCGGAGCGCCGCGATTTTCGCCTCCGCGTCGGCCAGCTTTTGGCGCTCGCGCTCCAGCACGTCGGGCTTGGCGTTGGCGACGAACTTCTCGTTATCGAGCTTTTTGGCCACCGAGTCGCGGAAGCCGATGGTGTAGGCCAGCTCTTTTTCGAGGCGGGCGCGCTCAGTGGCCACGTCCACCGCGCCTTCGAGCGGCACGAAGAACTCGCTGCCGCCGGCCACGAACGACACCGCGCCGGCCGGGGCCGCGTCGGTGAAAGTCAGCTCGCTCAGGTTGGCGAGCTTGCTCAGCAGCGCGGCGTAGGCTTGAATCGGGGCCGGGTCGTCGGTCTTGACGGCCAATGTCAGGGCTTTGGCGGGGCCGAGGTTTTTTTGGTTACGCACCTGGCGCACGCCGTTCACGATGGCCAGCGTGCGCTCCATACCGGCGAGCACGGCGGGCGCGTCGGCCACCGGGCTGAGCTGAGGCCAGGCGGCCACGCACACGTAGTCGCGCGCGGCGCGCGGGGCCAGCTCGTGCCACAGCTCCTCCGTGATGAAGGGCATGAACGGGTGCAGCAGCTTGAGCAGCGTTTCCAAAAAGCCCACCGTCTGGCTCAGCGTCTGGGCATCAATAGGTTGCTGGTAGGCGGGCTTCACCATTTCGAGGTAGAGCGAGCAGAAGTCGTCCCAAATCAGCTTGTACACCGTCAGCAGCGCATCGGACATCCGAAACTTGTCGAAATGCTCGTCGAGCTGCGCCGAAGTTTCGGCGAGGCGGGCCTCGAACCAGCGCCCGGCCTGGTCGTGGGCGAAGGGCAGCGCGACATCGGTTTCCCATCCTTTCACCAGCCGGAACGCGTTCCAGAGCTTGTTGGTGAAGTTGCGGCCCTGGTCGATGAGCTTCTGGTCGTAGAGCAGGTCGTTGCCGGCGGGCGACGAAAACAGCATCCCCGTGCGCACGGCATCGGCCCCGAAGTCGCGGATGAGGTCGAGCGGGTCGGGCGAATTGCCGAGCTGCTTGCTCATCTTGCGGCCCAGCGCGTCGCGCACGATGCCCGTCAGATAGACGTTTTTGAACGGCACTTCCTGGCGGTATTCCAGCCCGGCCATAATCATGCGCGCCACCCAGAAAAACAGGATTTCCGGGGCCGTTACCAAGTCGTTCGTGGGGTAGAAATAATTGATGTCCGCGTTGTCGGGGTCGTCAAAGCCGTCGAACACCGAAATTGGCCAGAGCCAGGACGAGAACCAGGTATCGAGCACGTCCTCGTCCTGGCGCAAGTCGCTGGCTTGCAGCGCCTCATTACCGCTTTGCTCGCGGGCCAGACGCAACGCCTCGTCGGCGTACAGGGCCACCACGAATGAGCCATCGGGCAGGTAGTAGGCTGGGATGCGCTGCCCCCACCAGAGCTGCCGCGAGATGCACCAGTCGCGCACATTCTCCATCCACGCCCGGTACATGTTCTTGAACTTGGCCGGGTGCAGCTTTATCGTGTCGTTCTCCACCATTTCGAGCGCCGGCGCGGCCAGGTGCTCCATCTTCAGAAACCACTGCAAGCTCAGTCGCGGCTCAATCACGGCCCCGGTGCGTTCCGACGTTTGCGAAATCGTGGCGTACTCCTCCACCTTTTCCAGCAAGCCGGCCTCCTCCAAATCCTTGACAATAGCCCGCCGCACGGCAAATCTATCCATTCCCGCATACCGCTCACCCGCGTGCTCGTTGAGCGTACCGTCGTCGTTGAGTACGTCAATCACCGGCAGGTTATTCGCCAGCCCGATTTCATAGTCCACGATGTCGTGAGCCGGCGTTACTTTCAGCGTCCCCGTGCCGAAATCAGCCGCCACGCGCTCGTCGGTAATTACGGGCACCGCCCGGCCCACGAGCGGAATGCGCACCAGCCGGCCCACGAGGTCGGCGTAGCGCGGGTCGGTCGGGTTCACGGCCACCGCCACGTCAGCCATAATGGTTTCGGGCCGCGACGTAGCCACTATCAGGTAGTTGTCAGTTGTCAGTTGCTGGTTGTCAGCTTCCTTTTCAGCACTGCCAACTGACAACGAGTCTCTGACAACTGCATACCGCAGGTAGTACATTTTGCCGGTTACGTTCTTCGGCAACACTTCCTCGTCGCTCAGGGCGGTGCGGCCTTGCGGGTCCCAGTTCACCATGCGCACCCCGCGGTAAATCAGGCCCTTGCGGTGCAAATCCACGAACACGCGCAGCACGGCATCGGTCAGCTTGGGCTCCATCGTGAAGCGGGTGCGCGACCAGTCGCAACTGGCTCCCAGCTGCTTGAGCTGCTCCAGGATGATGCCGCCGTATTTCTCCTTCCAGGCCCAGGCGTGGGTGAGAAACTGCTCGCGGGTCAGGTCTTTTTTGCTAATGCCCTGCTCCTGGAGCATGGCTACCACTTTGGCTTCGGTGGCAATGCTGGCGTGGTCGGTGCCGGGCACCCAGCAGGCTTCGCGCCCCTGCATCCGGGCGCGCCGCACGAGCACGTCCTGAATGGTATTGTTGAGCATGTGGCCCATGTGCAGCACGCCCGTCACGTTGGGCGGCGGAATGACCACGGTGTAGGGCTGCTTGCGCGGGTTGGGCCGGGCTTGAAAAAAGCCCTGCTCCTGCCAGCGGGCGTACCATTTGGCCTCCACGTCGGCCGGAGAATAAGTTTTAGCTAAGGACATACTTTGGGTAATCGGCTGGGAGCCGGCAAAAGTACGGCCGTAGCGCGGGGCCAGGATAGTTCAGACTGTGCACCAGTGCTCCCACTCAAACTCTCATCTGGGAGTCTGGGCAAGCTTCGCATTCTTCCGCAGTACCTCCGCCAAGAAAGCAAGTAAAAGCACCGTTCCGGCAACGGCCATTGCATGTATTGCAGGTGCGAAAAGGATGGTTACCCATTCCCATTTCAGGTCCTCGTGCTCTCCCGTCAGGTATGCTAACAGCTCAAAGGCCCAAGCTGCCCCTAAGGGAAAAAATATAGCACGTAAAATGCTACGGTAGCTGCGCTTAACGCAGTCCGTCCGAAACGCGACAACCCAGGCCGACGAATGCGCCGGCCAATCACCAGTACGGGAGTCAGAAATAAGAATACTCCCAGCAGGTTGAGCAGCCAGGAAATCGGGTTGCCCATAAATTGACGAAAAATAATAGAGTGTTACCCACAGAGCCTAAACCAGCGAGTAGCAGCATCTTAACGGCTACGACGAAGCTTTGCGCGTCAGCGCCCTACGCGGCCGTCTTGTGCAACCACTGCTGCTTCTGGCTCAGGCGCTCGCGGCTTTCGCGGTGGTCGGGGTCGTCCACGCAACAATCTACGGGGCAGACGGCGGCGCACTGCGGCTCCTCGTGGAAGCCCACGCACTCGGTGCATTTGTCCGTCACGATGTAGTAATACTCGTTCGATACGGAGCGCTGGGCCTCGTTGCCGCCGACGTGGCGACCGTCGAGCGTTTCGACTTCTTTGAGCTGGGTGCCGTCGCTCCAGCGCCACTGGGCACCGCCCTCGTAGATAGCGGTGTTGGGGCACTCCGGCTCGCAGGCGCCGCAGTTAATGCACTCGTCGGTTATCATGATGGCCATTGCCGTCGTCTCCTTTTGCTTGGTGGTAATTTTGCGCTCGTCAGCGGTACGTAACCGCGCCGGGTCGGGCGGGTTTTAACCCGGTTTGAGCACCGGGGCAATTCGCTGGCTTTCGACCACTCGCAAAGGTACGGCCGCCGCGCGCGGCTGCCTGCCCCCGTTTCATGCTGAACCACTCCGCTCGCCTGGCTGCTTTCGCGGCGCTGGGCCGCCGTCTCGCCGCCCTCACCGAAGCCGAAATCGCCGACCTCGCCGACCTGGCCCGCAACCGCAACGCCTGGTTCGACCGCCCCAACGTGGCCCGCGCGCTGGCCGGCGTGGCGTTTTTACTGCAAGAGCCGGCTTTGCGTGATTGGGCTGCCCGCTACCCGGCCGAACCCGCCGCCCCGCGCCAAATCGGGGTAGTCATGGCCGGCAATATTCCGCTCGTCGGCTTCCACGATTTGCTGTGCGTGCTGCTCAGCGGGCACATTCTGCTGGCCAAGCTCAGCCAGGACGACACCGTGCTCATGCGCTGGCTTATCAGCGAGCTGACGAGTATCGAGCCGGCCCTCGCCGAGCGCATCCAATTGGTCGAGCGCTTGAATGCGGCCGATGCATTCATCGCCACCGGCTCGAACAATACGGCCCGCTATTTCGAGTATTATTTCCGCACCCGGCCCCACCTCATTCGGCGCAACCGTACCAGCCTGGCCATCCTCACCGGCCAGGAATCGGCCGAGGAACTAGCCCTGTTAGGAGCCGATATTTTTCCGTATTATGGCCTGGGCTGCCGCAACGTGAGCAAGCTCTACGTGCCACCCGGCTACAATTTCGTGCCCCTG
>JANXNW010000152.1 GCA_025353905.1 Hymenobacter sp.
TTGGTTGTTGGCTTCTTGTTTGAGGCTGGCAGCTTCGGTCGGCGGGGAGCCACCAGCCACCAGCCCCAAGCCAGTAGCCTGGAGTTGGGCGTCGGCCGAATAATTCTGGTGGAAAAGCTGGGCCGGCGCGCCGGGTGCGGGCCGAAACACGGCGTTCGGGCGCGAGCTGTAAAGCTTGAAGAGCAGTGTGGCGGCGTTCTCATTGAAAGTGAGTTGCAGCACCCGGTCTTGGGGCCAGGCCGCGACTTCGGCCACGGTGCGGCCCAGTAGCTCGGGCAGCAAATCCACGGAGTTTTGGCGGGCGCGGCGGAATGTTTCGGGCAGGGCCAGCGCCGGAAACGCCGCCCCCAGCTGCGCCCTGAGCCAGAACTCGGCGCTGCCGTTGGTCAGGCCGACGACCAGCTCGTCTTTCTCCTGCGAGAAGCACTCCGCCACCCGGTAGCCGCGCAGGTGCGCAGTGAGGGCCGGGGCGAGCTGGCGCAGGAAGTAATAGTTGGTGTGCATGAAAACAAGCCGGCAATTGGCCGGCCACGAAGCTACGCGGGCGGGAGCAGCGTCAGGTCCAGCAGGCGCATCAGCAGCGCCCGCGATTGGCTCACTTCTTTCCAAAATGGCATCAAAAAGGCCAGGGTGTACGCAACCAATGCGCCCGATGGAATAAGGAGCAAAACAACAGATTCTGTCGTGCTAACGACTTGCCAACCGGCTAGCGCGGTCAGTAAAGCCAGCATTCCGATGAAAAAACCGTGGCCTATCAGCCAAAGAAGCTTGTGCCGATAACGTAGTCGTAAGCGACTGCCCCGCTCGCCATAGTCTGAAACAATGCTGCCTCTCAGTTGAAGGAGGTGGTCGGTCCAAAACTCAGTGCCATATTCTATCTCGCGCCGAATTAGGAAGCCGTCTGGAGCTACCGAGCCGCGGAAAAGGGTAATGACGGTTTTGCCCAAAAACCCTTTCCAGCTCCAAAACGGCCAGTCCGACGTGTTTGCCCGCACCCGACTAAGCAAAGCATCCGGCGACAGAGGCGAGCTGTATTCCTCAGTAAGCAGTGGGAAAAAACGCATAACTCGCCCAAAATTATCCTTCCACCCGCAACCCGTCATACGCCAGCCGCACCCAGCCCGGCAACCCGGCCTCGACTTCGTGGTGGCGGCCGAGCTGGTGGCTGATGTGGGTCAGGTACGCGCGGCGCGGGGCCAGCTCTTCAAGCACGGCTACGGCTTCGGTCAGGGTGAAGTGCGAGATGTGCGGCTCCTGGCGCAGGGCGTTGAGCACGATGACGTCGCAGCCGCGCAGCTGCTCTTTGGTGCTGTCGGGCAGGTAGTTGGCATCGGTCAGGTAGGCCACGTCGCCGATGCGGAAACCCAGTACCGGCAGCCGGTGGTGCAGCGCCCGTAGCGGCTGCACCCGCAGGCCGAGCACGTCGAAGGGTGCCTGGTCGTCTTCAATCGGGTGCAGCGCGACGCGCGGCACGCCGGGATATTTGTGCTCGGCAAACACGTAGGCGAACTCGCGCTGGAGCTGGGCCAGCACCCGCGGCTCGGCAAAAACGGGCATTTCCTGGCCCTGTCGGAAGTTGAAGGCCCGCACGTCGTCGAGGCCAGCCGTGTGGTCCTTGTGCTCGTGGGTGAAGAGTATCGCGTCGAGGTGCGTAACGTGGGCGCGCAGCATCTGCTGCCGAAAGTCGGGGCCGGTGTCGATGACCACGCTGCGGCCCTCCACCAGCAGGTGCGCGGCCACGCGCAGGCGCTGGTCTCGCGGGTCGAGCGAGCGGCACACGGCGCACGAGCAGCCAATCATCGGCACCCCGCTCGAAGTGCCCGTGCCGAGAAAGGTGAGCGTCATGTTGAGTTAAGAGTTAAGAGCTAGGAGTTAAGAGTTAGAAGGTAAGTGAAACTCTTAACTTTTAACTCCCAACCCTTAACTCAAATCTACCCTACGTGCTGACGCACGGCGCGCACGAGGGCGTCGAAATCGAGCGGCTTGGGCAGGTAGTCGGTGATGCCGGCCTCGCGAAACTGCTCCATGGAGTAGTTGTTGGCGTTGCCCGTAATGGCGATAATGGGCAGCTGCCGGATGCGCGCGTCGGCGTGCTGCCGAATGTCGCGGGTGCATTCGAGGCCGTCCTTGAACGGAATGTTGATGTCCATCAGCACCCCGTCTACGTGGTGGGCTTCGAGCTGCTTGAGCACCTCGCCGCCGTTTTTAGCTACCACAACGCGGTATTTCTGCTGCTCCAGAATTTTGCGGGTCAGGCTCTGAATCACGGAGCTGTCTTCGGCAATGAGAATGGTCTTGGCGGTAGTCAGGGGTGTCATAGGGAAGGGAGCAGGAAGGGTGAACAAAGGAAGTAATGGGCAAGGACGAGGATAGGCGGAAAGGTAGCCGCCAACCAGGCTGCTTTCCTAAATAAATTGTTTCAAGCTCCGGGCCGCTTATACGGCCAGCAAGGTAGGGTAAGCGGCCACAAATTGGCGAAAATGCCGGCTCAGCTCGTCCAGGCCCAGGCCAATCTCGGCCAGTCGGGCCGGACTCTGGGCGTCGGCCGCGGCGGGCTGACGCAGGGTTTGCTCCAGGGCGCGGGCCTGCTCGGCCAGGGCGAGCAGGCCCAGCGTACCGGCCGTACCCTTGAGCTGATGCAGCAGCGGGTGCAGGGCGGGCAGGTCGGCGGCCTGCCACTGGGCCTGGGCCTGGGCGAGCAGTTCGGTCGTTTCCTCCATAAACTCGGCGTAGAGCTCGGCCGTGAAGGCTGCCCCGCCGAGCTGTCGCAGCTGCTGGAACACCTCGGCATCGATGGGGCTGGGCTGCGCAGATGGGGCAGGTGGCGCGTCGTAGGGGCCGGGGCCGGGTATCCAGCGGGCCAGGGTCTGGGCCAGGTGCTGCTGCTTGACGGGCTTGGCCAGGTAGTCGTCGAGGCCGGCTTGCACGAAGCGGGCCGCGTCGTCGGGCATGGAGTAGGCCGTCATAGCCACGATGGGCGGACTGGCGGCCCCGAGCTGGGCCCGGATGGCGCGGGTGGCGGCCACGCCGTCGAGGCCCGGCATCTGAATGTCCATCAGGATGAGTTGAAAGTCGGCGTCGGGGGCGGTAGCGCGGGCAATGGCCTCGTAGCCGTCGCTGGCCAGCTCGACCTGGCAGTGCAGCTTGGCCAGCAGCCGGGCGGCCACTTTCTGGTTGATGAGGTTATCGTCCACGAGCAGCACCCGCGGGCCGCTCGTGTTGGTGAGCCCCGCGCTGGGCGGCAGCAAGCGTACGGGCATCGGGGCGGGCATCGGTACCGGGGCCGAAGCCGCTACCCGGCAGCGAATGGTGAACCAGAAAATACTACCGTCGCCGGGGTTCGACAGCACCCCGATGGTGCCGCCCAGCAGCTCGGCCAGCTCCTTGCTGATGGCCAGGCCCAGGCCCGTGCCGCCGTACGCCTTGCTGGGCGTGGTGTCGAGCTGGGTGAAGCTGGTGAAGAGCCGCGCCGCGTCGGCCGTCGAAATGCCGATGCCCGAGTCCTGCACCGCGAAGCGCAGCCGGCAGTGCTCGCCGTCGCGGTCCACGAGCGAGGCCACCACGCTCACTGTGCCCTGGGGCGTAAACTTGATGGCGTTCACGACGAGGTTGGTCAGAATCTGGAGCAGGCGCGTTTCGTCGGTCGTGATGAAGGGCGGCAGGTCGGGGGCCAAGTGCCAGGTAAAGAGAATCTGCTTCTGGGCGGCCCGGTACGAGAAAAGTGCTCCCAGCCGCTCGAAAAGCGGAGCCAGGGCCAGCGGGGCCTCGGTGAGACGCATCTTGCCGGCCTGAATCTTGGACAGGTCCAGGATGTCGTTGAGAATGGTCAGCAGCGCCTCCGAGCTCGTGCGCAGCGTCTCCACGTAGTCGGCCTGCTCCTCACCCAGCGCCGTCTGGCCCAGCAGGTCAATCATGCCAATGATGCCGTTCATGGGCGTGCGCAGCTCGTGGCTCATGTTGGCCAGAAACTGCGTTTTGGCGGCCGAAGCGGCTTCGGCTTCCTCTTTGGCCAGGCGCAGGTCGCCCTCGATGCGGCGGATTTCGGTGATGTCGCGCGCGATGCCTTCCGAGCCAAAATCGGTGAGGCGGGCACTCAGCAGCAGGCTGATGGGGTGGCCGTCGGCGTGGCGCACCTGCACTTCAAAGTTGCGCAGCTCGCGCTGGGTGCGCAGGGTTTCGCGCAGGGCGAGGGCCTGCTCCGGCTGCCAGTAGTAGTCGTCGAGGCGCTGGCCCAGGCTGTGGGCCGGGTCGTAGCCGGCCACCTCGCGCACCGACGGGCTCAGGATGGTAAAGCACCCCTCGTGGTCGGTGCGGTAGAAAATATCCTGAAACGACTCGAAGATGGAGCGAAACTTTTCCTCTTCCACGGCCAGCGCCAGCTGAGCCGTTTTGTTGGCCGTAATGTCCTGAGCCTGAACGGCAATCTCCTCAAACGAGCCGTCGGGCAGCCGAATCGGAGCCAGCGATACGCTGAACCACGTGTCGGGATTGGGATTGAGAATAGGATTGGGGCCAGCATCGGAGTCAGCTCCGGGGCCAGCGCCGAGGTCGGGGCCGCCGCGCAGGCCCACCTCAAACTGGGGGCTTTCGCCCTCGCCGGCGGCCAGGTAGGCGCGCTGGAATGCGTCGCGCGCGTAGTCGTCGGCCAACGACGCGTCCTGGGCGGGCAGCAGCAGGCCCACCACGGGCGGCACCCCGTTGTGCCGCTCATAAAACGCGGCGTAGCGCTGGTTGAACGAGACGAGCGCGCCCTGCCGGTCCAGGTTCCACATCAGGTGCGAGCCGCTTTCGAAGATGGCGCTCAGGCGCGCGTTCTGGCGCAGCAGGTACTGCTGCTGGCCTTTGCGCTCGATGGCCAGCGCAATTTGCCCCGAGATAAAGTGCAAAATATCAAGGTCGGCGGGCAAATAGGCTTCCTCCCGCTCATATTCCTGCACTAGCAGCACCCCGATAGTGCGCTCGCCGATGTTGAGCGGAGCGGCCAGCAGCACGGCCGGTATCCGCCCGAAGGCCGTCAGCGCACCGGCCGCCAGCAGCTGCTCCAGGTCGGCGCGGGTGAAGTACAACGGCTGGCCGCGCTCGATGACGTACTCGCTGATGCCGCGCGAGAACGGGCGCCCGCCGCCCGGGTCGAACTCGGCGTGCTTGTCCACGTGATACACGAACTGCAAGTGCGTCCGCTCGTCGTCGCAGAGGGCAATGAAAAAGTTGGCCGTTTCGAGCACCTTGCCCAGCTCGCGGTGAATGGCGGCGTAGAGGCCCGGCAGGTCGTGGGCCGAGATGGCTAGGTTGGCAATGCTGTAGTAGACTTTTTGCAGGCGCTCGGCCTTGATGCGGTCGGTGATGTCGTGCAGGACGGCCCGGGTAGTGGGCGGCTGGCCCGGCCGCAGCTCGCAGCTCATCGAGCCGATGAGATGCACCGGGCGGTCGGCGCGGCTCATGAGCACCGTTTCGATTTTGTACAGTGGATGCCCCTCATGCAGGCGGCGCAGCTGATAAAGCAGCTTGGCCCGGTAGTAGGGATGCACCAGCTCGATGATGCGCCGGCCGAGCAGCCCGTCGGGTCCGTAGCCGAGCTTGCGCTCGCCGGCCTGGTTGAGAAACAGTACTTCCTGGCGCTGGCCCAGGTGCAGCACGAGGTCTTGCGACTTGTCGAAAAACTCGTGCAGGTAGCCCGGCTCGGCCACGCCGGTGGGCGGCGTGGCGTGGCCGTAGCCGGCGGCCCAGAGCCCACCGCCGCCCGGCCCAGCGCTATCGGTGGCATCGGCGGGGGCGGGCAGCAGCCCTAGCTGCCACTGGGTGCGCACGAGCTGCCCGCCGCGGGTCAGCAATTCGAGCTCGTAGTAGGAGGGGCAGGCGAGCTCTCCGGCCAGCAGCCGACGCAGGTGAGCCAGGCGCGCGCTCACGTCCGGGGCCTGCGAGAGCAGCCGGTAGTAGCCCGTACCGAGCAGCTCAGCGCGCGGATAGCCGGTGAGGGTTAAAAATTTATCGTTGATTTCGACCAGCTCTCCGGCCTGGTCGAATATCAGGTAAGCCAGCTGGAGCTGGTCGAGCAGGATACCGGAAGCCAGCGCTGGCCCCACGAGGGTAGTTTCAGACATGAGCGATGAGCCAGCGTAAGCCAGCAAGGGCCGGCTGCCTGGCCGGCGGCCGTAGTTTTGGGCTGAATTTACGGCAGCCTCGCCAGTTTGGGTTTTTTTTCACTCGTGCCTTTTGCTTCTGCCCGTTTAGCTCGCCCCCGCCCGCCCGCCCGGCCCGGCCGGCCGGCCCGGCTGGTGGTGGCCGCCACCACCGACCTCGTCCACGACCAGCGCCTGCAGCGCACCTGCGGCAGTCTGGCCGCGGCCGGCTACCAGGTGCTGCTCGTGGGTTGGCAGCGCCCGGCCTCCGAAGGGCTTAGTCCGCAGCCGTTCGGGCAGCATCGGCTGCGCGGCTGGGCGCGGCGCGGCAAGCTGTTTTACCTCGAATTCAACCTGCGGCTGTTCTTTTACTTGCTCACGCAGCGCGCCGACCTGTGGGTGAGCGCCGACCTCGACGCGGCGCTGCCCTGCTGGCTGCGGGCCCGCCTCGGCGGCCAGCCCTTCGGCTACGACGCGCACGAGCTGTTTCCGGAAGTGCCCGAAGTGGTGGCCCGCCCAGCCGTGCGCCGCGTCTGGCGCTGGGTCGAAGATTTTATCGTGCCCCGCGCCCGGCTGCGCTACACCGTGGGGCCGGCCCTGGCCGCGCTCTTCGGGCAGCGCCACCCCGGCTACCCGTTTGGCGTGGTGCGCAACGTGCCGCTGGCTAGTGCTGGGTGCTTGGCGGCTGGTGCTTGGTTGCCAGCGGCCAGCCCCGACGACAACACCAGCCGCCAAACCATCGGCGCTGAATCCTCCCTCAAAGCTCCTCATCCCCCAAACCAAGCACTAAGCACCAAGCACCAAGCCCCAATCCTGCTCTACCAGGGCGCGCTCAACGCGGGCCGGGGCCTGGCCGAATTGCTCACAGCCTTGCCTAAGCTAGCTACTACAGTGCCGGCGCGGCTTTTTATCTGCGGCGAGGGCGACCTCTCGGGCCAGCTGCGGGCACAGGCGGCCGGCTTGGGGCTGCTGGCGGCGGAGTCGTCGGTGGGGCAGGTCGAGTTCCGGGGCTTCGTGCGCCCCGAGGCATTGCGCCAGCTCACGGCCCAGGCCACGGTGGGCATCATGCTGCTCGAGAACGTGGGCCTGAGCTATTACTACTCGTTGGCCAACAAGTTCTTCGACTATGTGCAGGCCGGTATTCCGCAGCTCTGCGTAGACTTCCCCGAGTACCGCGCCCTCAACGCCGAGTACGAAGTCGCCCTGCTTGTGCCCGACCTCGCGCCCACCACGCTCGTGGCGGCGCTGGCCCGGCTCTTGCCCGACGGCCGGCCCGGCGCGCTCTACCAGCGCCTGGCCGCCAACTGCGCCCGCGCCCGCCAGCATTGGTGCTGGCAAAACGAGGAGCCGGTCCTGCTGGCCCTCTACGCGGCCGCGCTCGCGTGAGTGGGGATGGATGGTTGAGAGTAGTTGTCAAATAACGCCGGTCGTTGCGAGCAAAGCGAAGCAATCGCACCTGTTCGGCCACGCCCTAACGAGCTTTACAACAAACTCAACAGGTGCGATTGCTTCGCTTTGCTCGCCATGACAATCCAGACGTAGTACCCGATACTAATTTAGGACTTACGCACTCGCTGGTATAAGTGCGGGAATGAGCGGATTTTGCAGGAGTTGGCGCAGGTAAGGGGTCCACTGTTGCTGGTGAGCCTGATACACCGTTTGCGCGGATTGGAGAGCGAATTGGCGCAACGACA
>JANXNW010000416.1 GCA_025353905.1 Hymenobacter sp.
GGTGTCGTTGCGCCAATTCGCTCTCCAATCCGCGCAAACGGTGTATCAGGCTCACCAGCAACAGTGGACCCCTTACCTGCGCCAACTCCTGCAAAATCCGCTCATTCCCGCACTTATACCAGCGAGTGCGTAAGTCCTAAACTCTTAACTTTTAACTCTTAACTTTTCTCAGAATGCCTTACGATTTGAAAGAGCTGGCGGCAATTAGCGGCCAAAGCGGCTTGTTTCGGCTGGTGCGCCCGGCCCGCCACGGGGTGCTGGTCGAAACCCTCGACGCGCAGGCCAAGCGCTCATTGGCCCCGGCCAGCAACAAAGTGTCGCTGCTGAGCGAAATCGGGATTTACGTCCAGGACTCGGACGAGACCGTATCGCTCACCGACGTGTTCGAGCGCATCCACCAAAAGCACGGGACGCAGGTAGCCGTGACGAGCAAGTCACCGGAGAGCGAGCTAACCGACTTCCTGGCCGGCGTGCTGCCCGAATACGACCGCGAGCGGGTGTATCTGTCGGATATCAGAAAGCTCGTCACCTGGTACGGCATCGTGAGCCAGCACCGCCCCTACGAAGCGCCCGCCGAGCCGGCGGCCCCGGATGAGGCGACGGCCGTAGCCCCCGCTGCCGAGGCAGCAGCGGCCGCCCCCGCCGACACCAGTCCGCCCAAAACTGCCAAAGCCTCTAAAGCCGCCAAAGCCCCAACCAAAGCCGCCGCGCCTTCAACCGACGAACCCGCTGCCGAAGCAGCCCCCAAACCCAAGCGCAGCCGCAGCAAAAAAGCCGAGTAGTCCGGCAGACCGACGCCGCAAAAAGCCGCTCCTGATACCAGGGGCGGCTTTTTCGTGGGTGATGCAGCGTGAATTACCGCGCGCCGCCGGCCGCGTTTTCCTGGGCAATAAACGCCTCGGCCTGCGCCACGAGCTCGCGCGAGCCGATGAAGATGGGGCAGCGCTCGTGGCAGGTTTTGGGCTCAATTTCGAGGGTGCGCTGCCGGCCGTTCGAGCTTTTACCGCCGGCTTGCTCCACGATGAACGCCAGCGGGTTGCACTCGTACATGAGCCGCAGCTTGCCGCCGGGCGAGCGGGCCGTGGCAGGGTAAATATAAATGCCGCCCTTGAGCAGGTTGCGGTGAAAGTCGGCCACGAGCGAGCCGATGTAGCGGGCCGAAAAATCGGCGTCCTTGCACTGCTTGACGAACGCCGCCACGCCGGCCGAAAACGAGTCGGACGCGCCCTCATTGATGGAGTAGATGCTGCCGCTGGCCGGCACCTGAATGGCCGGGTGCGAGAGAAAAAACTCGCCCAGACTCGGCTCGTAGGTGAAGCCGTTCACGCCGTTGCCGGTCGTGTAGACCAGCATCGTGCTCGTGCCGTAAATGACGTAGCCCGCCGCCACCTGATGGGTGCCCGGCTGCAGGCAGTCGGCGCTGGTGCCGGCCCGGCCCGTGGGCGACACGCGCCGGTAAATGCTGAATATCGTGCCGATAGACACGTTTACGTCGATGTTGCTGGAGCCGTCGAGCGGGTCAATCGCCACGATGTACTTACCCTGGATATTGCCGGTCTGGATAATCTCCTCGTCCTCTTCAGAGAGAATGGTGCAGACTTCGCCGCCGTTGCGCAGGGCGCGGATAAAGCGGATGTTGGCAATCACGTCGAGCTTCTGCTGGTCTTCGCCCTGCACGTTGCGGATGCCGTAAGCCCCGGCGATGTCGATGAGGCCGGAGCGGTTTATCTCGCGGTTCACGATTTTGGCCGCCAGGGCAATGTCGCGCAGCAGCTGCGAAAGCTCGCCCGTGGCGTACGGGAAATCTTCCTGCTTGCGCATGATGAAGCGGTCGAGGGTGGTGCCCACGGGCAGGGCGAGTTTGTCGGGGTTCATGCGGGGTAGAATGAAGAAGTCTAACGGACGCAAAGCTACCATTCGGCCCGCCCGCCGCCCAAAACGCCGGAGCAGCCCTAGTTTTGGGGCGTATGAGCCAAGAAGTGCCGGGATTACGGGTTTTCAAGTTTGGCGGCGCCTCGGTGAAAGACGCGGCGGCGGTGTTCAACCTGTGCCGCATCGTGCGGCAGGAAAGCACGCGCGGACCGCTGCTCATCGTGGTGTCGGCGATGGGCAAGACGACGAATGCGCTGGAGCGAATTTACGAACTAGGCTATCGAGGAGAAGACTACCTTGTTGAGAAAACAGCTCTCGACAGCTACCATCTGCTCATTGGCCGGGAAGTATTAGCCGCCGTTCCAGCAATCAGACTTCAGCCATTTGGGCCGATTGATGGAATTCTGAAGTATCATTTTGCCGCCTTTGCCGGACATTTTCATGGCAAGCATAAAGTTGAATATGACGAAGGCTACGACCAGATAGTTAGCATTGGAGAACGGCTTTCCGCTAAGATTATCCAGTTAGCCCTGCTCACCGAATTTGAAGGTTCCGAAATAGTAAGCTTAGTGGCCGGCACCATGCTGCGCACTGATGATACGTGGCGCGAAAGCCGCGTAGATTGGCCCGAAACCGAACGTCTCACGCGTCAGGCTGTTGCGAAAGCCCTTGCTGCCGGCGCGAAAATCATCGTGAGCGAGGGTTTTATCGGCCGCACCGCCGATGGCCGTACCACCACCCTGGGCCGCGAAGGCTCCGACTATTCCGCAGCCATTTTCGCGTATTGCCTGAACGCGGAGAGCGTCACCATCTGGAAGGACGTGCCGGGCCTGCTCAGCGCCGACCCTAAGCTGTTTGCCGACGCGGTGCTGTATCCCGAAGTCAGCTACCAGGAAACCATCGAAATGGCCTATTACGGGGCGAGCGTGATTCACCCCAAAACCATCCGGCCGCTGGCCGAGCGCGGTATTCCGCTCTACGTCCGCTCGTTTCTGGACCCGGCCGCGCCGGGCACGCTCATCCACGACTGCCGGCACCCGCCGCTCGCGCCGGCCATTATTCGCAAAACCGGCCAGGGTTTAATTTCTTTTGCGAGCAAAGACTTCGCGTTTATTTCCGAGGAAAACCTGGAAGTAATTTTCGGGGCGCTCGCAGCGGCGCGCCTGAAAATTAATCTGATGCAGAATTCGGCGCTTAGCTTTTCAGTGGTCGTAGACTTTGATGCGGCACGAATGCGGATGCTGCTGGCGCGCCTGGCCGGACAATTCCGGGTCCAGTACAATACCGACCTGAGTTTATTTACCATTAAAAACTACGACGCGGCTAGTGTGGAGAAGCTCACCGCAGGGCGGGTGCTACTATTGGAGCAGCGCACCCGCAGTACGTTTCAGTTTTTGGTGCGCGAATGATTTTCTGCTTGGAGTAGCAACGTCCGTCATTGCGAGCGTAGCGAAGCAATCGCACCGGAATGGCGCGCTATTTAGCTCGTCGGACGTGGCCTAAAAGGTGCGATTGCTTCGCTGCGCTCGCAATGACGGATGTTACTAACTTCTATTTTTTTACCTCCAAATCCTTAGTTCATGCCCGTTCTCGTTGGTAGACACGCGCCCGCTTTCAAAGCCCCGGCGGTCATTGATTTACAAGTCGAAAGCGACTTTTCGCTCGACCGCTACCTGGGCAAGCAGCACGTGGTGCTGTTTTTTTACCCAGCCGATTTTTCCAGCCTCTGCCCGACCGAGCTCTGGGCGTTCGAGGAGCTACTGCCCGAATTTACGCGGCGCGGCGTGGCTGTGGTGGGCTGCAGCACCGATTCGGTGGACGCGCACGGCGCCTGGCTGCGCACCCCGCGCGCCGAGGGCGGCATCGCCGGCATCACGTATCCGCTCGTGGCCGACGCGGCGAAAACCATCGCGGCTAATTACGACGTGCTGGCCGGCCACTTCGACCGCGCCGAAAATGGCGAGATGACGTTCGTCGGCGCGCCGGTGGCTTACCGGGCGGTGTTTTTGATTGACCGCGCCGGCATCGTGCGCCACCAGGCCGTGAGCGACCGGCCGCTCTCGCGGCGCATCTCCGACACATTGCGCATGGTGGACGTGCTCCAGCACCTCGAAACCCACGGCGAGCTGTGCCCCGCTAATTGGGAAGCTGACCTCTAAATAAACCAGTACGGGGGAGCCGGCACTGGGTGTCTGGCCGGTGAATTCTGAAAGCGCCGATAATTTTCTCAAGCAGAATATAGACCTGCTCAACCAGCGTACTTGTTGGAACGGGGCTTAGTTTTGGGGCCGTGCCGGGCATTTTTGCCGGACGCGGCCCCATTTTTTGCAGTTCCTGTATTCCATCGGCGTGTTTCTGTACGGGCTTCTGCTGCGGCTGGCGGCCCCGTTCGTGCCCAAGGCGGCGGCGTGGGTGGCGGGCCGGCGCGGGCTGCTGGCCCATATCGAGCGGACGCTGACCGCCGACCCGGCCCCGCGCCTGTGGATGCACTGCGCCTCGCTGGGTGAGTTTGAGCAGGGCCGCCCACTGCTCGAAGCGCTGCGGCAGCGCTACCCTACCCACAAAATCGTGCTCACATTTTTTTCGCCCTCGGGCTACGAGGTGCGCCAAAGCTGGCCGGGGGCCGACTATGTGTTTTACCTGCCGCTCGACTCAGCCCGAAATGCCCGACGCTTCGTGGCGGCGGTGCGGCCCCGGCTGGCGGTGTTCGTCAAGTACGAGTTCTGGTATTTCTACCTGCGCGAGCTGCGGCGGCAAGGCATTCCGGCGGTAGCGGTAGCGGCCATATTTCGGCCCGAGCAAATTTATTTTCGGCCCTGGGGTGGTTTTTTTCGGGAGATTCTCGGCCAGCTCAGCTTTATTTTCACTCAGAACGAAGCCTCGGCCAAGCTGCTGCACGACGCGGGGCTGACGGCCGTGAGCGTGGCCGGCGACCCGCGCTTCGACACGGTGGCGGCCACGGCTTCGGCCCCGGCGCGGGCGCTGCCGCTGGTCGAGGCGTTCGTGGCCGACGGCGCGCCGGTGCTGGTGGCCGGCAGCACCTGGCCCGAAGACCTGCCCGCCCTGGCCCCGTTGCTGCGCGCCTACGCCCCGGAGCTGCGCTACATCGTGGCCCCGCACGAGGTGAGCGAAGCGCATTTATTAGCCATCGAGGCCGCTTTGCCGGGCCAGACCGTGCGCTACTCCTCGGCCACGCCGGCCACCGTGGCGGCGGCCCGGCTGCTGCTCATCGACAACGTGGGCTTGCTGAGTCAGCTCTACCGCTTTGGGCAGTTTGCCTACCTGGGCGGGGCCTTCGGCGCGGGCCTGCACAATACGCTCGAAGCGGCCGCCTTCGGCCTGCCCGTATTCTTCGGGCCGCGCTACACCCAATTTGCCGAAGCCGTGGCGCTGGTCGAGCTGGGTTGCGCGTTTTCCGTGAGCTCGGCCGAAGAATTAGCGTCCGCTTTCGACAGATTATTCGGCGACGAAGCCGCCCGACTGAGGGTGCAGGACCGCAGCCTCCACTACGTGCATCAGCACGCTGGCGCGACGAAGCGAATTCTTGCTCATTTAACAATTATCAATTAACATTTAATAAGCGAGAGATTGCTGATACTTAATTGCTCATTGCGAGTTCTCACCTATCTATGGACCGAACTTCTGTTAAATGTTAATTGATAATTGTTAACTGACATGCACGGAGTTGTCGTCAAATCTACCGGCTCGTGGTACGTGGTGCGTGAGGCAAGCGGGCAGCTCCACCGCTGCCGGCTGCGCGGGCGCTTCAAAAACCAGGGCCTGAAGGTGAGCAACCCGCTGGCCGTGGGCGACCTGGTAGAGTTTGAGCTGCCCGGGCAGGCCGAGGGCGCGGGGGTGATTCATACTATCGGGCCGCGTCGGAATTACATCATCCGGCGCTCGGTCCACAAAACTGAGCACGCCCACATCGTGGCCGCCAACCTCGACCAGGCCCTGCTCGTGGTGACGCTCGTGTCGCCGGCCACCTCGTTCGGCTTCATCGACCGCTTTCTGGTGACGGCCGAAGCGTACCACATTCCGGCGCGGCTCATTTTCAACAAGTCTGACCTCTACGACGACGATACGCTGGATTATCAGCGCCAGGTTGCGGCCATGTACGCCAGCCTGGGCTACGAAAGCGTACTCTGCGCGGCCCATTGCCCGGCTCACCCTGGCGGGCAGAACGTGGCGGCCGTGGCGGCGCTGCTGCCCGGCCAGACCTCGCTGCTCTCGGGCCATTCGGGCGTGGGTAAGAGTACGCTCATCAACGCGCTGGTGCCCGACCTGGACCTGAAAACGGCCGAAATCAGCGCGTTCTCCGACAAAGGCAAGCACACGACCACGTTTGCCGAAATGCTGGAAGTAGCGCCCGACACCTACCTCATCGACACGCCCGGCATCAAGGAGCTAGGTCTCGTGGACGTGCCTGCCGCCGAGCTGGCCGGCTACTTCCCCGAGATGCGCGCCCTGCTGGGCCAGTGCCGCTACCACAACTGCCAACACACCCACGAGCCGGGCTGCGCCGTGCGCGAGGCCGTGGACGCGGGCCGCCTCGCCGTGCCCCGCTACGAAAGCTACCTGAGTATGCTGGCCGACGAGGATAACCGACACTGAGGAGGTGAGGAGGCGAGAATTCGGTCATTGCGAGCGCAGCGAAGCAATCGCACCAATTGAGCACCTCTGACGAGCCGAGCGCCGAGCTGAATAACGCGCCTAACAGATGCGATTGCTTCGCTGCGCTCGCAATGACTGACCTCCTCACCTCATCACCCCTTCCGGCGCGTACTTGCGTCATGGTTTGCTGCATTCTGCCGGTTCCGTTTGCTGAGGCTGCCCGCCAGGCGCAGTTCGAGGCCCTGCAGGAAGCCCTGGCGGCGGCCGACGACGGAGCCGTGCTGCTGGGCAACCTGGCCGCATTCGCGCCGGTAGCAGCCGATGCGCTGCTCGTGCGACCCGATAGCATCGTATGGCTCAGCCTCACGCCCCGCGCGGGACTGCTCACCGTGCCCGCCGACCCCGCCCATCCCTGGCTGCTCGACGGGCAAGCCCTACCCAACAGCCAGCACCCCAATCCGCTAACTGCTTTCCTGACCCAGCAGCCACAAGTCCTGGCTTGGCTGGCCGGGCAGCTTGGGCGGCCCACAGCGCTGCTGCCGCCTTGCCGAGGGCTGGCGCTGTTGGAGGCCCCACTCAGCTTTGATGTCGAAGTGGAAGCCCATTTAGACGCGGCGGGGGCTGATTTTGAGCTCCTGGGCGACGTAAGCCGCCTGTTGGCGCGGCTGCGGCAGCCACCGGTTTCGGCTCACCAACGCTTGCCCGTCAGTGAGCTGCATGCCTGGGGCCAGCGACTGTCCACTGCGCCCCAAGCGCTGGCCCTGGATACTGACGGCGTTAGCGGCATTAGCGACATTTATGAGGAAGCGCCGAGCGCAACGGAGCCGCTCACCGATTGGCTACGCCACCAGCTGCGGCAGCTGTGGCGCTGGCTCGGCGCCGAAGACGTGCCTGCCGACCCGCCCTACGGCAGCGCCCCGCCCCTGCCCGGTCCCGACCCGCGTCAGGAAGCTCAGCTGCGGCTGCTGCGACAAGAGCTGCAAGCCGAGCTGCGCCAGCAAGCCGCCATGCAAGCAGCCGCGCATCAACAACACCTGGCTGCCTTGCGACAGCAGCCAGTCTTACCACCGCCCCTTACGGCCAGGCTGCCCGATGCTCATGCCGCCCAGGAAACCGCCCGGGATGCTGCCCGGGAAACCGCGCTGCGCGCCGCGCAAACCGAGCTCGCCATCCGCAACCGCGAGCTGGATGTTCGCATTCAGCAGCTTGGGCAGCTCGTGGCCCAACTTCAGACCTCCATTGCCTCACCCCAACGAACCCCGGAAACAGCCCCGCAAGCAGCTCCAGGAAAAACCCCGGATGCGGTCCCGGCCAGCCGCATGGTCGGGCCGGCGCACTGGCTGCGGCCGGCCGGCCGCCTGGCACTGGCGGGCCTGGCCGTGGCGGCAGCCGGCGCGGGCATCTGGCAGGTCGGGCGTTCCACCTCGAAATCAGCGCTGCCGTCTCCTGCTGCGGCGACATTGGCCAACGGCCGGGCGGACAGCCTGCGCCGGGTGGAAGCTGGCCTCAACCACGACTTTCTGACTGACGACCCCGCGCTAGCTGCCTACCAAGCCGAACTCCTCGATACGACCACGCAGCGGCTGGCTCCTGCCCCTGCGGTGCCCAGCGCGGCCCCGACCGACCAGGAGCCGCTCCCGCCATCGTCGCCGGCTCGCGCCGATAGCACGGCCCCCGCTGCCAAGCCTGGTTCTCCGCCGAGTTATACTGCCGCCGATTCTACCACCAGCCCCACGCCCTGACGCTTAGCCGCTGCGTGGAGCACTGAGCTTTATTGCTATATTTCAAGCACTTATGTTCCAAAGAATTGCCTTTCTGGGCCTGGGCAGCATGGGCGCGCCCATGGCCGCCAACCTGCTTAAGGCAGGCTTTCCGCTGACGGTTTACAACCGCACCGCCGCCAAAGCGGAACCCTTGCGGGCGCTGGGCGCGACCATGGCCGCTACGGTAACCGAGGCCGGGGCCGGGGCCAATGTGGTATTCACGATGCTCACTGACGATGCGGCCCTGCTCGAACTCAC
This sequence comes from Hymenobacter sp., assembly GCA_025353905.1. Taxonomy (GTDB): domain Bacteria; phylum Bacteroidota; class Bacteroidia; order Cytophagales; family Hymenobacteraceae; genus Hymenobacter. Next base: position 8,508 of record JANXNW010000416.1, read on the forward strand.
GCTCGGCCCCGGCGGCCTGCTGAGCGCCCTGCCGACGGGGGCCGTTCACGTCTCGTGCAGCACAGTGGGGCCGGGCACCACGCGCCAGCTCGCCGCCGCCCACGCGGCCCACGGCTCAGCCCTGGTAGCCGCGCCCGTGTTTGGCAAGCCCGACGCGGCGGCCGCCGGCCGGCTCTGGGTGGGCGCGGCCGGCCCCGCCGAGGCCCGGCAAACGGTGATGCCGCTGCTCGAAGCGCTGGGCCAGGGTGTGCGCGAGTTTGGCGACGACCCCGGCCACGCCAGCGTAGCCAAGCTTTGCGGCAATTTTCTGCTCGGGGCCGTCATCGAAAGCCTGGCCGAAGCCCTTACGCTGGCCGAAAAAGCGGGCCTCGACCGCGTGGGCTTTTACGAGATGCTGACCAGCACCATCTTCGACACCCCGGTTTACAAAAGTTACGGCCGGCTCATCGCCACCCAGCATTACCAGCCGGTGGGCGCGCCGCCGGCCATCATCCGCAAAGACATGAACCTGCTCGTGCAGGAAGCCTACGCCCAGGCCGTGCCGATGCCGCTGGCCAACCTCATCCGCGACCGCCTCACGGCCACCGTCGCCCTCGGCGAGCCAGACGTGGACTGGGCCAGCTTCGCCAAAAGAGTGTCCGAGGACGCGGGGGATTTTCAATGAGCAATTATCAATGAGCAATGAGCAATGAAAAGGGCCAATCCACCGAAGCGGACTGGCCCTTTTCATCACTCATTGTTCATTGATAATTGCTCATTGGCTACTTGTCCAGCGGCAAAATCACACCGTCGATGACATGGGTTACGCCATTTTTGGAAATCACATCGGCGATTTGCACCGTGGCGGGCGCGTTCTTGCCGTTGCTCACCGTCACCTTACCGGCTTTCACGGTGAAGTGCAGCTTCTCGCCGTTCACGGTCGTCACTTCCTGTCCGTCTTTGATGTCGGCGGCCAGGATGCGGCCGGCGATGACGTGGTAGGTGAGCACGCCTTTGAGCTTGGCGGCGTTGGCCGGCTCGGTCAGGGCGGCGACGGCGGCTTTGGGCAGTTTCTCGAAAGCCGCGTTGGTCGGGGCGAACACCGTGAAGGGGCCGGCACCTTTGAGGGTTTCGACGAGGCCGGCCTGCTTGACGAGGCTCACCAGGGTGCTGACGCTCTTGGCGGCGGCGGCATTGTCCACGATGTCTTTGTCGCCGGTCATGGCCACGCCATCCACCATCACGCCTTCGGGCTTGGCCATGCGGGCCGCATCGACGGGCGCGTTGGCCGAGTCGGCGGTGGCTTTGGCGGCGGCGGCCGCGTCGGGGGTGGTCGTGGTCGTGGTTTTCGTCTCGCTGCTGCAGGACGTGAGCAGCAGGGCCGACAGAGCCACGGCGGGCAGGGTACGCAGTAAGTTGGTCATTTTGGGTAAATAGAAAAAGAAATGGGGGATAAAAAAATGGCCCAGCAATGCTGCCGAGGCTCACCGGCACTAAGCGGCTACTATACCCAATTGTTTCGCTTTTCGCCTGGCCCTGTTACCGGCCGGCGCCGAAGCCAAGCGGCGGCTTCAGACTGGCGCGGGCGCTTTTACCTTTGCCGGCCCGCCGCACCCAGCGGGCAGCACTCCCTTTTTCTTTATTCACTTAGTTTTTTCCATGATGAAAACCGCCGAAATCCACACCCCAAAGGGCATTATGAAGGTCGAGTTCTACGACCAAGACGCGCCCAACACCGTTAAAAACTTCACCGACCTGGCCGAAAAAGGCTTCTACGACGGTACTAAATTTCACCGCGTGCTGCCCAATTTCGTCATTCAGGGCGGCGACCCCAACACCAAGCCGGGCGCGAAAGGCCAGCCCGGCACCGGCGGCCCCGGCTACAAAATCAAGTGCGAAACGGACGGCAACCACCAGTACCACGAGCGCGGCGCGCTGAGCATGGCCCACGCCGGCCGCGACACCGGCGGCTCGCAGTTCTTCATCGTCCACTCGCGCGACAACACCGCTCACCTCGACCGCGTCCACACCGTCTTCGGCCACGTCGTAGAAGGCTTGGACGTGATTGAGCAGATTCAGCCCAACGACGAGATTACCAAAATCGTGGTCAGCAAGGCGTGAGCTGATAAGATGGGAGACGTTAGGTATGTCTCCAGGACTTACGCTGTGCGTAAGTCCTGGAGACATAAAACACTCGCTAAACTGCTCAGCGATTGCGCATTGGGTGCGAATCCTGGGCGCGAGTATCTGGCAACGGCTACTGCACGCGGATGGCTATCTGCTTGCCGCCCGCGCCCACACTCACCCGGCAGTCGGCAAATGAAGGGGCCGACATTTTGGGTCGCACGTTATTGCTGAAGCCGTAGGGTTCGGTCGGGATGCCAAACATCTTCTTGTCCATCTGCCCGTTGCCGTTCA
>JANXNW010000435.1 GCA_025353905.1 Hymenobacter sp.
CTCTCCAAAAGAGAGGGTGGAACTAGCTCTAGTTTTTAGTCCAACGTCTGTTCTAGAGCTAGAACTAGAGCTAGTTCCCCCCTCTCTTTTGGAGAGGGGGGCTAGGGGGGTGAGGTGGCGCCAGAGCGGCGGGCTACCCAAATTTTCCTTACCAATTACGCTATGCTCACTTTATTCTGGCTCGCCGCTGCCATCGTCTTTTACACCTACGTCGGCTACGCACTGCTCGTGGGCGCGTGGGCGGCGTTGCGACGACAGCAGGGCACAACGCCGCCAACGCCCGCCTTCGAGCCGCCCGTCACGCTCATCGTGCCAGCTTACAACGAGGCCGATATTCTGGCCGAGAAAATGCGCGACTGCCTGGCGCTCGACTACCCGGCCGACCGGCTGCGGCTGTTGGTTATCACCGATGGGTCGGATGACGCATCGGGGGCGGTGCTGGCGGGGTTTCCGGGGGTGCGGCACTTGCATCAGGCGGCGCGGGGCGGCAAAGCGGCGGCCGAGAACCGGGCCATGCGCCACGTCGATACGCCGTTCGTGATATTCACCGACTGCAACACGCTGCTCAACCCGGCGGCCGTGCGCTACCTGGTGGCTCCGTATGCCGACGTGCGGGTGGGGGCCGTGTCGGGTGAGAAGCGGGTGCGGGCCGAGGGCGGCGCGGCCGGGGCCGGCGAGGGGCTGTACTGGCGCTACGAGTCGTTTCTAAAGCGCTGCGATTCGGATATTTACAGCCTGATGGGCGCGGCCGGCGAGCTGGTTTCATTTCGCACCGAGCTGTTCGCGCCGCTCGAGGCCGACACCATTCTCGACGACTTCGTGCAGTCGATGCGCATCGTGGCGGCCGGCTACCGCGTTGTGTATGAGCCGCGGGCCTACGCCTTGGAGTCGCCCTCGTTTTCGCTGGCCGAGGAGATGAAGCGCAAGGTGCGCATCAGCGCCGGTGGCTGGCAGGCCATGAGCCGGCTCACGGGCCTGCTGCGGCCCTGGCCCCGGCCGGTGCTCACGCTGCTCTACGTCTCGCACCGGGTGTTGCGCTGGAGCCTGACCCCGGCGCTGCTGGCGCTGGCGCTGCCGCTCAACGCCGCGCTGGCCCTGCGCTACGGCGGCCTCTACGCCGTGCTGCTGGCCGGGCAAGTCGCGTTTTACGGCGCGGCCGCCCTGGGCTGGTGGCAGGCGGCGCGGGGCCGCTCAGCCGGCCCGCTGCTGGTGCCGCTCTACTTCACGATGATGAACGTGGCCGTTTTCCAGGGAGCTGCCCGCTTTTGGCGACGGGGGCAGTCTGCCGCCTGGGACAAGGCCCGGCGGGCAGCGGCTACGTAATGAACAACATACACCCTGAACCCCTAACCGAAAGCCAGCAAACCCCGAAGGGGTTGTGATAGCCTACCCTGGGTCCAACGCACTCTATGGGACCTGAACCCTGAAGGGGTTCCGTAGCTGGTCGTCCGGCAGACGTGGGCGGAACCCTTTCAGGGTTCGGGTACCGTGGGGATTGGTGGACCCAGGGTATGCTTCGCCAACCCTGGGCTAGACTACGAAACCCCTTTGGGGTTTGTGGAACGCAGCAGCAGTTATCACCTTGGCCGACAACAAACTACCAAGCGCTAAGCATCAGGCACTAAGCACCAGGTACTAAGCACTAAGCACTAAAAAATGACCAAACTCCTGCCCGCCTGGCTCTCCGCCTACCTCGGCAACCACCAGTTTTTGTCGCTGGCCGGCAACCTGACCGTGTCGGCCCTGAGCTTGCTGTCGGTGTCGCTGCTGTTTCGGGCGCTGCCGGCGCGCGAGATTGGCTTGTGGGTGTTTTTCAACTCGATAGTCGGGCTGGCCGACTCGTTTCGGACTGGCTTTCTGACCACGGCTTTTATCCGGGGCTGCTCGGGAGCGAGCGCGGCGCGGGCGGCTGAAGTGACCGGCTCGGCCTGGGTTATCGCGCTGGTTATTACCGGCTTGCTGGGGCTGCTCAACCTGGGGGCCTGGGCGCTGAGCGGCCCGCGGCCCGCGCCCGAGACGAGCCTGCTGCTGAGCTGGTTCGGGCTGATACTCGTCGCTACCTTGCCGTCGTTTATGGCGGCCAGCGTTTTGCAGGCCGAGCTGCGCTTCGACCGGCTGCTCTACCTGCGCTTGCTCTCGCAGGGCTTGTTCGTGCTGGGCATCGTCGGGCTGCTGCTCACGCACACGGCTACGTTGGAGCGAGTTGTGTACTGCTTCGCCCTGGCGGCGGTTGGCACGAGCCTGCTGCTGCTGGGCTGGGGCTGGGCGCGGCTCGGCAGCCTGCGCCACCGCAACGGGGCCACGGTGCGCGAGCTGGCCCATTTTGGCAAATACAGCGTGGGGAGTTATGTCGGCTCGAACTTGCTGCGTAGCTCCGACACGTTTCTCATCAATTTTTTGCTTGGCCCCGCCCCGCTGGCCGTGTACAACCTGGCCGGCCGTTTCATGGAAATCATTGAGATTCCGCTCCGTAGCTTCATGGCGACGGCCATCCCGGCCATGTCGGCGGCCTACAACCAGCAGCGGCTGCCCGAAGTGGCGCGGCTGCTGCGCAAAAACGCGGGGATGCTCACCTGGGCTTTCGTGCCGGTTATTATCGTCACCATCGTGCTGGCCGACGTGCCGGTGCGCCTCATCGGCGGGGGCGCTTACCGGGGCACCGAGGCGGCCAACCTGCTGCGCATCGGCATGCTGATGGCCCTGCTCTACCCCATCGACCGCTTCCTGGGCGTGACGCTCGACGTGGTGAACCAGCCCCGCATTAATTTGCTGAAAGTGTTTCTGATGCTGGCCGTGAACGTGGCGGGCGACGTGGCGGCGCTGCTGCTATTTCGCAGCATCTACGGCGTGGCGCTGGCCAGCATCCCGACCGTGGTGGTGGGCTTCGTGTTCGGCTACTTCCAGCTGCGGCGCTTTTTGCCGCTCTCGCTACGCGATATTCTAGCTACCGGCTGGCAGGAAATTCGCGCCCTGTTCTCGCGCATCGGCTTAGAGATGAGCGGCCTGCGGCCCACGCCGCTCGGCCTGCCGACCTGGCTGCGTACGCACTCGTCGGCCCGCCACACCTACGCCGACCTCTCGGCCGTCGAAGTCGCGAAGCTACGGCAGCGGCTGGCCCGCTTTCGGCCGGCGGCCACGCCCGATGTGTCGGTCGTGATTCCGGCCTGGAACGAGTCGCGCACCATTTACCAGACGCTCTCGTCGCTGGCCGCCAATGAAACCGCGCTCAGTGTCGAGCTTATCGTCATCAACAACAACTCGACCGACGCGCTCCAGCAGGTGCTCGACGAGCTGGGCGTGCTCAGCTTTCTGGAGCCGCGGCAGGGCATTGCCCACGCCCGGCAGCTGGGCCTGGAGCGAGCCAGGGGCCGCTTCCACCTCTGCGCCGATGCCGACACGTTTTACCCCCCGGCCTGGATTGAGCTGATGACCAGGCCCATGCGCGAGTCGGCGGAGGTCATCGGCGTGTACGGCCGCTACGCATTTCTGCCGCCGCCCGGCCGGGGCCGCGCCGGCTACTGGATTTATGAGGCGTTCACGAGCGTGCTGATTCAGCTACGCAAAAAAAACCAGGAGTTCGTCAATGTACTGGGCTTCAACATGGGTTTCGTCACCGAGCTGGGACGCGCGGCCGGCGGCTTCCGCACCGAGCAGGCCCGCGTATTTCACAACGAGGCCAATGTGGAAGAGTCGGAAGACGGCCGCATGGCCGTGCGCCTGCAAACCCAAGGCCGCCTGCTGCTGGTGGCCGCGCCCGGCGCCCTCGTCTACACCTCACCCCGCAAGATTCTGCGCGACGGCACCCTGCTCGACGCGTTCGTCAGCCGCCTCCGTCGCCACGCCGGCCGCGTGCGGGAGTACGTGTAGAGTGACTGAGTGACTGAGTGACTGAGTGAGCTTTTGACCCGTTTCATTCACTCATTTACCCATTCACTCATTCACTCACCCACTCCTTCACTAACGGGAAGTGAAACACCGCGTCGCGCAGGGCGGCCCGCCAACGCGCAGCTGCCGAGGCGTGGCCGGTGCGCACGAGCCGGGCGAACACGGCGGGCGTGGAGCGGGTGTTGATTTCGGCGCGGGGCAGGCGGCGGCGGTCGCGGCCGGGGTGGGGCGGGCCATCATGCACGGAGAAGCCGGCCGCGTAGCCCGCCTCGCCCAACGCCCGCAGGGCGGCCCGGTCGTAGCTGCCGTAAGGGAAAGCGTAGAATTCGGGTGGCGTACCCAACTGTTCAGCAATAACTTGCCGGCTACCGACCAGCTCCTGTTGCAGCTCGGCGATGGGCAGGCCGGCGTGGGACGGGTGGCTCAGGCTGTGCGCCTCGATGGCCCAGCCCGCCGCTTGCAGCGCCCGCACCTCGGGCCAGCTCAGGGGGCGGTCAGCGGGCGGAGTTCCCTGGGCGAAAGCCGGATTGGCACTGAAATCAGGCTGCCCGACGAAGTCCGTGGTCAGGAAGAGGGTCGCCACGAAGCCGTACTTTTTCAGGGCCGGCGCGGCGTAGTCGAGCAGCGAGCGGTAGCCGTCGTCGAAGGTGAGGGTGATGAAATGGGCGGGCAGCTCCCGCGCCCGCCAGCGGCGGTAAAACTCGGCCACCGTGACGGGCACGTAGCCCGCGGCGTGAAGCCAGGCAAGGTGCTGCTCGAACAAAGCAACCGGGATGTGCACGTCGGGCAGGTTGGGCTGGCCGGGTACGTTGGCGAGAGCGGCATGCGGCAGCAGCGCGTGGTACATGAGTACCGGCGGCGGGGTGGTTGCGTGGTTGGCCACTGGTTATCGGTTGTCGGCTGAAACTCGGTTTGCTCTCGTTACGGGGGGTCGCGGCTTGGTTGTTTGTTGCTGGTTGCTGGTTGTTGATTGTTAATTCCTCCTTGAGTATCAAGCCTGAGTCGATAAAAAACAACCAACAACCAACAATAAACAACAAGCAACTACCGGCTGGCGCGGGCCGTGGCCTGCCAGGCCCCCACGCCGCGGCCCAGCCCGATACGCAGGCAGGTGTGCAGCACCGTGCCGACGAGCCGAAAGCCCGAAAACAGCAGCAGATAGTGCCGGGGCCGCGCCCCAATCAGGCGCAGGCCCAGCGCGCCGTAGAGCCAGAACGCGGCGAGGGTGCCCAGCCACACCCAGCCGCTGACCAGCGACAGCGGCGCGTGGCACACGGCCAGCACCCCAAAAAACGTCGCCGCCGCCAACAGCACCGAGCGCGGCGGCTGCAGCAGGTCCAGGGCCAAATCGAGCTGGGCGAGGTTGGCCTCGCACAGGCCCCGCCACAGCATCCGCGGGCCGTAGGTGCGCAAAGACTGGAAGTAGCCGGCCAGCCAGCGGGCGCGCTGCTGCCGAAACGCGGCGGCATCGCGCACCACCTCGTAGCTCAGGCGGGCGGTGGGGCAGTAGGCAACGCGCATCCGATGCTGGGTCAGGTAAACTTTCCACTCCTTGTCCTCGGCCAGCGAGGTGACGGGCAGGGCCATCAGGTCGGCGAAGACGCTCGCCCGCATCGAGCAGCCCAGGCCAAAAATAAACGTGTCCTGGCCCAGAAACTTGCGGGTGCCCGAGAGCACCCACTGGCGCATGGCTTCGGCGGCGGCATCGAGCACGGTAACATCCGAGTCGAAGGCGTTGCTCACGCTTCGATACGATTGAACTACGGGGGCCGCACCGGGTTGAGCGTAGTGCTTATCCAACTCCGATAAATAATTTTTGTCCAATACGCAATCGGCATCAATCACGCAGATAACCTGGTCCGGAAAAGCCGGAAAATCAGCCCGCCGGGCGAGCTGTTCGACGGCGTAGCGCAGGGCCTGCGTTTTGTCGGACTGATAGTTGGTATGTCGCTCCAAACACGTAACTTTGGCCTGGTGAGCTAAAAAAGCCGTCTGGTCAATGCAATTATCGGCCACAACCACCGTTCGAAACCAGTCGGGCGGGTAGTGCAGGCCCTGGATACTGTCCAGCAGAGTAGGCAAGACTCGTGCTTCATTGTGAGCCGGAATAAGCAGCACAAAATTAGTCTGGTTATTCGCCACATAATCATATTCGCGACTCTTAAATTGCTGCTGGATTCGAAAAGAGAACAGGCTATAAATGACGGCTGAGGAGATGACGTAGGCAGAGGCCCCAAGCAGGTAGAACTGCAGGGCATACCACAGGCCCAATGAGAGAATTTCGGCAAGTGAATTCATAGTAAAAGAGAGAAGAGGTGAGTGGTCCGCACGGCGAAGCCGTTAACGTTGAGATAAAGATAAAGAGCCCATAAGATGCCAGTCAAGGCGGCGCTTAAAAACGGGTAAAATTACCTGGTTTCGTTTAGCTTGCGGAAAACCGGCGGCCAAGCCCTACTCCAGCCCGCCTGAGGCCCACTACGGAAACCCGTCAGGGCCCGCTCTCTTCCTCGTCCTTTTGCGCGGCAGGTTTCGCCAACGCTGAGCTAGACCCGGAAACCCTGCCAGGGTGTACCCGCCGGTTGCAACGTCGCTAATTAAAAACAACCCGCTTTTTTTCAAACCCTATTTTCTGCATGAAACCTATTATTTATACCCTGGCTTTCAGCGCTTTGCTGAGCATCGGCGGGTCGCTCCCCGCGGCCCGTGCCCAGGCCCCCACCCAAACCGCCGACACCAACGTGCGGCCGTACACCGAGGCGTTTCAGTACGGCACCAACATGGGCTACTACGGCGGCAACTGGAACGATGAGTCGCTGGCCGGGCTGGCCCAGCAGCGGGGGGCGCACTCGGTGCGGCCGGCGCTGCCCGAATATTTCGTGGACCAGTACGGCTACGACATCCGGGTGAGCACCTTCCGGGCCTATACTACCACGCTGGGCATGAAGGAGTTGACCTGCTTCGTGGAAGGACCTTCGGCCGCCCACCGCGAGAACATAACCCACCCCGGGGCCACGGGACAGTCGAAGGTGTTCGCGAACCTCTACGAACCCATTTGGAACGCCGACGGCAGCGTGAACGCCAACAACTACTACGCCTACTACCTCTACCGGCTGCTGCAGACCTACGGCGACTACGTGCGCTTCTGGGAAGTAGTGAACGAGCCGGACTTCACCAACATGCGCGACCCCAGCGAGTGGGCCAACCGGCCCCCCACGCCGGGCGAGATGGTCAACCTGCAGGCCCCGATTTACAGCTACATCCGGATGCTGCGCATCAGCTACGAAGTCATTCATAAATACCGGCCCAATGCGTACGTGACCACCGGCGGGGTAGGCTACCCGACCTTCGTGGACGCGCTGCTGCGCTACACCGACAACCCCGACGGCGGCCGCGTAACGGCCCAGTACCCGCTCGGGGGCGGGGCCTACCTCGACGCGCTGAGCTTCCACACGTACCCGTCGTACGAGCTGCACACCTGGGACAATACTATCAACGGATTTCGCTACCGCCGCACTTCCGACTACGCGGCCCAGCAGGTGCTCATCGACCAGGCCGCCATGCAAACCGTGCTCACGCGCTACGGCTACGACGGCGGCCGCCACCCGCGCAAGCCGCTGCTCATCACCGAAACCAACGTCGGCCGCCGCACCTCCGACGACCGCACCGGCTCGGATGAGCTGCAGCGCAACTTCGGCATCAAGACCCTGGTGCTGGCGCAGCAAAGTGGCATGGGGCAGCTGTACTTCTACAGCCTGGGCGAAGGCGTGAACGCGCCCCCGGCCGGACAGTCGGTGTCGGGCAGCGACGAGATTGGGTTGATGGGCCTCTACGAAAGCCTGAGCCGCGACGGGCCGGGCGCGCAGCGGGCCACCCAGCTGGGGCAGGCGTTTGCCAGCACCAGCCAGCTGCTCTACGGCTACGGCTACGACCCGGCCCGCACGGCGGCGCTCGCCCTGCCAGCGGGCGTGGACGGGGCCGCTTTTCGCCAGGGCACGGCTTTTCGCTACGTGCTTTGGGCCAAAGCCCTGACCGACAACTCGGAGCAGGCCAGTGCCACGTACTCCTTCCCGGCGGCCTGGAACCTGGGCCAGCTGCGGCGGGCTGAGTGGGACTTTGCCAGCACCAACCAGCAAATCAGCGTGGCCCCGCGCACCATTGCGCTGAGTGGTTCGCCCGCGTTTTTCAGCGAAACCGGCGCGGCCGGCCCGCTGTCTATTCTGCCTCCCTCGCCTGTTATTCCGCCGCCCACCGGCGGCAGCGGTGCCAGCCCCGGCGGGCTGCTGCGCGAGCGCTGGAACGAGGTGAGCGGCAGCACCGTGGCCAACATCCCCCTGACCCAGGCCCCGGACAGCAGCAGCCTGGTGCGCCAGTTCGAAACGCCCGACGGGCGGGGTAACAACTACGCCGCCCGGCTGCGCGGTTATGTTTGCCCGCCACAGAGCGGCAGCTACACCTTCTGGCTGGCCGCCGACGACGCAGGCGAGCTTTACCTGAGTCCCGACGAAGACCCCACCCACGCCGTGCGCGTGGCCAAATGCGGGGTTTGGACGGCCTCGGCCCACGACTGGCTGCGCGCCCCCGAGCAGCAGTCGGCCCCAGTAACGCTGCAAGCCGGCCGGCGCTACTACGTCGAGGCCCGCCACAAGCAAGCCTGGGGCCGGGGCTACCTGGCCGTGGCGTGGCGGCTGCCCGACGGCACCCTGCAGGAGCCGATTCCGGGCACGGCGCTCGTGCCGTTCGGCACGAGTGCGAGTAGCTCCAGCGCGGCGCTAGCCAGCGGGGCTGGTTCGCTCCGGGCTACGCTCAGCGTGTATCCTAACCCGACGCGGGGCGCGGCTACGGCGCAATTCAGCGTGGCCACCAACAGCCCCGTCACGCTGGACCTGCTCGGCCCGGACGGCCGGCTGATAAGTCGCCTCTTCAACGGGGCAGTCCTGGCCGGGCAGCCCCGCCGCGAGCCCCTGCCTGCCACCCTGCGCGAAGGAGTGTACCTGCTGCGACTCACCACCGCCACCGACGTGCTCACGCAAAAAGTAGTGCGATAAGAAAATAATGCGGTAAGAAACGGAAACGCTGGTCGTTGCTTCCCTGCGAAGCAACGACCAGCGTTTCCGTTTCTTACCGCATCCGCCAACCCGCGTAAACCGACGATGCCAGCAGCCCCAGCAGGCTGGCCGAGATGGCGCCGATGCTAGCGGCGAGCAGGCCGGGGCGGGTCAGTAGTAGCCACTGGCCGAGCAGGGCGACGGCAACCAGCGCGGCCCCGCCCCAATAGCGACCCAGCGCGGCCGGGCTGGGCGCGGGGCCGGGCGGGTGCCGGGGCATTCGCCACACGGCCCAGGCGATGGCCGCCCCGCCCGCTACGGAGCTAGCCAGGGCCAGCAGCTGCGAGATGGAGGCCGCAGGGGAATCGGGCAATACCACGCGGTCGAGGCCCGGCAACAAGCTCATCATCGGGCCGTTGTCGTGGGTGAAGCTGTCCCAGACCAGGTGCAGGGCCGCGCCCAGCGCGATGCTTGTCCACGCGCCCCAGGGGTGACGGCGCAGCTGGGTGAGCCAGTCGAAACGCTCGAACGGGCGCAGCCGCCCGCGCCAAGCTGCCGGCAGGTGGGCCACCATGGGCCGGCGCACCAGCAGGTGAAACACGCAGGCCAGCACCAAGCCCACCGGGCAGCTGAAATAAAAGATGCTGGCCACGGTGTGGCTGTTGCCGCTGGCCAGCCGCAGCCGGAAAAACTTCTCGAAATCGGGCGCCACGCTGCCCGCGATAAGCCCCGTGGCCGAGAGCCAGGGCCAGCGCCGCCGCGCGCGCAGCAGCGGAATTATCAGCGCCGGATGCGAAAACGTGAAGGGCATGACCGCGCGAGAACGACCGGGCGGCCTCGTCTCCGTAAGTTTCGGGCCGCAAGCTACTCCGGCGCGGGCGAGGCGGGCAGCAAAACCACTTGGTTCAGGATAAATTACTTGCAGCAAACCGCCTCTACAAGTGCCGAGCCGTTGGTTTTTAGCTAATGGCTATTGGCTTTTTGTTAAAAGTCAAGCAATTGTACCAAATATATTGGCTGATTAATTAGGTCCAGGCACTTATTTTTTGACGCACTATCCCTCACGCTCAGTCTCTTTTTAGAAAAATGCGCCTGCGCGAACGACTAACCGAAGAGCGCCGCCGCCGCGTACTGGCCGAGGCCGAAGCAGCCCAGCTGCGGGCGCGGCTGGCGGCCCGGCCCGGTGGGGCCGCCGCCACCGGCTGGCTCGTGGGTCAGCTGCCCCACTACCCGGCGGGGCTGGCCAGCCAGGTCATCGCCAACAGCCCCAACCTGGTGTATGTCGAGGACGAAGCCGGGCGCTGCGTACTAGTCAATGAAAGCTACAAGCTGCTGCAAAGCCAGCTCGCCGAGCCAACCGCGACGGCCCCGCTGCCCGACGACCAGAGCCAGACCTACGAGGAAAGCTTTCGGCTGCGCGACGGGCGTACGGTGTGGTACAACACGACCCGCAGCTGCCTCATCCGGCCCGACGGGGCGCGCTACCAGCTGGTGTTTTCGTCCGACATCACCGACCTCAAGCGCGCCTACCAGGTGGCCGAAGAATCGGTGCGGGCCAAGCAGGCGTTCATGGCCAATATGAGCCACGAAATCCGCACTCCTCTGCACGGGGTGATGGGCCTGGCCGGGCTGCTGCTCAAGGAGCCGCTCCTGGCTGAGCAGGCCGACTACGTGGGCCTGATTCAGCTGAATACCGAGAGCCTGCTAGTCGTCATCAACGACATTCTCGACTTCGCCAAGATAGAAACCGGTCATATCAGTCTCGAAACCATTCCGTTCGAGCTGCTGCACCCGGTGCACGAAGCCGTGCGGACGCTCAGCACCAAGGCCGACGAAAAGGGCCTGCTGCTGCGCGTGGTCGAGCCGCCCGGCGGGCCGTTGCCGTCGGTGCTCGGCGACCCCCACCGCCTGCGGCAGGTGCTGGTCAATCTGCTCAGCAACGCCGTCAAGTTCACGCCCCGCGGGGCCGTCACGGTCGGCGTCGAGGTCGGGCCGCGCCGCGGGGGAGTGCTGCCGGTCACGTTCAGCGTGGCCGACACGGGCGTGGGCATCGCGGCCGACGCACTGCCGCACATTTTCAACAGCTTCCAGCAGGCCGACAGCAGCGTGGCCCGCCTCTACGGCGGCACCGGCCTGGGCCTGACCATCTGCCAGCATTTGGTCGAGCTGCAGGGCGGGCAGCTCACCGTGAGCAGCGCGCCGGGCCAGGGCAGCTGCTTCCGCTTTACGCTCGCCTACGCCCTGAGTGCGGGGTCGTTGCCGGGGTCGGCCGGCACCGCCGACCAGGAAATGGCCGCGCCCATGCCAGCCGACCTGCTGCGGGGCCTGCGGGTGCTGCTGGCCGAAGACAACGCCGTCAACCAACTCATCGCCGTCTCGCTACTCACCCAGTGGGAAGTCGCGGTGACCATCGCCCAGAACGGAGAAGAGACCCTGAGCCTGGCCGAGCGCACGGCTTACGACCTGATTCTGATGGACCTGCACATGCCCCGCCTCGACGGACTGGAGGCCACGGCCCAACTGCGGGCCAACCCCGGCCCCAACCAGCAGACGCCCATCGTGGCGCTCACCGGCGACGTCATTCGGCTCAACGCCAGCACGTACCGCTCGTTGGGCTTCACCGATTTTTTGGCCAAGCCCTATTCCGAAGCTGCTTTGCAGGAGTTGCTTGTGCGCGTGAGCCGCCGCGAGCTGACCGTCCCGCCACCCGCCGCCCCGCTCGCCGAGCCGCCCGGCTTGCACTATGACTTCGACCAGCTCGGCCGCCTGGCCCACGACAGCGAATTCGTGCGCGGCATGCTGGGCTTGTTTTTGACCGATGTGCCCGACAAGCTGGCCGCCCTGCAACGGGCCGCCGAGCAAGCCGATTGGCCCGCCGCCATCCAGGCCGCCCACGCCCTGAAAACGACCTTCGGCAGCTTCAACATTCAGCCCGAAACCAGCCACCTGCGCCGGCTTGAAGAGCTGGCCGACGAGCTAAGCGCCGGCGCGCCGGCCCCGCCCGAGTTTCGGCCCCTGCTACTGGCCGTCGCCAAAGCCACGCCGCTGTTCTGCGCCTTGTTCGAGCAGGAGCTGGGCGCTTGATGTGCAAATGTGCTGATGCATTGGATTCTTCAATCTCCCACATCAGCACATCAAACCTCACCGCCCGCCCAGTCGCCGGGGCCAGCCCAGCAGGCGCGAGGTGAGCAGCGGCACCCCGAATACGGCCACCGTGAACACAGTCAAGGCGATGTCGGCGACTTCGCCCTCCAAGAACACGCTCACCGCATGTGTGGGGGCGAAATGGCTAATCAAGGAGAGCAAAAGCTTGAGGCCCAGTACGCCGATGATGACAAAGGCCGACGTTTCTAGAAACGGGTATTGGCCCATTAGCCCAACAAACGCCTGGGCCACGAGGCGCATGGCCAGAATGCCAATAAACACGCCCGCGCAAACCAGAATCAGGTTGGTGCTGAAGGCGACGGCGGCAAACACGTTGTCGATAGAAAAAGCCAAATCCATCAGCTCAATCACCACGACGGTGGCCCAGAACGGCCCGAGCAAACCCAGCGTCCGCCGATAGAGCCAGGAGCGGCGTTTGTCGGGCGCGGCTTCGTCCTCGTGCGAGCTGGGCCGGGCGCGGAAGTAGCTGAAGGCCAGATAAAGCAGGTAGAGTCCGCCCAGCGGCTTCAAATACCAGAACTTGACCAGATACGAGGCAAACAGCAAACACAGCCCCCGAAAAGCATACGCCCCGAAGATGCCGTAGCGCAGGGCGCGCTTGCGCTGGTCGCGGGGCAGGTCCGAGACGAGCGTGGCCAGCACGGCCGCGTTGTCGACCGAAAGCAGGCTCTCGATGATAATCAAGTTGCCGACCACCGCCAGCGAGGGCAGCGGGTGGTCGAGAATATCTTGCAGCGGGGCGTACATGAACAGGGTTTACGCACGAAAGTAAGGCAGCGGTTCAGGGCCGGTGGCCGTATAAGGCCGCACTTGGTGAGGAGGTAATTGGGTGAGGAGGTGAAGAGGTCCAAATTGCCACTTATTTCCTACTGACCTCCTCCCCTCCTTACCCAATCACCTCCTCACCTACCAACCCATGATTGTAAACCCCACTCCTACCGGCTGGCAGGTTATCTACCAGCAGTCGCACGCGCTGCTGGCTTCGCAGCTGGCCTTTCACTGGCCCTCGTTTTTGCCCGCCGATGCCTGGGTGGGCCTGCTGGCCGCCACCGCCCAGCACGACGACGAGCAGGATGCCTGGCACGGGCGTGGCGGCCACCACGGCCTGACGCCCGCCGGCGCGCCGGCCAATTTTACCCAAATGCCGTTCTCGATGAAGCAGGCACGCGAGCTGCTCTCGGCGGCGCGCTTCCAGGGACGCTGGCGAAGCCTGCTCACGAGCCTGCACCTGAGTACGCTATATGAGGAGCTGCGCGGCACCAAACCCGAGATTACGGCTTTTCTGGACGAGCTGCTCGCCGACCAGGCCCGGTGGACGAAGGAACTCAAGCTGACCAAGACCCAGGTACGCCAGGCGTATGATTTGCTGCATTGGTGCGACCGGCTCTCGCTCATCTTCTGCCGGCAGGAGCTGCCCGAGATGGGCCGCGAAGTCGAGGTGTACCACCACCCGATTGACCGCAAAAATGCCCAGTACGTGAGCCAGCCCGCTGGCCCCGGCTCGCCGGTCGTCGTGCATCCGTGGCCCTTCGTCGACAAGGAAATCACGGTCAGCGTTGAGGCCAGCCAGCTCACGCAGCTTCAGTTTCAGGACGACGCCGAACTGGCCCAGGCGTTGCGCACGGCCCCGGTCGAGACGCTGCGCTGGACGCTTAGAAAGCAATGAGTGACTGGGTGATTGAGTGATTGAGTGCTCAAAACCAGCCCGCGCGTCAACCCTTGCTCACTCAATCACTCAATCACCCATTCACTCATTGCCCTCTCATGGCGCGCTACAAATTTTCCGACATTCTCGGGGTTCTCAAAACGTCGGCTACGGAGTTTAGTGAGAACAATTCGTTTCGCCACGCGGCGGCGCTCTCCTACACCACTATTTTCTCCTTGCCGCCGCTGCTGCTCATCGTCATCACGGTGGCCAGCGCGCTCTACGGCACCGAGGCCGTGTCGGGCAAAGTCTACGGGCAGATAAACGGGCTGGTCGGGGCCGACTCGGCCAAGTTTCTGCAAGATGCCATTGCCACCTTCACCAAGCAGCAAAAGAGCGGCCTGGCGGCCTGGATTGGGGTCGGGACGCTGATTTTCGCGGCCACCACCTTTTTCGCCACCTTGCAGCAGAGCATCAACGATATCTGGAATCTGAAGGTGAAGACCGACGGCTACGGCATCTGGGAGTTCGTGCGGGCGCGGCTGCTCTCGTTCGGGCTCATTCTGAGCGTGGCGCTGCTGCTGCTCATCTCGTCGGTAGTTAGCGTGGTGCTGAGCGTGTTCACCGGCTGGCTGGCCGCGCACCTGCCCATGCTCGGGGTGCTGGCCATCCGGGCCGTGGACCTGGGCTTGTCGCTCTTCGTCACGACGCTGCTTTTCGCCTTCATCTTCCGCTTTCTGCCCGACGCCATCATCCGCTGGCGCGATGTGCTCAGTGGGGCTTTCCTCACGGCCGTGCTTTTCGTCATCGGTAAGTACCTCATTGGCTGGTACCTGGCTTTCGCCAACCCCGGCACGGCTTTCGGGGCGGCGGGCTCGGCCATCGTGCTGCTGGTCTGGATGTACTACATCTCGCTCATCATCTTTTTCGGGGCCGAGTTTACCCAGGAATTTGCCGACCGCTTCGGCCAGCGGGTGCAGCCCAAAGCCCACGCCGTGCGCGTCCGGCTGGAAGAAGTGCCGGCCGGCCAATCGGAGGGGGAGCGCGCCACCGGCCGCCCCCGCGCCGAGGGCAAGTGGGG
>JANXNW010000015.1 GCA_025353905.1 Hymenobacter sp.
AACCTCGGCTCGCCCGAGCCGCCCACTTTCAGCATCCTGGAATGGAAGCCCGCCAATGCCCAGAACGCGCAGCCCTACGTGCTCGTCGGCAAAGGCGTCGTCTATGACACGGGCGGCTTGAGCCTGAAGCCCACGCCGGGCGGCATGGACACGATGAAGTGCGATATGGCCGGCGCGGCCGCCGTGGGCGGTGTGCTCTACGCGCTGGCCCTGAATCAAATACCGCTGCACGTTATCGGCCTGGTGCCGGCCACCGACAACCGCCCCGGCGGCTTGGCCTACGTGCCCGGCGACGTGCTCACGATGCACTCCGGCCTGACGGTCGAAATCAAAAACACCGATGCCGAAGGCCGCCTGCTGCTGGCCGACGCGCTGAGCTTCGCCCGCAAATACCACCCCGCCCTGGTCATCGACCTGGCCACGCTCACCGGCGCGGCCGTGCGCGCGCTCGGCATCGAAGCCGCCGCGCTCATGGGCACGGCCGACGAAGCCACGAAAGCGCACCTGCTCGCCGCAGCCCACCGCACTCACGAGCGCCTGGTCGAGTTCCCGCTCTGGGACGACTACGCCGCCCACATCAAGTCCGACATCGCCGACCTGAGCAACCTCGGTAAGCCCGAAGCCGGCCACATCTCGGCCGCCAAGTTCCTGGAGCGCTTCATCGAAGGCACCCCCTGGCTGCATTTGGACATCGCCGGCCCGGCGTATTTGACGGCAGCGGACTCCTATCGCGGGTTAGGCGGGACGGGCACGGGCGTTCGGTCGGTGTATGAGTTTCTAGTTGGGCGAATTGAAACGAAATAGCTATGAAGGTCACGGTGGAAGTACCCAGTTATTCGCTCGAAGGTGTGCCTGTTCAATGGGAGAAAGATTTTAGCGTTTCTACTTCGGGAACAATAGACTTGTTGCGAGAGTATTTTAACGTAAGTTTACCAAATAAACTCTGTTCATTTCCAAGATGAATCTTTCCGTTTCAAAACTTACAACTGAGCGTAAATGGCGGGCTGCAACTGGCTTGACGCAAGCTCGCTTCT
>JANXNW010000041.1 GCA_025353905.1 Hymenobacter sp.
AGAAGCGAGCTTGCGTCAAGCCAGTTGCAGCCCGCCATTTACGCTCAGTTGTAAGTTTTGAAACGGAAAGATTCATCTTGGAAATGAACAGAGTTTATTTGGTAAACTTACGTTAAAATACTCTCGCAACAAGTCTAATAATTACCCTGCCTGAAAGTATTGCGGCGGGGCATTTACGCCCAGCGCGCGCCCTCACCACCTATTACCACCCGGGGAGCCCTCCCGGCGAAAGAGCTTACCGCTGGTTTCTGTTCTTCCGCTGGTGCCGTCGTGGGCTGGTTCAGCGGGAGGAGGAATAGGCCAGCAGCGCCGCCCGCACCGAGCCGTGCCGTTGCAGCGCCGCCGCCGCTTCGGCTGGCTCAATGCCCAGCTCGTCCATCAGCATCCGCTCCCCGCGGGCCACGAGCTTGACGTTGGAGAGCTGCATATCGACCATCTTGTTGCCCTTCACCCGGCCCAGGCGGATGAACGTGGCCGTAGTGAGCATGTTGAGCACCAGCTTCTGCGCCGTGCCGGCTTTGAGGCGGGTGCTGCCGGTGATGAATTCCGGGCCGGTGATGATTTCGACCGGAAACTCGCAGGCCGCCGCCACGGCCGAATCGGCGTTGCACACGACGCAGCCCGTGGCCAACCCCGCCGCCCGCGCCGCCTGCAAACCGCCCACCACGTAGGGCGTGCGGCCCGACGCGGCGATGCCCACCAGCACGTCTTTTTCGGTAGCGTTGAAGTGCTGCAAGTCCCGCCAGGCTTGTTCGGCATCGTCCTCCGCGCCCTCCACCGCCTGGCGGATGGCCCCGTCGCCGCCAGCCATGATACCGACAACCACGCCCGCCGCGACCCCAAACGTGGGCGGGCACTCCGACGCATCGACCACGCCGAGCCGCCCGCTCGTGCCCGCCCCGATGTAGAACAGCCGCCCGCCCGCCGCGAGCCGCGCCACGGTGACTTCGACCAGCTTTTCGACCTGGGGCAGCACCTTTTGCACGGCCAGCGGCACGGTCTGGTCGAGCTGGTTGAGGCCCGCCAGGATGGCTGCCGTGGGCAGGTTTTCGAGGTCGTTGTATTCGGAGGCAGTTTCGGTGGTCATATACGTAGGGTATACCGGGTAAAAGTAGGGGCGGGGTGCGACCCGGTAGGGCTGGCCCCCGCCCGTCGTTGAGCAGCCGCGCCCAGGTCAGCCAGAACGGGGCTATTCGATGACAGACCGGACGTATCTGTTCAACGTCGGGCGGGGGCCAGCCCCGCCCCTACACCAGCCGGCCCACGACCGCAAACTTATCAAAGACCGTCGCCAGATGCGGCGCGTCGCGGTCCAACTCGGTCGTCAAATCCTGCCCGGCCCAGTGCTGGTAGTGCAGCCCCCGCTGCCAGAGCCGCGAGCCGGACACGTCGTAAATCAGCCCCCGGTACGCGGTCCAGATTTCGGGCCGGTCCTGCCCGTTGCGTAAGGCGAGCTGGCTTTTAGTGTAGGTTGTCAGTTGTTCGTTGTCAGTTGTCAGGTTCATCGGATAGAAAAACTTACTCTCAAAAACTGACAACAAACAACTGATAACAAACAACTAAGACCCTACCCCAGCAGCGCCTGCGTCCGCAGCCAACGCTGGGGCAGGTCGCCCTGGGCGGCGTGCAGGTAGTCCTGGTGGGTGCAGGGCACGATGCGTTTAAGGCTGGCATCGGCGAGGCTTTCGACTTCCATCCACCACTTGTCGGCGCGGCGCGACTTGTAGAACACCAGCTCGGCGGGCGTACCGGGCAGCACGAGCGTGTACGTGAGGAAGCGGTAGGAGCCAAAGCCGGTTTCGGGCTTGCGGTGGTAAAAGCCCTCGATGAAATACCAGAGCATGGTGGCCAGCGTGGCGGCGGCCAACCCATGCGGGTCGTGGTCGGGCCGGTAACCGTACAAGCCCAGCGACGAGAGCTGCGCATTGTGGCCCGCGTACCAGCAGAGCTGGGTGGCGTCCTCGCTGGTGAGGCCGAAGGGGCTGGCCGGGTAGTAGCCGGGCGCGTCCTGCCAGCGGATAGCGGCCACGTCGAAGCTCATAAAATCAGCTTGCCGAAGGACCGGCTCGGCCTGGCGGCGGTCGGCCCGCAGCTCGCCCGCGCTGAGCGTCTCGAAGTGCAGCTTCTCGAAGACGGTCAACACCTCGGGCGCGGTCAAAAACTGCTGGTGGCCGAGATGAGCGCAGCTGAACACGAAATTCGGCTCGTGCAGCAGTAGCCGGCGCAGGTGGCTGTCTTCGGCCGGGGTGTTCGGGTGCGGCAAAGCCATGTCTGGGCGGGCATCGACGACGGCGAAGTTGATGGACTGCCCCTGGCTTTCGTAAGCCATGAACTGCCCATAATCCAGGTCGTGGCCGCCGCCGACGAGCAGCGGCACGGTGCCGGCTTCGAGCAGCGCGCCCACGATTTCACGCAGGCGCTGATACGTGTCGTCCAGGCGCAGGCCAGGGCGCAGGTTGCCCAGGTCCACGAGGCGCAACGGGTGGCTGCCTTTCTGGAGCTGATAAAGCCGCTCGCGGACGCGGTTGGCCCCGCTCTCTCCCCCGCCCGGCGGCGGACCGGCGGCGGTGCCGCGCCAGTCGTCGAGGCCGATGAGGGCCAGGTCGGCGGCGCGCCAGTCGGGGAAGTCTTCGGCGAAGCGGGTGGCGTGGGCGGCGAGGCTCGTGGGCGAGGTCGCCGGGCCGGTGAGCGCGTCGGGCAGCGCGTCGAAAAAGAGAGCCAGGTTCATTGCGGGGTGCCGGGCCGGGCCAGCGTCGGGACCAGAGTCGGGGTTGAGGTCGGCATGGGCGGCAGGGTTGGCACTGGTCAAAAGTAGGCCCGACCGCGCCAATTTCAGCATTTTCGAGCGGGCAGATAACCGGCAAGCGGGCGGCGGGCTTGTGACAGTTTAGGTAAATTCACTAAAACCTTGTTTCTTTAGCCTTTGAATTCCCACCGGGCGCACACCAAGCTGGGGCTTGGTGTTACTCCGCCTTTTTTCGCCCCACCCCTTTATGGAGGTCCGCCGCTCATTTGACATCCTCTCGCTTCAGCTAGAGCAGTTTCCGCAACCCGACGCGCTCGCCGCTAAGCACGACGGCCAGTGGGTGCCCACCAGCACCCAGCAGCTGCAAGACCAGGCCAACCTGGTCAGCCTGGGCCTGCTGAAGCTCGGCCTGCAAAAAGGCGATAAAGTGGCCATTATCAGCCTCAACCGCCCCGAGTGGATGCTGGCCGACTTCGGCATCGCCCAAATCGGGGCCACCAGCGTACCAATGTATCCGAGCATCACGGTCGAGGACTACAAGTATATTTTCACCGATGCCGGGGTGAAAGCCGTTTTCGTATCCGACACGAAGCTCCACGCGAAAGTGCAGGAAGCCACCCAGGGCCTGCCGATTCCGCCCGACAATGTATTTACGTTTGAAAAAGTAGCCGGCGCGCGCCACTTCGATGAGTTGCTGGAACTGGGCCGGCAGGGCAACCCGGCCGACCTGGAGCCGCTCAAAGCGGCCGTCTCGCCCGACGATTTGCTGACGCTCATCTACACGAGCGGCACCACGGGGCAGCCCAAAGGCGTGATGCTCAGCCACGAGAACCTGCTCAGCAACTGCCACAACTCGAAACCCGCCATGCCCGTCGGGCCGGGCAATAAAGCCCTGAGCTTCTTGCCCTTGTGCCACATTTTCGAGCGCATGTGCACGTATCTCTACATGCTGGGTGGCGTACGCATCTACTACGCCGAGAGCATGGAAACCATCGCCGACAATCTGCGCGAGGTTAAGCCCCAGATTTTCACGACCGTACCGCGCCTGCTCGAAAAAATCTACGACAAGATTGTGGCCAAAGGCCACGAGCAAACCGGTATTAAGCACAAGCTCTTCTTCTGGGCCCTGGATTTAGGGCTGAAATACGACACCCAAAAAGACTTAGGCTTCAGCTACAACACGCAGCTGGCGCTGGCCAACAAGCTCATCTTCAACAAGTGGCGCGACGCGCTGGGCGGCAACCTGCGTTGCATCGTGAGCGGCGGCGGGGCCCTGCAGCCGCGGCTGGCCCGCGTGTTCTGGGCCGCCCAGATTCGGGTCATGGAGGGCTACGGCCTTACCGAAACCTCCCCCGTTATCGCCGTGGGCGGCTTCGAGCCTACTGACAACCTGATTGGTACCGTGGGGCCGCTCATCCGAAACGTGGAAGTGAAAATCGCCGCCGACGGCGAAATCCTGACCAAATCGGCCTCCGTGATGAAGGGCTACTACAACAAGCCCGAGCTGACGGCCGAGGTGATGGATGCCGACGGCTGGTTCCACACGGGCGATATCGGCGAGCTGGTCGGGGGGCGGTTCCTCAAAATCACGGACCGCAAAAAGGAGATGTTCAAGACGAGTGGCGGCAAGTACATCGCCCCGCAAGTAATTGAGAACAAGATGAAAGAGGACCCGCTCATCGAGCAGATGATGGTCGTCGGGGCCGACCAGAAGTACGCCGCCGCGCTCATCGTGCCGGCTTTCGACGAGCTGAAAAACTGGTGCAAGCGCAACGGCGTGGAAGCCAACGGCTCGAACCAGGACCTCGTGCGCCACCCCAAAATCGTGGAGCTGTACGAGGGCCTCACCAAGCAGTACAACCAGAGCTTTGCGCAGTGGGAGCAGCTCAAGAAAATCGCGCTCCTGCCCGAGCAGTGGACGGTGGAAAGCGGCGAGATGACCCCCACGATGAAGGTCAAGCGCAAGATTATCAGCCAGAACAACAAGGCGATAATTGAAGGGCTGTTTTAGCGGGAGGTAGCGCGGAGCCTTTGCTCCGTGCGTTCAGGGTCGGAGTGCCAAGTGCCGACTCTGAACGCACGGAGCAAAGGCTCCGCGCTAC
>JANXNW010000070.1 GCA_025353905.1 Hymenobacter sp.
GGCGCGAGCACCGTTGAAAACCGCCCGCGCGCCCGACGCAGCAAAGGCTGCGTCCTACACCAAGTCCCCGATTTCGCGCACCCCCACCGGCCGCACCACCGTGAACCCTTCCCCGAACTCGACCCCAATCAGGTGCCCGAACTCGCGCGCCCGCGCTTCCATAAAATGCGCGAACGACTGCCCCGACAAATACGTCGGCGGCGCGCTGGGGTCGGCGGCTGGATTGAAAAACTGCGTGCCGTACGCATTGATTGCCGCCCACTTACCAGCCCAGTGCGGCGTGATATCTACGACGAACGCCGCCGAAAGCTGGTAATCCTGAATGTAGTGATAAACGTTCTTAGGGCGCCAGGGCGCTTGCGGCCGGCCGTGCTCATCGAGCGTCTCAATCATGCGCAATCCGCTCAGAAAGCAGGCATCGACGGCCAGCTGCGCCCCGCGCCCGTGGTCGGGGTGCCGGTCGCGGACGGCGTTGCAGAGCACCGTCTCGGGCTGGTAGCGGCGCAAAGCCGCAATGAGCGGCAGCTGATGGGCGCGGCTGTTCTCAAAAAAACCGTCGGGCAAACCCAGATTTTCCCGAACGCTAACCCCTAGAATCTGGCTGGCCGCCGCCGCCTCCGCCGCCCGAATCTCGGGGGTGCCACGGGTACCCAGCTCGCCCCGGGTTAAGTCCACAATACCCACTTTCCGGCCCGCGGCAACGGCCGCCAGCAGCGTCCCGGCGCACGACATCTCCCCGTCGTCGGGGTGCGCGCCCAGGGCCAAAATATCTAACTTCATCGCAGATTGACGCTGATTTTTGGGATTGCGCTGATTCTGGTCATGCGCGTTAGTTTGATAGCTGCCGGTCTGTGAAACAAACTAGTCCGCCGAAGCATATGCTTTTCAAGAATCAGGGCAAGAATCAGCGCAATCCCAAAAATCAGCGTCAATCTGCGATTCTATTTGATGCGCAGTTTCTTACCCGGCTGCAATTTGCCGCGCAACCCCGGATTAAGCCGCTTGAGTTTTTTCGTGCTCACCCCATACCGGTCGGCGATTTCAGAAAGCGTGTCGCCCGACCGCACCCGGTGCAGAACCACGCGGCGCACCAACGTAGGCGGGCTGCTGCTGCTACTGCGTCGGCTCCGCCGCAGGACTTGGTTGTAGTAGTCGAACAGGGCCGAAGTAACCGTGAAATTGTCGCCCCGCAGCTTGTAGTCGGGGAAGTCATAAAGCAGAATCGGGTTTATCGGGTTGCCTTCGTAGCGCACCTCGAAGTGCAGGTGCGAGCCGGTGCTGCGCCCCGTGTTGCCGCCCAGCCCGATAACCTGCCCGGCCTTGACGAAAGTGCCCACCGGCACGAGCGGCCGGCTCAGGTGCCCGTACAAGGTTTCGAGGCCATTGTAGTGCCTGACGAGCAAGTAGTTGCCGTAGCCCTGGCCGTCCCAGTTACTAATGCGAACAACTCCGTCGAAGGCCGTGCGCACCGAGTCGCCGGTATCAAGGTCCAGGTCTACGCCAAAGTGAAAATGCCCCCAGCGCGGCGCAAAGCCCGACGTGATAGCAGTCGTGGGCAGCGGCATCCGGGCAAAGCGCTGCCGGGGCGGGTCCACGAGGTGCAGCGTGAGCGTATCGCGGATGCGGCGGCCATCTACCCGGTACGGATTGATGTTGTGCGTGTCCCATATGGAATAATACCCCGCCACCCGCACCCAGGTCGAGTCGATGAGCACTTCGGGCGCTTCCTCCACGATTTCCTGGCTGCCTTCATTGAGCCGGGTCGTGTCCTCGCTGACAATACTGAGCTTGCGGGCGGGGTTGAAAATGGACTTGGCTGCGTCGGAACGACTATCGGGCCGCTCCTCCGTCTCGACGATGGTCGTCGTGTCGGGCCGCACGAAGCGCATGCGGGGCGTCCGGGCGCGGTAAAAATCGCCCTTGCCTGTTTTGGTTGCCGAACGACGTTGCGCCCACGCCGGGCGCACACCCCCCGCGCCGAGCAGAAGCAGCACCAGCAGCAGGTGGAAAAAAGGCTTAGAGCAAGTCAAGTCAGGTGAGCTTAGAGTAGACGACGGCCCCGCCCGGCGCCGAAACCGTCCTGCACTAGCGCAAAACTAGGCGTGAACGGT
This sequence comes from Hymenobacter sp., assembly GCA_025353905.1. Lineage (GTDB taxonomy): Bacteria > Bacteroidota > Bacteroidia > Cytophagales > Hymenobacteraceae > Hymenobacter. Next base: position 2,112 of record JANXNW010000070.1, read on the forward strand.
CACCGTCTCGGTCGCCGCCGGGTGCGCGGCCGCCTCGGCGGGCAACCCGGCCAGGTAGCGCTCGGCATCGAGCGCAGCCATGCAGCCCGTGCCGGCCGCCGTAACGGCCTGTCGGTACGAAAAGTCCTGCACGTCGCCGCAGGCAAACACGCCGTCCACGTTGGTTTTGCTCGTGCCCGGCAGGGTTTTCAGGTAGCCCTGCGCGTCGTGATGCAGGTCGTTCTGGAAGATTTTAGAGTTTGGCTCGTGGCCGATAGCCACGAAAAATCCCTGAACGGCAATCTCGCGGGTTTCGTGCGTGAGCAAATTGCGCACCCGCACACCTTCCACGGCGTGCTCGCCGAGAATCTCCTCGGTGGCCGTGTCGAAAAGCACCTCAATCTTGGGGTTGCTCAGCACCCGCTGCTGCATGATTTTTGAGGCCCGCATGGCATCCTTGCGCACCAGCATATAGACTTTCGAGCACAGGTTGGCCAGGTAGTTAGCCTCCTCGGCCGCCGTGTCGCCGGCCCCGACGATGGCCACGTCCTGGCCGCGATAGAAAAACCCATCGCACACGGCGCAGGCCGACACGCCCGAGCCGTTGAGCCGCGCCTCCGAAGGCAGCCCCAACCACTTGGCCGACGCGCCGGTGGCAATAATCACCGCGTCGGCCGTGAGTTCCAGGCTTTCGTCAATCGTGATTTTGTGCGGCCGGCCCGAGAAATCCACCCCCGTAGCGATGCCGTAGCGTACGTCGGTCCCGAACCGCTCAGCTTGGCGCTTCAAATCCTCCATCATCTGCGGCCCCATCACCCCGTCCGGGTAGCCGGGGAAATTCTCCACGTCGTTGGTGATGGTCAGCTGCCCGCCGGGCTGCAAGCCCTGGTACATGACTGGGTTGAGCCCCGCCCGGGCGGCGTAGATGGCGGCCGTGTAGCCCGCCGGGCCAGAGCCAATAATCAGGCAATGAATGTGTTCCATGAGAGTAGCGCCAAGCCCCAGCTTGGTAAACGCAAGAGTACGATAACCAGACAATACTGGTGCAGCACCAAGCTAGGGCTTGGTGTTACAAAAAACCCCAACCTCGCGGCCGGGGTTTTCAAAACAAACCTGAAACTTACCCCAGATACGGCTTCAGCGCCTTCGAGCGCGAGGTGTGCCGCAGCCGCCGGATGGCTTTTTCCTTAATCTGCCGAACCCGCTCGCGGGTCAGGTTGAACTTCTCGCCAATCTCTTCCAGCGTCAGCGCCGACTCGCCGTTCAGCCCAAAATAGAGCGTAATCACGTCGGCCTCGCGCTTGGTCAGCGTCGAGAGCGCGCGCTGCACTTCCTTGCGCAGCGAGTCGTTCATCAGCCCCGAGTCGGGCTTTTCCTCGTCCTCGTTTTCGAGCACGTCGAGCAGCCGGTTTTCCTCGCCCTGCACGAAAGGAGCATCCACTGATACGTGGCGGCCCGAAATCTTGAGCGTGTCCACGACTTCGGAAGTCGTCAGCTCCAGCACTTCGGCGATTTCTTCGGGCGACGGTTCGCGCTCGAATTTCTGCTCCAGCTCCGAGAACGACTTGCTGATTTTGTTCAGCGAGCCGACCCGGTTCAGCGGTAAGCGCACGATGCGGCTCTGCTCGGCCAGGGCTTGCAGGATGCTCTGCCGAATCCACCACACGGCGTAGGATATGAACTTGAAGCCGCGCGTCTCATCGAAACGCTTGGCGGCTTTAATCAGACCAAGGTTCCCCTCATTGATGAGGTCACCGAGGCTAAGACCCTGATTCTGATACTGTTTTGCCACCGACACGACGAAGCGCAGGTTGGCTTTGGTGAGCTTTTCGAGCGCCTTTTGGTCGCCGTCACGGATGCGCTGGGCCAGCGTTACCTCCTCGTCGGGAGTCAGCAAATCAACCTTGCCAATCTCCTGGAGGTATTTGTCCAGCGACTGGCTTTCGCGGTTGGTAATCTGCTTGCTGATTTTAAGCTGTCTCATCGGGGTAGCGGCGCTAAATAAATAATTTTCAAGGTAGTAGCGAATCTAAAACTACCGTGCCGGCTCCGTTCGATTCAAGGGCGGATAACAGGCTAGTACGGGTGAAAGTTCGGGGGTGCCGGAGCAGTTAAACTCCCGGTCATTGCGAGCGTAGCGAAGCAATCGCACCTGTTAGGCCCATTGTTGAGTTCGTCAGACGTGACTCAACAGGTGTGATTGCTTCGCTTTGCTCGCAATGACCGAGCGTTGCCTAATCCTGCTTATTCTCCAACAGCACCTTGCGCGAAAGCCGGTATTTACCGGTTTTCTTGTCGATGTCCACCAGCTTGACGTCAATCTCCTGGCCGACTTCGAGCACGCCTTCGAGCGAGGCGATGCGCTCGTGGGTGACTTCCGAGATGTGCAGCAGGCCGTCCTTGCCGGGCATGATTTCCACGAACGCGCCGTAGGGCTGGATGCTGCGGACTTTGCCCTTGTAGGTTTCGCCCACTTCGGGCTGGGCCGCGATGGCGCGGATGCGGTCGATGGCGCCCTGCATGTCGCCCTGGTTGGCGGCGTAAATGCTGACGTGGCCCTTTTCGTCCTTCTCCTCGATGATGACCGTGGCGTTGGTGTCCTTCTGAATCTGCTGGATGACCTTGCCGCCCGGCCCGATGATGGCGCCAATAAACTCTTTGTCGATGAGCATCTTGTGCGAGCGCGGCGTGTGGGCTTTCAACTCGGCGGCGGGTGCCGAGATGGTGTGGGCCATCTCGCGCAGGATGTGCAGACGGCCTTCGCGGGCCTGGTGCAGGGCGGCGGTGAGAATCTCATTGCTCAGGCCCTGGATTTTGATGTCCATCTGGCAGGCGCAAATACCTTTCTCGGTGCCCGTCACCTTGAAGTCCATGTCGCCGAGGTGGTCCTCGTCGCCAAGAATGTCGCTCAGCACGGCGTATTCGCCGGTTTCCTTGTCCTGTACCAAGCCCATGGCAATGCCGGCCACGGCGGCCGACACCCGCACCCCGGCATCCATGAGCGCCAGCGAGCCGGCGCAAACAGTGGCCATCGAGCTGGAGCCGTTCGACTCCAGGATGTCCGACACGATGCGGATGGTGTAGGGGTTTTCGTCTTCGGGCGGCAACACTTGGCGCAGCGAGCGCAGAGCAAGGTTGCCGTGGCCAATTTCGCGGCGGCCG
>JANXNW010000081.1 GCA_025353905.1 Hymenobacter sp.
GCCGTAGGCGGCGAAATCGTCGAGCAGCAGCGGGCGCAGGCGCTCGCCCAGCTCCAGGTAGTTGCGGGCCAAATCGAGCACCGACACGTTGGCTTCAGCCAGGGTGTCCGAAAACTTGTTCACGATGGCCGAGCGCAGCTGCTCTTCCACCTCCGAGATGTAAATGAGCGGGTTGGTGCCCGAAAACTCCTTCAGAAACTTAGCCGGCTCGCTCACCCGCAGCGCAAACGTGCCGAAAGCCCGTATCCGCACCTGCTTGAACTCCGGGTCGCGCAGGATAATCGGGTTGGGCGTGCCCCAGCGCAGGCCCGTAAACTGCTTGGTCGAGACGAAATACACGTCCACCTTGAACGGCGAGTTGAAGCCGTACTTCCAGCCCCGCAGCGTGGTGAGTACCGGCATATTGGCCGTACTCAGCTCGTAGCGGCCCGGCCCGAACACGTCCGTCAGGCGGCCCTCGTCGAGCAGCAGCGCCACCTGGCTCTCGCGCACCGTGAGTTGCGCCCCGTGCTTGATGGAGTTGTCGCGGGTCGGAAACTTCCAAATAACCGTGTCGGTCGTCGCGTCCACCCAATCAACGATGTCGATGGTTTCCTGGCGGATAAAATTCAGTAGGCCCATGGGTGCGGGGAGTAAAGTGGGGGTGAATGGGAGGTAAGCTCAGGGGCGATTCACGTCGATGAGCAGGCCGCTGCGGGCAAGGGCCTGCACGTCGGCGCGGGCGCGGCGCACGGGCTGGGGGTCGTATTTGCCGTTCTCGTCGAGCTTACCGACCTTCGACTCCCGGAAAGTGCCGTATTTATTGACCAGCAGCTCCAGCGTGTCGGGCAGCACGTGGTTCACTTTGAGCAGGGTGTAGGGCGGGGTCTGCGTCTGGTCGTGCAGCACGTACACGTCGCCGACGAGCGGGGCAGCCAGCCGCTCGGCCACCACACCCGGCCGGCGCTGGCCCTGCACGAAGGCCACCACGCTCATCACCACCAGCCCGGCCGTGCCCAGCCACATCCACCACGGGCGGCGGGCGGCCGCTTTGAGCGCCTGCACCGGGGCCAGCAGCGGCCCGGCGGCCGGCAGCTCGGTTTCCTGAAACACGCGCTGGCAAGCCTGGCACTCGACCAGCACCAGCCGGCTGGTGGGCCACATCGGCAGAAACCACACCCGGAAAAAGCGCCCGTAGATGTCGGCCAGCAGGTTGCCGCTGGCCGCCCGGCACGCCGGACACGCCCCGGCCAGCGGCTCGGTGCGCAACAGCGACGCGCGGGTACCATAGCTGATGAACATGGCGGCAGGCGGGTGAAGTGAAGAGGCTAGGAAAACGTTGCTAGTTGATTGCCGGGTACTTAGCTAGCCAATGCCGAGCAAGTAACGCTTATAAATGAAAAAATACAGCAGCAGCGGCAACCCAAATACCAGCAGCCGAAAAGCGAGCAGCGAGCGAATGGCTTGCAGCTGCGCCGGAGTTTCGAGGTCCAGAAATTCCTGGAGTGCCGCCCGCTGGAAGGCCACGAACCAGGATGAGCCGCCGAAAAGCCAAATCAGCCCGCCCAGCGCCAGGCCCAGCGTCAGCACCAGGCGCGAGATGTGCAGCACGTCATCCTGGTCCAGAATGAAGAACTCACCCAGCCACTGCCTTTGAGCCATCGGAAACCATTCGCTGCCGATAATCACCAGGCCAATTGCCAGCACGTTGAGCCACACCGCGCCGGCCCACAGCGCCCCCACCTCGTAGCGCGCCTGCCGCGGGGTCCCGCCTTCCAGCAAAACCCGGTAGTGCTGGCAGCCTACGTAGCACTTGAGGAAGCTCATGGCAGTATCATGAAGTGAGCATTACGGCCGGTTCAGGTCTGAATACAGCGCCGCGAACACCAGCAGCAGCTTCACGTCGAGGGCCAGGGCCGGGGCCTGGTCAGTGATGGTCCAGGCCGAGCTGTCGGCAAACTTCCGGTTCAGGCCGAAGCCTTCGCCTTCCCAGCGCGAGCCGTCTTTGTACAAGTCGCGCAGCGCCACCGCCGCTCCTGTCGCCGCTTGCGCGCCGCGCTGCACCCGCCACTCGGTGTTGTCGTGGGCGTAGGCTTGGCGCAGAACAGCCCCCGTTTCGGTCACGCGCCACTCCGAGTCGTCGTTGTAAGTGCGCTTGATGTGGTACGTTGTGCTGGCCGCGCTCACCAGCCACTCGCTGCCGTCGGCGTAGGCATTCTTCAGGCTGATGCCGGCCGAAGCGCCGGCCGTGGCGATGGTCCACGTCGAGTTGTCGCTGTACACGCGCCGCAATCCGGTCAGCGTCTGGGCTGGAGGCTGAGCCTGCGGCACTCGTTTAGGCTGCTGGGCGTGGGCGCGGCGCAGGCCGGGCAAGCTCAACAACAGGCTCAGCAGCAACAGGAAGCGGATGTTCATGGCTTGTGGGGTAGTAAGTAAGAGTGCATCTTGGTGCCCCGACGGCCCCGGTGGGCCTCACTTGCCGCTCTTTATCAGGGCGCATTCTATCTCAGTCGAAACGTCCCGCACGCTGCCGTAGCTCAGCTGGCCGTATTTGCCGCCGCCCTCGTACTGCCGCCGCAGCGAGTGGCCGCTGAAGTAGCACTTGCCGGTTTTCACGTCCTTGTAAGTGGCCCAGATGACCTTGCTCTTCTTGAAGAGAAAGCGGCCGTAGTCGTCCTTAAAAACCTCGTAGTCCGGCCCCGGCTCCACCAAGATGCGGTAAATTTCCGCGCCGGGGCTGCTGAGCTGCTTGCGCAGCACGGCCATGCTCAGCTGGGGGTCTTGAAACGACCCGGCCGGGCCGCTGAACACGGGCGGCAGCTTGCGGTCTTTGAAGTCTTTCTTAGCGATTCGCGCGGCGGCCTCGCAGGCCACGGCCGTAGTGCCGGCCGGGGCCGAGGTCAGCGTGAAGCCGGTAAGCTGCAACGCGGTGCCGTTGGGGTTCTGAAGCTCAAAATTGACCGTGGCTTCCCCCAGCCATTGGGCGCAAAAAACGGCGGCCACGGGCCGTATATTTTCGTCCTCGAAGGTGAAGGAGCGGAACGGCGACTTCTCCCCGACTTCGGTTGGGTAGAGGTCGAAGTTGAGGTAGTTCTGGGTGAGCTGCTCCGGGGTGAGCATGTAATTGTAAATCCCGCCGTGCCCCTCCGGGTCCCGGTAGTCTTCCTGCTTGTACTGGAAGTCTAGCTGCACCTGAATGTAAATGCCCCGTTTGGAGCGCGACACCCGGAGCACCTCCTGAATGGGCTGCTTGAGCTCCACGCGGCAGTAAATGTGGTCGGCGGCGGCAAATTTGGTCACCGTCTTTACCCCCGTGCCACTCTCCGTGAAGGGCACGTTGGAAAACACCATCTTGGCGTTGCTCGGCCCCGACGGCGGGCCGGGATTCGACGAGCGGTCGTTGGTGGTGCCCGTCTGCTCATTCAGCTTTTGCTTCGCCTTGTTGAGCAGCCCACCCAGCCCCTGGCTCTGGCCGGGCAGCGTCGTGGTCAGGCTCAGCAGAAGGCCCGTGAAAAATAAAAAGTAGCGCATGATAAACAACAAATCAAGAAGTTAAGAAAAAATAACTCGGCCTCAGCAGGCGCTTACTTGATGAGCTTCATGTCCATCTTATCGCTGGGGTCGAGCGTGGCCCCTTTCACGTCCACGGTAGCTTCTAGCTTGAAGCTCGACTTCTCGTTGTCGGCCCAGGCCCCCATCTTGCCGACGGTACCCATGAAGCCGCCCTTTTCCTTGAGCTGGTCGTTGCTGGATTTGATGAGGTGAAACGGCAGCGAGAAGGGCACTTCCTTCGTCTCGCCGGTTTTCATGTCGAAGGGCTTGCTCAGGTGCAGCGAGCCGAGCTTGAAGCTTTTCTCGCGCTTCTCCTCGTCGCGCCCGGTCTGGAATTCCTCCGTCAGCTCGATGTCAATCTTGATTATCGACTGGTCACTCTTGGCCACGATGTGCAGCGTTCCCTCGATGGTGGTGTCGGTGGCCCGAAACTGGCCCGGTACCTGGAGCTTAACATCGAGCGTACCGATGCCCATGAACTGTTTGACTTTGGCGAAAAAAGACATAGCGGTGAGAAATGAAGGGGAGAGAAAAGCACGTCCCCGCCACCACGGCGGGGTTGGCTCAAAGGTGAGCGCCCGCCCCAACTATGCAAGCTTTTGGGGGGGCTACAAGTGGTGTACACATCCCGTTACAAGCAGTTTACCGATTCGTGGTAAGCTGACAGTCAAACTGATAGAATGTACTCGCGTAGGCTGCTCTCTTCGGGCAGGCCCAGCTTTTTCTTGATGCGGTACTGCGCGATTTTGACGCTGTTGGGCTCGATGTTCACCAGGTTGGCGATGTCCTTGTTGGTCAGGTTGAGCTTGACGTAGGCGCATTGCTTCAGCTCGTTGGGCGTGAGGGCCGGGCACTGCCGCCGCAGCTGCTCAAAAAAGCTGGGGTGAATCTTACCGAAATGCAGCGTAATCCGCTCCCAGTCGTCGCCGACCTGCAAGTGCTGGCGGATGGCTTTTTTCAGCTCGGCCACGGCTTCGCGCTCCGGCTCGGGCACTCGCTGGCTCAGCGCTTCGAGGCGGGCGGTGAGGTCTTCGAGGAGCTTGGTTTTTTGCTGAGCGAAGAGCGTAGCGCTGGTCATCTCGCGCTGGTTGGTGTCGAGCTCCAGCTGCAGGGCCTGGGTGGTAGCCTCGCGCAGCAGCTGCAGCGCCTCGCTGCGCTCGCGCTCCTGGGTGAGCAGGCTTTCGCGCCGCGCGAACACGTTGGTTTGCAAGCGCTTGGCCAGGTATACCAGCCCCAGTGCCAGCAGGGCCAGCCCCGCCAGCCCGGCCCAGAGCAGCATCTGCCAGCGCCGCTGGTCCGACTCTTGGGCCAGCTCACGCAGCTGGGCCTCGCGCCGCTCGGTGTCGTAGCGAAACTGCATATCCTGCAGTGTTTTAGCATTGCTCTGGCGGGCCAGGCTGTCCATCAGGCCGGCCTGAGCACCGCGCCGCCGATACGCCTCGGCGTAGTCGCCTTGCCGGGCGGCTACTTCGGCCAGGGTTTCGAGCGCGTCGCGCTGCAGCTTGGTTTCCCCGCTCTGGCGGGCGTACGTCAGCGCGGCCTGGCCGGCCTGCTCGGCGGCCGGCAGCTGGTCCAGCCGCGCGTAGGCCGTGAGCAGGTAGGCGTAGGCGTAGGCCAGGTAGCGCCCGTTGTTTTGCTGCCGCAGGCGGGGCAGCAGCGCCACGAGCGTATCGCGGGCGGCGGCGGGCCGGCCCAGCTTGAGCAGCGCGCTGGCCACGGTCAGGTCGAGCGAAAACGTGGCGCGGGCGGGGTCAGCGGGCCGCAGCTGGCGGCGCAGGCGCAGGCCCTGGCCCGCCGCAACCAGGGCCTGGGCAGGGCGGCCGCGCTCATCGAGCACGTTGGCCAGGTTGATGTAGTCGGTTACGATGCCCGCCGTGTCGCGGGCCAGCTCGTCGAGCAGCCGGGCCTGCTCGTACATGGCCTGGGCCTGGTCGTAGCGTCCGGTAGCCAGGTAGCTGGTAGCCATGTTGCTGTAGATGGCGGGTTTAGCGCGGGCTTTGCCGGGCACCTGGTCGGCCAGGCGCAGCTGGGCCAGCAGCAGGCGCAGGGCCGCTTCGTCGTGGCCGCGCATGCTGTTAAGAATGCTCAGGTGCCCATACGCGCTAAACAAGCCGCGCTGGTCGCCGGCGCGGCGGGCCAGCTCCTGGGCGCGGTTGGCGTAGGTCCAGGCGCTGTCGAACTGCGAGAACAGGTAGAACCCGCTCAGCGCGTGCAGAGCCTGGCCCCGGCTCGTGTCGGTGGCGGCGGCAGCCAGGCGCTGGCGCAACTGAGTGGCCGATGGGGCCGCCGCCGGAGCCGCCGATTGGGGCTGCGCCCGCACGGGCGCGAGCGGCGCGGCCAGGCTCAGCGCGCCCAGCCAGCAGGCCCACGCCCGCCATTTGCTGGGGCCGACCAACGCATTCAGCCAGTTCAGGTTAGGTAAAAATTTAAACATAAGTGGCAGCGAAACCGATAAAGCTTGGCCAGATGAAGTCGCCCGGCGCGGGCCAGGCGCAGGTCCGCAACTAGCTCGCGCCCGTCCGCAATCAGCCCGTAAACTACTACCCAAGTGAGCGTCAATCGTAAACTACTGCCCACCAGCCGCCCGCCCGTGGCCGTTATCGGGGCGGGCGTGGCCGGGCTGGCCGCCGCCGCCCGGCTGGCCGTAGCCGGCCACCCGGTGACGGTGTTCGAGGCCAGCGCCTCGTTCGGCGGTAAGATGCAGCAGTTCGACCTAACCGGTGAAGCAGGCGACACTTATCGTTTCGATGCCGGCCCCTCGCTCTTCACCCTGCCCCAGCTCGCCGACGACGTGTTTCGCCTGGCCGGGCGCGACCCCCAGCACTACCTGCGCTACGAGCGGCTCGACCCGATTACGAACTATTTTTTCGCCGACGGCACCCGCCTCAGCGCCTGGGCCGACGCCGACCATTTTGCCCGCGAAGTCGAGGCCCGGCTCGGCGCGCCGGCCGCCGACGTCACCGGGTTCTTGGCCCGCAGCGGACGGGCCTATGAGGCCACGGCGGGCACGTTTCTGCACAAGTCGCTGCACCGGGCGGGCACGTATTTCAGCGCCGACACGCTGCGGGCCGTCGCCGCGCTGCCTTCGCTCGGCCTGACGGGCACCATGCACGCGCGCCACGAAAAAGCCTTCGGCCAAGACCCGCGCCTGGTGCAGCTCTTCGACCGCTACGCCACCTACAACGGCTCCGACCCCTACCAGGCCCCGGCCACGCTGAGCCTCATTCCGCACCTGGAGCACGGCCTCGGCGCGTATTACCCCGAGGGTGGCATCTACGCCATCGCGCAAGGGCTGCACCGGCTGGCTGAGGAGTTCGGGGTGCAGTTTCGCTTCGACGAGCCGGTGGAGGAAATCCTCACGGCGGGCGGGCGCGTGACGGGCCTGCGCACGGCGCATGGCAGCTACGCCTTCGACTTGGTAGTGAGCAACATGGACGTCGTGCCGACCTACCGCCGCTTGCTGCCCCATCAAAAAGCCCCCGAGCGCACCCTGGCCCAGCCGCGCTCGTCGTCGGCGCTGATTTTCTACTGGGGCGTGGCCCAGGAATTCCCCGAGCTGGATTTGCACAACATCTTCTTCTCAGCCGACTACAAGGCCGAGTTCGACGCCATTTTTCAGCAGCAGACCGTGGCCGACGACGTGACGGTGTACGTGAACATCAGCTCCAAAAAAACGCCCACCGACGCGCCGTCCGGCCACGAAAACTGGTTCGTGATGGTGAACGTGCCCCACGACCAGGGCCAGGACTGGGCCGACCTGACCCAAAAAACCCGCCGCGCCGTGCTGCGCCGCCTCAGCCAGGCGCTGGGCCAGGACGTGGAGCCGCTCATAAAAGCCGAGCGCGTCTGGACGCCGCCCGGCATTGCCCACGACACGTCGAGCTTCGGCGGGGCGCTCTACGGGGCTTCTTCCAACAACGCGCTCGCGGCTTTTCTGCGCCATCCCAACTTCGCGGGCCGCCTGCCGGGGCTGTACTTTTGCGGCGGCTCGGTCCACCCCGGCGGCGGCATCCCGCTGTGCCTGCTGTCGGCCAAAATCGTGGCTGAATTAATTGATAGCTAAGTAGAAAAACGTCGGTCGTTGGGGCGAGCAGCAACGGCCAGCGTTAGCCGGATTCCATGGAATTAACCAATTTACCCGCCGCGCCGGCGGCTTCCACGTCGCGGCTTCGGCTGGCGCAGGGGCTGGTGCTGCTGTTTCACCTCACGGGCTTTCTTGGCTTGGCCTTTAGCAAGGACCAGGGTTTTTACCTGCGCTACACGCCTCTGACGCTGCTGCTCTCGGCGGGCTTGCTGGCGGCTTTTCAGCCCGAGCGGGGCCTGGTATTCTGGCTGTTCGTGGGGCAGACGTTTCTGCTGGGCATGGTGGCCGAAATCGTGGGCACCAACACGGGCCTTTTGTTCGGGCACTACACGTACGGGGCCACGCTCGGGCCGCAGTACCAGCATGCACCCTGGCTGATTGGGCTCAACTGGGTGCTTATCACGTATTTGGCGGGTACGCTGGCCGCTTATCTGCCCTGGCCGGCCGCGGCGCGGGTGCTGGTGGGGGCCGTGCTCATGGTAGGGTTCGATTTGTGCATGGAGCCGGTGGCCGGCCGCTACGACTTCTGGCACTGGACGGGCGAAGTGATACCGCTGCGCAACTTCCGCGACTGGTTTATCCTGGCCCTGCTGCTGCAAACGCTGTTCGTGCGCACCCCTTTCCCCAAGCGCAACTCGCTCGCGCCGCTCGTCTACCTGGTGCAGCTGCTGTTCTTCTTTTTGCTGGGGTTCCGGTAGGGTTTTGGTTAATTGCTGATTGTTTTTTGTTAGTTGTTTTGCTCGCCCTGACCAACGAAAAAACAACCAGCAATCAACCAAAAACAACCAATTCTGAATGCCTTCTCACGACCTGATTTTTTTCGGCGACAGCCTCACGGCTGGCCACGGGCTGCCGGCGGCAGCCAGCTTCCCGGCCCTTATTCAGCAGCAGCTCGACGCGGCTGGCCGGCCCTACCGCGCCCTCAACTACGGCGTGAGCGGCGAAACCAGCGCCGGCGGCCGGCAAAGACTGCCTGCCGTGCTGGCCCGGCACCCGGCCCCGGTCGCGTTCGTGCTCGCCCTGGGTGCCAACGACGGCTTGCGCGGCATTCGGGTCGCCGAGACGACGGCCAACTTACGGGCCATCCTGCACGCGGTGCGGGCCGCCGCCCCAACCGCACGCCTCGTACTGGCGGGCCTGGAATTTCCGTTTGAAGTATCAGCCCTGCCCTTGCCCGGCCTGGGTCATTACGCGCAGGAGTTCAGCGCGCTTTTCGGCCGGCTGGCCGCCGAAGAGCAAGTAGCCTTCGTGCCGTCGCTGCTGGCCGGCGTACTCGGCCAGCCCGCCCTCAACCTACCCGACCGGGTCCATCCCAACGCCGCCGGCCAGCAGATGCTGGCCGCCAACGTCTGGGCCGTGCTGGGGCCGTTGCTGCCGCCGGCGGCGTAGCCGGCCGCAGACCAAGCCACAAAAAACCCTGGCTTCGGCGCGCGAAAACCAGGGTTTTTTTGGTACCAGAGACGGGACTCGAACCCGTACTTCCTTACGAAAACGACAGTTTAAGTGTCGCGTGGCTACCAGTTACACCACTCTGGCTCAATAAGTTAACGCTTGATTCTGCCCTGATTCTTGCCTCGATAATTTTCAGTAAGCGCGTGGCAGTTCGGGCAGAGGAGTTGCAAGTTACTAAGTCGGTGGTCATTGTTTACGCCATTGGCGTGGTGCAGCTCTAATGGAATGGCCTGCCCGCGCCACTCTATCAAGCCGCAATCCTCGCACTTGGCTTCCTTCAAACCAAACTCGACCAGTCGCTTACGCAGCCGAAAAGTTGATTTATAAGTGGAGTTTTCCACCAGAATTCCGTCCCAGGAAAACGGTTGCCCAAAATTTTTGTACCGTTCCCCCACGTTCCAACCTGCCCCCGTAAAGTGGCTCGTGTCCAACGCCAGCCGCTTAATGCGGTCGTGAACTGTTTTGTAATTGCCGCCCGCCGGCACCAACCCAATCAAGCTCAGCACCTGCCGCACCGACAAGCTCGCGGCCACGGCTCGCCGAAACTCGTCGTCGGTACTCAGGCATTTACGAACAGCAGCCATCACGAGGGAATAGAAACAAAAAACGCTGCCCGAAAGCAGCGTTTTTATCATTTGGAGCGGGAGACGAGGTTCGAACTCGCGACCTCGACCTTGGCAAGGTCGCGCTCTACCAACTGAGCTACTCTCGCGGGAGGTTTCCAGCACCGAGGTGCCGAATGGTTTTGCAAAGGTACTCATTTGGCGTGAGGAGGCAAGTAAGCCGTTCAAAAAATTTAGCGTGCGTAGGCTTTGCGCTTCATTTTCAGCCTGAAAAAAATGCCAGCTGTTGGTCTGGCCGTTGGTCTGAGCAAGCAAGCAGGCAGGTTTTTTGTCGGGCTTAAAATCCAGGAGCGGTAGTGGCGGCGTAAGTGGGCCAGGTTTTTATTCCAACCTTTTTATTCCCCTTACCCATGAAAATTTCTGTTGTTTCGTTGGCCCTCGTGGCTTTGTTTGGCGCTGCCAGCGCGCAGTCGGCTTCGGCCCAGGCCATGATGACGCCCGGCACGGTGCGCGTGGGCGGCATGGCCATGTATCCGACTAAAAACATTGTCGAGAACGCCGTCAATTCTAAGGACCACACCACGCTCGTGGCGGCCGTAAAAGCGGCCGGCCTCGTCGAAACCCTGCAAGGCAAAGGCCCCTTCACGGTGTTTGCGCCCACCAACGCCGCTTTCAACGCGCTGCCCGCCGGCACGGTCGAGACGCTGGTGAAGCCCGAAAGCAAAGCCACGCTTACCAAAATCCTGACCTACCACGTGGTGGCCGGCAACCTGACGGCCGACAAAATCATGGCCGCCATCAAAGCCGGTAAGGGCACGGCGACGCTCAAAACGGTGAGCGGCGGTACGCTCAAAGCCATGATGAACGGCCCGAAAAACGTGGTGCTCGTGGACGAGAAAGGCGGCGTGGCCACCATCTCGACCTACGACGTCATCCAGAGCAACGGCGTGATTCACGTCATCGACCAGGTGCTGATGCCCTAGTTGATTCGCGCGACAGCGACTTGTAAAAACCCGCCGGCTAGTTCAACTAGTCGACGGGTTTTTTTGGTTTAGGCTGACAACAGACCTGGCTTAGTGGTCAGTTGATTAAGAGCTTAAATCACCACGCATTGCTTTGGTCGGCGCGGTGGTCGCGGGTAGGGCGAGAATCTGAAAATGCTAGCTGTCGGGGCCCCGCACGGGAGCGCCGCTGCCGGAAGCCAACTCTCGGTGCGCGCCAAACGCGCGCAGCAACCAAACGACGGACTGGGCGTAGCTTGGCCCCATGAAATTCTGTTTTAACCAGGCTCAGCGGCTTACTCTGGTCCTGGCCTTGATTCTAGGGCTGAGCGGCTGCGACTCGACCCCGCGCAAGCGGCAGGCCGTGGCTCAGCAAGAGCTACACAAGCTCGACACCGTGGCCCGTGGCGCCGGCCGCACCCTGAGTCGGCTGGGCCGGCAAACCGTGCGCTTCGACTCGGCCAACCGCGCCCGCCGGGCCGCGCCGCTCAGCCTAAAAAAACAAGCGCAAACCGACGCGCTGCTGCTCGGACCTTTCGCCACCCGGCTCGATTCGCTCACGCCGGCCACCATCGCCGACGCCTATGGCTACTTGCTGCGCGCCGTGCGGCCCCGCCACCGCGCCTGGCAGGCCCGCGACTGGGACTACGCCCAGGCTACGTACCAGCGCCTGAACGCGGCGCTGGCCCGGGTCCGGCTCGACCTGCCCGCCCGGCAGGAGCTTCGCGTTCGGGCTTGGCAGGCTGAGTTTACGGCCCTGCGCGCCCAGCGCACCGCCCAGGATTTGCGCGCGGCGACGAAATGAGGTCGATGACTGGTTGTTATAGCGCGCAGCAACCAGCTCGTAATCCACAACAAGTCATTCCCCATGGCCGACAACATCATTGTGCTCGACTCTTATTATGAGCCACTGACGGCGCACCTGGCCCGAACGCGCCTTGAAGCGGCGGGCATCGCGTGTTTTCTGACCAACGAAAACCTGGCCTCGCTCAACCGCATCTACAGCCCCGTGGCGGGTGGGGTGCGCCTGCACGTGTACGCCCGCGACGCGGCCCGCGCGGCCGAGGTGCTGCGCCCGCCCACGCCCATGCGGGCCGAGCGCGGCGGGGCGGGCGAGCCAGGCGCAGCAGCCGACGAAGCCCCCGCCACCACTGCCATCCGCTGCCCGCGCTGCGGCTCCGACGACGTGCGCTCGGCCGCGCCCGCTGGCCCCGGAGCCGCCGGCTGGCTCGACGGCCTGCTCGAACGCCTGCGCCAGCAGCTCTTAGAAACACCTGCGCATCACTGCTTCCACTGCGGGCTGGATTTTTAGGGGTGAAGGGTAAACAGTTGATTTCCGGTTAGTCATCGCTTGCCGGCCGTAGGTAATGGTAGGACTCTCGCTTCGAAGCCAATCAGGCCTTGCTGGGCGAAGAGCTGCTCGTTGACGGCGGCCACGGTACTGTGGGCGCGGCGGGCGTCCGGCGGTAGGCGCAAGGGCCAGCCGAGGGAGTGAAGTAGGCCGCGGCCCGGATTTTTTTTCGGGCTGGCGCTGGGGGTTGGGTCGGGCTGGCGTGTCCGTATGGCATGACCCAGCTTATTGGCGGTACGAACTCCGTGGTCTTGGGAGCTCGGCTTTTTCGGAGGGAACTGTTCCCTTTCCAGGTGCTTTGCGTAACTTGCGCGGGAGTTGTGCCTATTCCTGAGCCTTCAGCATATCGCATTCATTATATGAAGTTTACCGTTTCGCTACTCGCGCTGGTTCTGCTGCTGACGGGCCGGGCCGCCGTAGCCCAACGCCTGAGCCTGAGCGGCCAAGTGGTGGAAGCCGAGACGGGCGAGCCGGTGCCGTTTGCCTCCATCTTCGTGCCCCACAGCACGGCTGGCATCGGCATCACGGCCGACGTGGACGGCAAGTTTCGCCTCACCCTGGCCGCGCCCGCCGATTCGCTGGCCGCCTCCTCGGTGGGCTTTCTCACCCAGCGTAAAAAACTCAGCACGGAAGCCAGCCAGAGCATTTTATTCCGGCTCAAGAAAGGCGGCGGCGTGGCGCTGGGCGAGGTGGTGGTGCGGCCCGGCGAGAACCCGGCTTTTCGCATTCTGCGCGAAGTGCAGAAAAACAAGCCCCAGAACGAGCGCGCCGCGCTCTCGGCCGCCGAGTACGATTCGTACAACCGCATCGAAGTCAGTTTGGCCGACATCCCGAAGAGCCTGGCCAACCGGCGCGTCGTGAAGGACATCCGGGCGCTGGCCGTGCGCCGCGGGCTGGCCGCCGCCGCTGATGCCGACGCCCCGCTGCCGCTCTTCGCCTCCGAAGTCGGCTCGCGGGTGTACCAGAAATACAACCCGCTGCGCCGCCGCGAGGACATCCAGCACAAGCAGATGCGCGGGGCCGGTCCGCGCGAAGGCTCGGTGCTGAGCCAGATGCTGGGCTCGAACTTTCAGAACTTCGATTTTTATCCCAACTGGCAGAATATTCTCGGCAAGGACTTCTCGTCGCCCATCGCGGCCGGCGGCCGCCTCACCTACGACTACGACCTGCTCGACTCGGTGTTCGTGGGCAAGGACTGGTGCTACAAGCTGGCCATCACGCCCCGGCGCAGCCACGATTTGGCTTTCACCGGCACCATTTGGATTACGGCCGACAAGTACGCTCTGCGGCGACTAGACCTGGTGGCCAGCCCTGAAGCCAACATCAACTTCGTGAGCGACTTGCGCATCATGCAGGAGCTCACTTCGCCCGCCGACGGCCCCGGCCTGGCTGCCCGCACCCGGCTCGTGCTCGGTGTGCGGCCCGGCGAAAAGCAAGCCGCGCTGCGGGTGCGTTTCACGACCGTCAATTCGGCTTTCGAGCGCAACAAGGCCCACGACGAAGCGGGCTTTTACGACCAGCCCGTGGTGAGCACCATCATGGAGCCGGGCACCGACAACCAGACGGACGGCCTGCTGAGCGGGCGGCTGCCCGAAGGAGTGAAAGAAGGGTATTTCGATAAAAACCGGCCCGACACGCTGAGCCTGAGTGAGCGGCAGACGTTTGCCGTGCTCGACTCGGCCCGCGAGCTGCCGTCGGTGCGCAGTACGTTGGACTGGATTGACCTGTTTATCAACGGCTACCGGCGGATTGGCCCGAAGCTGGAGCTGGGGCCGATTATTTATTCTTACGCCCACAATAACTTCGAGGGCAACCGCTTCCGGCTGGGCTTTCGCACCACGCCCGAGTTTAGCCGCAACTGGGTGCTGCAGCCTTTTCTGGCCTACGGCACCCGCGACGGCCGCTTCAAATACGGGCTGAAAACGACCTACATCGCCGAGCGCCAGCATTGGACGGTGCTCACGGGCGAATACCGGCACGACGTGGAGCAGTCCGCGCTGCTCGATAACGACTTCATTACCAACGACAACAACCTGTTCGTGGCCGCCTCGCGCTGGGGCCGCTTCACGGAGGGCCGGCCGCTGCTGCGCGACCTGGTGGCCGTGAGCGTGCAGCGCGACTTGTTTCACGGCTTCACGCAGAGCCTGACCGTGCGGCGACAGAACACGCAGTTTCTCACGGGCTTCGTCTACACGCGCGACAACCGCATCGTGCCCGACCTTACCCTCACGGAGCTGGTGCTGGAGTCGCGCTACGCGCCCGACGAAAACCTGGTGCAGGCCGAAAACCGCCGCCGGGCCATTGGCCTCAAGCGCTGGCCGGTGTTCACGTTTCGCTACACGCTCGGCGAGCGCGACCTGTTTCGGCCCGGCGCCTCGGCCTACCAGAAATTCAACTTCCTCGTCAGCCAGAGCGTGTCGCTGGGGCAGCTGGGCCGCCTCGGCTACCGCGCCGAAGGCAGCTACACGCCCGACCGCCTGCCGGCGCTGTTTCTCAAGATTCCGCTCGGCAACCAGACGCCCTTTTTCAACGCCAACGCGTTCAACCTGATGAACTACTTCGAGTTCGTGACTGACCGCTCGGTGTCGTTGCGGCTCGACCACCACTTCGAGGGCTTTTTGCTGAATGCCGTGCCCGGCTTCCGGGGCCTGAACTGGCGCCTGGTGGCCACCGCCAACGCCCTCTACGGCAACCTGAGCGACTTCAACCAGCGCCAGCCGCTCGACGGGTTGGGACGGCCGCAGCGGCCGCTGCCTACGCTCGGCCGCCGGCCCTACGTGGAAGTCGGCTACGGCTTCGAGAATATTTTCAAGTTCGTGCGCGTGGACTTTATCCACCGCCTAACCTACCGCGACGCGCCCGGCACCGCCCCCGACGAGCCCGCCCCGCGCAACTTCGGCATCCGGGTCGGCGCGCAATTCAGACTCTGATTTTAGTGGTGAATGATTAATGCCGCTCTGTTAAGCTTGAGCAACATTAACCACTATAGAGCAAGATTCAAGTTTGTGTACATGCTCGCCGCTCGCAAACCTCACCCCCTAGCCCCCTCTCCAAAAGAGAGGGGGACTAGTTCTAGATTCTAACTTATTAATTTCTAGATTTCTAGAACTAGAAACTAGTACCCCCTCTCTTTTGGAGAGGGGGCTAGGGGGTGAGGTTTGCGAGCGGCGAGCTGCTATACTAACCTGATAATCGCTCTAGCCTTTTTCCCATGAAACAATTATTCTCGTTGCTGCTCGCGCTGCCGCTGTTGCTGAGCGCTCATTTGAGCCAGGGGCAGGGTTTTCCTTCTTATTCGCCCCCGCCCATGCCCGTGCCGAACAACATGGGGGTGAATATGAACATGTACAATAACGGCCCTGGTCCGGGTTACCGCGAAGGCCGGGGTAGCTATCAGCTGCCCGACGGCAGTTGGCAGCGGGCCAGCAAGCTCAAGTTTGACGGCACGACGCTCGTGGTGAAAGACAGCGCGACGGGCAAGCAGAAATTTACGGCCGCTGGCTTGCGGCAATTCGAAGTAACCCGCGACACCTTTCTGGTGGCCAGCGATTTACCGGGCCGCGACATTAATCGCCCTGAGTTTGTCGAGTCGCAGTTCCACGAGCGCGGCTACCGGGTGTGGGCGCTCTACGCCAGCGCGGGCGTTGCTTTCAACCGGCCGCACTATTTCCTGAAGCTGCCCCAAGCCGCGTTGCAGCTGCTGCCCACTGGCAAGAAAGACTACAAAGCAGCCTTGCTGGCCATCATTGCCGACTGCCCCGACGTGGCCCGGCAGGTGGCCGACGGTACGCTGGGCCGCGACGAGCTGCGCGAAACCATCAAGCGGTACGTGCGCTGCCGCGCCCCGGTCGGGGCCGCCAATGGCCTCAGATAAACCCGTGCTGCTACTCTGACCAGCCCACGCGCCTGGAGCAAATAGTGGACGCCCGCCGCCGGCTGAAACCGCGCCAACGCGCCCGCCTTCGTAATCTTGCGGGGCCATTGGCGTTTCGCTCCCGGATGAAAAAGCTCGTTATCGCCATTGATGGCTACTCGTCGTGCGGCAAAAGCACGACCGCCAAAGCCGTGGCCGCCGAGCTGCACTACGCCTACCTCGACACGGGAGCTATGTACCGGGGTGTCACGCTGTTCCTGCTCGAAAACGACATCGCGTTCGACGACCTGCCCCGCATCGAGCACGCCCTGCGCGAAGACATCCACCTGAGCTTTCGGCACAGCCGCCGGGCGGGCCGCAACGAGCTGTATCTGAACGAGGTAAGCCGCGAAGACGATATCCGGCAGATGCGCATCTCGAACTCGGTGAGTGAGGTTTCCGTCATTGCCCAGGTGCGCCACGCCATGGTGGCGCAGCAGCAGCGCCTGGGCCGCCGCCGCGGCGTGGTGATGGACGGCCGCGACATCGGCACGACGGTTTTCCCCGACGCGGAGGTGAAAATTTTCATGACGGCCGACGTGAACATCCGCGCCCGCCGCCGGCAAGACGAGCTGGCCGCCAAAAATGAGCACGTGCCGCTCCCCGACATCATTGAAAATTTGCGCAAGCGCGACCACATCGACTCGACCCGCGCCGAAAGCCCCCTGCGCCGCGCCCCCGACGCGGTCTTACTCGACACAACCCACATCACCATCGGCGAGCAGGTCGATTTCGTGCTCGACCGGGTGTCGGCCGCCATCTTCGCCGCCTACGCGCGGTAAGGCTTTGGGTGATTGGGTGAGAAGGTGAGGAGGTGAAAAGTCCGACCTAATCACCTCCTCACCTTCTCACCCAATTTAATATCCGCCGCCAGGCGCTCGGAAAACCGCTTGGCTTCGCCGTGCCAGAGGTGGTTGCCGTCGTTGGTTAGGTAGGGCTCGCGGATGTAGTTCAGGTACGGGACGCCGAATTCGGTGCTGATTTGGGCCATGCGCTGGTCGAAATCGGGGGCGTAGTCGGCTTCGAGGGCGGCCAGGCGCGGACCCGTGGGCAGGCGCGTGAGCACGACGCGCCCGTGGGCCTGAAGCAGCGCGAGCAAGCTGCGCAAGCTGGCTAGGCGCGCGGCTGAGAGGGAGCTCTTGGCAGCAGTTCGGCGGTAGGTGGCGAGCTTATCGGCCTCGCGGCGCTGCTGCTGGGTCGTATCGGCCAGCGGCGAAGGCAGCCCCACTTCCAGCCAGCCGTCGGGGTGCAGGTACTCCGGGTTGCTGTACTTGCCGCGAAGCAGCGCCATGTAGAAGGGCGAAGCAAGCTCGTGCGCCAGGTACTCGACGTTAGGGTTCTGGCTCACGTTCTGCACCTTACTCAGCATGTAAGTGTCTTCGGGAAAGCCCGCCCCGGCAACCTGCTGCCGGGGCAGCGACAGCGACCACGGGTCGACGGTGACCACGAACAAGCCGTGGCGGGTGCCCGGGGCCAGCTTGCGCTGGATACTGGCCAGGTAGGCCGGCCCAAAGGGCGAGTGGTTGAGCGTGAACGCGTAGTTCAGCCACGGCCCTTCGTACTGGCCGCCGAGCCGCGCTTGCAGCACGTCGGGCCGCACGGCTTGCGCCGCCCGCGAGGTGCCCAGCACGAGCGAAGCCGCCGGCGGCGCAGTGAAGCGGGCATAAAACGCGTCGAGATACGGCTGGCAGATGGTCCAGGCCAGCGCCGCGCCGGCCACCAGGCCCACACCGCCGAGCAATAGCAGCAATTGAAATAGCAGGCGGCGCATGGGGTTTTTGGTTGATTGCTTGTTGCTTGTTGTTTTTAACTTCCGGTCATTGCGAGCACAGCGAAGCAATCGCACCTGCTCAGTTCTCTGTTAAGCTTGCCAGACGCGGCCGTTCGGGCGCGATTGCTTCGCTGTGCTCGCAATGACCGGAAGTTAAAAACAATCAACAACAAGCAACAAGCTAAAACTGAAAATAAATAAACTGCGTGCTGTTGAAAACGCCCAGCAGCGCCAGCGCCAGCAGCAGCAGCGCGTAGCTGGCCCAGCGTACGGGCGCGGGCGGGCGGCCCCAGCGGGCGGCCAGCTGAGGCCATTCGAGGCGGGCGTCCACGGCCAGCACGAGCGCCAGCGCCAGCGCGGTCACGACGGCTTCGGGTGGGTAGCTGCTGAAAAACCGGCCCCCCGTGCGCCAGGCTTCGGCCCAGCTCAGCTCGCCCCAGCCTCGGAAAAGATGCCGGCTGATGTACCAGGCATCGGCCAGGTTATTGGCCCGAAAAAATAGCCAGGCGAACGCCACGAGAACGAATGTGAGCAGTGTGCCGAGCGCGCGGAGCAGGCGCGGCCGGGTGGCCAGGCCCAGCCGGATAGCCAGCGCGGCGCGGACCGGCGCGGTGGCCGTTTCCAAGGCCACGTACAGCCCGTGCAGCGCGCCCCACACCACGAATGTCCAGCTCGCGCCGTGCCAGAGGCCACTCACTAGAAACACCATCAACAGGTTGAAATAGGTGCGGGCCGCGCCGCGACGGCTGCCGCCGAGCGGGATGTAGAGGTAATCCCGAAACCAGCCCGAAAGCGATATGTGCCAGCGCCGCCAGAAATCGCCGACCGAGGTGGCGAAATAAGGCTGCCGGAAATTGAGCGACAAGTCGTAGCCCAACACCCGCGCCGCGCCGCGCGCCAGGTCGGTGTAGCCCGAAAAGTCGGCGTAAATCTGGGCCGTGAAGCCGAGCACGGCTAGCGTCAGGGCCAGCGCGTGGTGGTCCTGCGGGTGGTTGAAGACCGGGTTGACGAAGCCGGCGAGGCGGTCGGCCACCACGATTTTCTTGAACATGCCCCAGGCCATGAGCCGCAGCCCGCTCGCCACCCGGCCGTAGTCGAAGCCGGGGGCCGGCCGCCGAAACTGGGGCAGCATGTGCGCCCCGCGCTCAATCGGCCCCGCCACGAGCTGCGGCCAGAAAGCGACGAAGAGCGCGAAGCGGCCCAGGTTCCGCTCGGCCGGCAGCCGCCCGGCGTACACGTCGAGCACGTAGGCCACCGACTGAAACGTGTAGAACGACACGCCCACCGGCAGGGCCAGCGCCAGCGTGGGCGCGGCAAAGGGCAGCCGCAGCGTTTCGGCCAGCGCCTGGGCGCTGGCCCAGAAAAAGTTGAAGTACTTGAAAACGAAGAGCGTGCCCAGGTTGCTGGCCAGGCTCAGCAGCAGCCAGGGCCGCCGCTGTTTCTTGTCCGGCAGCGCGCCCATGCGCCGGCCGCTGACGTAGTCGAGCAGGGTGGTGGCCGCCAGCAGCAGCCCATACACCGGCCGCCAGCTCAGGTAGAAGTAGTAGCTCGCGGCCAGCAGCAGCGGCAGCCGCCAGCGCGGCGGCAGGCCAAACCACAACCCGACGACGACCGGGAAAAAAACGAGAAAGTGCAGCGAATTAAAAAGCATCGGCCGGGCCAGGGCCGGCAAAGGTCGGGGTTTGGGGGTGATTAGGTGAGAAGTCGGTCATTGCGAGCGCAGCGAAGCAATGACCG
>JANXNW010000203.1 GCA_025353905.1 Hymenobacter sp.
GTGCACGGCCCACTCCACAACGCCAAGCGGGCGGGCGGCGAAAAGCCGACCGCCCGCGCCGTACACGCACTCCGAAACCGCCCTAATCTCTAATCTATACTTCTCAATCCATACTGATGGCTGATTTCGACCAAGCAGAAGCGGGCGGGCTGGCGGCCAGCTATTTCCGGCCGCCCGATAATTATTTCTGGCAGTGGGCCGAGCAGTTTGAGGTGATTGAGTGGGTGCAGGAGAGAAGGTCTGACACCGGCGGCGGGCCGACGAATTGGTGGGAGGCTTCCGAATCGTCGGGGCCGATTCCCATCAGCGGGCCGACCATTACTTACCGCGAGGAGCTGGCCGCGCTGCTGGGCGGACTGGCCCCCGACGGGCTGCCGCCGCTCGGCGCGGTGCTGCTGCTGCTGGCGGCCTGCACCGAGGGCTGGGGTAAAAACAGGGGTGGGGGCCAGGGCCAGCCTCGGGAGCACGACGTGCTGGACCGTTTAATCGACGGCGGCTTGCCCAACCCGCCCGGCGCTCCGCCCCTCGAAGAAGCTCACCATAGCCTGATAGATACGCTGCTCTTCCTGGACAAGGTGCATGAGCTGCCCGCCGGCCTGCGCCAGGGCATCGCCAAGGAGCATTTGCTGCGCACGGTGCTCGGCGCGGCCAAGCCCCGGCTGCCGGCCTCCCGCGCGCGGGCCGTGCTGGCCCGGCTCAACCCGCTCGAAACGGCGGCGCTAATCTCCGGCGAGGCGGCCACGCTGCCGCTGCTCGTGCGCGACCTGCGCTGCTTCGCGCGGGCCGCCGAGCGCTTCCCGACCGTACACAGCCTGGAGCTGCACCTGCGCACCAGCCTGGCCGAGCTGCCCGCGCCGCTCGACGAGGACGAGGTGCCCGCCCCGCCCCCGCCCGCCGACGCGCCGCCCGCCGACCTGCTGGCCGAGCTGGCCCAGAACCCCGAAACGGCCGGCCTGGCCCGGCTCGTGCCGCCGCTGCGGGCCGCGCTGCGCCTGCCGCCCGTGGCCCGCCGCGCCGCTGAGCAGCCCCTGGGCGGGGGCGTGGCCGACCTGAGCAACCGCGGCCCCCTGAGCCGCCTGCTGCTGAGCGAGCTGGCCCAGGACGACCTGCTGCTGACCGCCCGCCTGGCCAACGCCGAGGCCCTGTACCTGCGCCCCGAAGCACCACCCCAGCCCGAGCTGCCCCCGCGGGTGCTGCTGCTCGACACCACCCTGGCCATGTGGGGCGTGCCGCGCGTGCTGGGCCTGGCCGCCGCCCTGGCCTTGCTGCCGGGGGCAGGTTCTGGCCAGGCGCGGGGCGCGGGCAGCCAGGCCAAGCCACCAACCAGCCCGCCGCTGGCCTTCGCGCTGGGCGGCGACGCGGCCCGGCCGCTGGCGCTGGGCACCGTCGGGGGTGTGGTGGCCGCGCTGGGTTTGCTCGACCCCGCCCGCCACCCGGCGGCGGCCCTGCTGGCGCTGCTGCCCACGCTGCCCGCCCAGGCCGAAGCCCTGCTTATTACCGAAGCCGCCACCGCCCAGCACCCCGACCTGCGCGCCGCGCTGGCCGCGTCGCCGGCCGGGCTGCGCTTTCTGCTGACCGTGGACCGGGCCGGCGAGTTGACGCTTTACGAGCTGAGCGCCGGCCGGCGCGCGCGGCTCAGCACCCAGCAGCTCAACGTGAACCGGCTGCTGTTTCCGGCGCGGCGCAAGGAGCCGAAACCGGCCGAAACCCCCGCGCTGCCGGCGTTTTTGCGGGCCGCCAACTGCCCGCTGCTGCTGCTGCCCTGTAACGGGTCTGAGCTGCTTACAGCCACTCTGTGCGGCCATCCTTTTCTGGGCGTGGTGGGCATCAGCCGCAACCACCGCCTGCTCCACTTTGACGGACCCGACCAGGGCGCCCGCGAGCTGCTGCCGATGGTGGAAGAAGGGGAGTATTACCTGGCCCTGGACGGGGAGTCGGCCGGCTTGGTTTACTTACTGGTAGCTAAAGGGGGGCAATCAGCCAATCCCAGGCTTATTTTTTACGAGACTAACCTCTTCCAATACAAGCGTCAGCGACTGGATTTATCGGCCCAGCCCGCCGTGCGGGCCGGCTGGGTGAGCATCCGCTACGAGGCTGCCACCTTTATCCTAACCGGACCGGCCGGCGAGTACGCTTTTAATTGCTCCAACAGAACCATTACGGCTGACCCACCCCGCGGCTCTCGCCTGGTTGTCCTACCCCACCCGCTGCCCTTCAGTCCTTCAAATTATTCGACCCTGCAACGCCCGTCCCGCCTGGCTCTCAGCCCGGAGGGGCGACTGGTCATCGGCAACCGGGAGCTGGTCGTTGGCCCCGACCACACGCTGCGGCTGGTCAGCTACGCCCAACCAGAGGTGCGGCACGAGGCCGTCGCGTCGCCCGGCTCTCACCAACTGACTGGCAACCCGCGCGTTCACTTTTACCAATTTACCTGGCCCGATGGCAGTCAGGCCCTCACCGACCCGCGGGGCCTGCTACACCTGCGCTCCGCCGACGCTGGCCTGCCCGAAGTGACGCTGCTGCTGGTGCTCGACCGCCCCACCGCCGCTTGGGCCGAAGGAACCCGCTACTTCAGTGGCCCCCCCGGCGATGCCTGCGTGTGCGGCCCCACCACCTTCACCGGCCCCGACCCGCCCAACGCGCTGCCCGCCCCGGAATTTTACGTCGAGTATCTTCAGCCTTTCCTGGACCAGCTTGCCCGGCACCAGCCAAGGGGGCCGGTTCAGGGGTAGGTCGGGAAGTTGCCCTGGGAAGAACCCCGACGCGGAGCCGATTATCCCGTAGTCTCACTCCCAGTCCTTCGTCTCTGATTCCTCCATCTCTCATCCAAAAAAATGCTTACCCTGCACGCCTGCCCGCAGCCGCAGCGCCCGGCCGTGGCGGCTTTTCTGGCCGGCGACGAGCCGCTGGGCTGGCTGCGCGAACTCGACCGCTGGGGCCTCGCCACCGAGGCGCTGGCCTGCTACGTGGTGCCCGAGTCGGTGCGCTCGGTGCGGGCGGCGGGGCTGCTGGTAGTGCCTCTTGACGCAACGGCGCTGCCCACCGACTGCCGCGAGCCGTGCGGCGTGGTGGCCGGCCGGCTCTACCTGCCTACCCACGCCGCGCTGCGCCCCGCCGCCACTGAAGCTGAGCTGCGCAGGCTGCTGCGCTACGAAGTCCTGTTCTGGCACCCGCGCACCGGGCTGGTGGGCTTCGAGGCCGAAGACCGGCTGCACCTGAGCGAGCTGGTGAGCATCGGCCCGGCGCGACCCGCCGACTGGACGCGGGCGCGGCCCGGCCCGGCGGCCCCGCCCCCGCTGCGCCAAATCCGGGTGCTGGCCCCGACGCTGGCTCAGGTGCTGGAGGAGGGCCGCGACGACATCGGCACGGCCCCGCTCACCGAGCTGCCGGGCCAGCCCGCGCCGCCCTCGGCCCTGGCGCAAGCCCTGGCGGCGCTGCGGCGCGGGGCGCTACGCACGGGCCTGGCCGCCGGCCAAGCTCTCGAAACCGGCCTGGACGCGCTCGACCGAGCCAGCGCAAACGGCGCGCTGGCCGCGATGCTGCAATCGGGCGCGGGCCAGGACGGGGCCGGCGGCGGCGGCGGGAATGGAGCCGGAAGCGGCCAGGCGGGCAGCGTGGGCGAGCTGCCGCCCGGTCCGCTCGACCGGCTTCGAAATTACCTGACCAAGCAGCTCAACGACCTGGAGCGCGAGCGCCACCAGGAAATACTGCGCCTGCTCACGCTGCTCGACCAGGACATGGCCCAGGCGCTGCGCTTCGCCATTCCGCTCGACAGCCCCTACCTGAACCGGGGCACGGCCGCGCCCGGCAGCCGCCTCTCGGCCGGCCCCACCGATTTTTCGCTGCGCCAGCTCGGCGGCGGCCAGCGCACCGATGCCTGGGACCTGAGTGAGTTCGAGGACCGGCTGCGGGCCGGCTACTTGCGCGCGGCCACCGAGGCAGTCGCCGCCGGCCACCACCGCCGGGCGGCGTACATCCACGCGCATTTGCTGGGCGATTTTCGGGCCGCCGCGCGGGTGCTGGAGCAGGGCCGGTTTTTCCGCGAAGCAGCCGTACTCTACCAGGAGCATTTGCAAGACCTGCCCGCCGCCGCCGCCGTGCTCGAGCGCGGCGAGCTGCTGACCGAAGCCCTGGCCATCTATCTGAGCCTCAATAACCTCGAAAAAGCCGGCGACCTGCACCAGTTGCTGCATCAGCCCGCCGAAGCCGTAGCCTGCTACGAGCGCCTCACGGAGCAGGCCACCTTCCGGGGCGATACGCTGCTCGCCGCCCGCGTACTGGCCGACAAGCTTCGGCGGCCCGCCGAGGCCGAGGCGCTGCTGCTCACCGGCTGGACCAGCGCCGGCCGCCAGCCCGAGGCCCATTTGCAGCAATACCTGAAATTGCTGGCCGCCACCCGCCCCGCCGCCGAGCTGCCCGCCGCCGTGCGCGCCCTCTACCAGCAGCACACCCCGCCCGCGCGCCACGGCCACCTGCTCGACGGCCTGCTCCAGGCCCTGCCCGCCCGCCGCGCCAACCCCGCCCTACAAGCCGAGGTGCAGGCGCTGGGCCTCGACATTATCAGCCAGGAGGTGCGCGCCGGCCAGCCCCGCCGCCTGCACCTGCTGCGAAAGCTGCTGCCCCAGGACCGCCTGCTCGCCGCCGATACCAGCCGCTACGTTACCCGCCCCAAGCCCTGAGCAAGTGTCGGCCTCAGCGTACAGCGCTGGCTTGTCATTCAGCTCTGCGGCCCTCGGCGGTTAAATCTCCGCGCCCTCTGCGCGAACTTCCCGAACGGCCGTATAACGCACTCTAACGCGGTTCTTAATCCTAAATAATAATGAAAACCCGCCTCACCCGCGCCGCCGAGCGTGGCCTCAAAGACATCGGCTGGCTGCGCAGCAATTTCTCGCTCTCCTTCGGCCCCTACGCCGACCCTGAGCGCAGCGGCTTCGGGCTGCTGCGCGTTTTCAACGACGACTTCGTGCAGCCGGGCGGCGGCTTCGGCATCCACGGCCACGCCAACATGGAAATTATTTCCGTGATGCTGGCCGGCTCGATGAACCACAAGGACACGCTCGGCTACTCCGAAATCGTGCACCAAGACTGGGTGCAGATTATGAGCGCCGGCACCGGCCTGCGCCACGAGGAGCACAACGTGGGCGAGTCGGAGGTGAATTTTCTGCAAATCTGGCTAGAGCCGAAGCTGCAAAACGTCGGCCCGCGCTACCAGCGCCGCCACTTCCCGGAGGATAAGCGCGCGAATCAACTCACGACCATCGTCAGTAACGACGAGGGCCAGGCCCACTGCTGGCTAAACCAAAACGCGCGCCTCTCGCTGGGCTTCTACCCCGACGCGCAAACGGTCGATTACAGCTTCCGGCCGCTGAACAAGCTGCTGTTTCTGTTCGTCATCAGCGGCCAGGTGCGCGTGGGCGGGCAGGTTGTCGGCGAGCGCGACAGCCTCGGCATCTGGGACTGCGATAATGTTAATTTGGAGTGCGCGGCAGGGACACGGTTTTTGCTGGTCGAAGCGCCGGTGAATCATTGAGTGTGCGGTAGGCTTCAGCCTGCCGTCTAATCGTTGAATTTTGACTACAGACGGTAGGCTGATGCCTACCGCACACCTGCTCTCCCTTGCCTGACTACCTGCTCTTTGTCGATACCGAAACCTCGGGCCTGCCCGCCGACTGGCGACGGCCCTACGCCGAGCCGGGCGCGTGGCCACACGTCGCCCAGCTGGCCTGGCTTATTTACACAAAAGCGGGCGAGTTAATCAAAACCGAAAACCACTACATCCGCCCCAGCGACTACGACCTCACGCCCGCCTCGACCCAAATCCACGGCCTGACGCGGGCGTTTCTACTGGAGCGCGGGCAGGCTCGGCTCGCCGTGATGCAGCGGCTGCACGACGACCTGCTGCTTTACAAGCCGCTGGTTATCGGGCATTTTATCGAGCTGGATTACCATATGGTGGGCGTGAGCTTTCTGCGCGCCGGCCTCGACAACGCCCTGCTCGGGCTGCCCACCTTCTGCACCATGCGCCTGACCGAGCGCTTCTGGCAGCCCATGCGCCAGCAGTACCTGCGCCTAACCGACTTGTACCAGCGCCAATTCGGCCACCCCCAGCCCCACGCCCACGACGCGCTGGCCGATGCCCAGGCTACGGCCGCCTGCTTCTTCGAGCTGCGTCGCACCGGCGAGATTGACGCGGCCACGCTCACGGGCCAGCCTATGCTTTATCCGCCCGGTCAGCCGCGGCCTCGTAAAACGTTCTGGCAGTATTGGCTGGGGCGATGAGCAATTTGGGTCGGTCATTGTGAGCGCAGCGAAGCAATCGC
>JANXNW010000177.1 GCA_025353905.1 Hymenobacter sp.
GCGAGCGCGGCCGCGACGTAGGTGCGGGCGGCTTCGGGCAGGTCGGTGGCGGCCGAGTCGGGCAGGCTCAGGGTGCCGGTGGGCAGGATAAAAAGCCGAGTGGCGGCGGCCGGGGCGGTAGTGGCGTGGGTGAGCGTGAGCGGCATAGAGCGAAGGAAAGCAGGGGACGGGCAACGTAACTTTGGCGTGAAGGTAGGCAGCGCGTCGGACCGCTTGCTGCCGGCCGGGTGATAGTCCGGCGCGTCATTCTTCGCCACGCTCCCCGCATGACTCTTCGGAAAACCGTCCTGCTGCTGCTCTTGCTAACCTGGTCTGTCAGCGCCGCCGCGCAATTGCTGCAATCGCCCCCGGCCGCCTTCACCCGCGCCGATTCGCTCCGTGGCGGGCAGCCGGCCGTGCGCACCTGCTACGATATTCGGTATTACCACCTCGACGTGAAGCTCGACGTGGCGCGCAAATTTATTAGCGGCACGAATTTATTTCGCTTCACCGCCACGCGTGATTTTACGCGGTTGCAATTTGATTTATTCGCCAATTTATCGGTAGATAAAGTCGAATACCGCGGCCGGAAAATTCCGTTCTTGCGCGAGGCGAACGCGGTATTTATTACTTTCCCCGAAATAATTAAGCAAGGCGCGCAAAGCGAATTTACGGTAACGTATTCGGGCCAGCCAACCATCGCCAAAAAAGCGCCCTGGGACGGGGGCTTCGTTTTCGCCCAGGACACCCTGGGCCGGCCCTGGGTGGCCACGGCCTGTCAGGGCGTGGGAGCCAGCCTGTGGTGGCCCTGCAAAGACCAGCAGGCCGACGAAGTGGATTCGATGCTTATCAGCGTGGCTGTGCCGGCTGGATTGAAAGATATTTCCAACGGCCGTCTGCGCGGCACCCAAAAGCTACCCGGCGGCTACGTGCGCTACGACTGGGTTGTCACGAACCCGATAAATAACTACGACGTGGCACTGAACGTCGGTAATTACGTGCGCTTCAGCGACGTGTATCAAGGCGAGAGTGGCCCGCTGACGCTGGATTATTGGGTGTTGCCCGAGCATCTGGCGAAAGCGAAAAAACAATTCGCCGCCAACGTCAAGCCCATGCTGAAAAGTATGGAATATTGGTTTGGGCCGTATCCGTTTTATCGGGACGGCTATAAATTAATTGAGACCCCGTTTTTGGGCATGGAGCACCAGAGCGCGGTGGCCTACGGCAATAAATTTCGCAACGGCTATCTGGGGCAGGACCGCTCGGGCACGGGCTGGGGGCTGAAGTGGGACTTTATTATCGTCCACGAGAGCGGCCACGAGTGGTTTGGCAACAGCATTACCAGCCAGGACGTGGCCGATATGTGGGTGCACGAAAGCTTTACCACGTATTCAGAGGCACTATTTGCGGAAAGCCAATTTGGTAAGCAGGCCGGGCAGGAATTTGTGCACGGTTTGCGGCGCAACATTCAGAATGACGCGCCAATAATTGGCTTCTACGGCGTAAATAAGGAAGGCTCGGGCGATGTGTACGAAAAAGGAAGCGTGTTGCTGAATACAATGCGCGCCGTGGTGAACGACGATGAAAAGTGGCGACAAATGTTGCGTGGATTGTCGCGCACGTTTGCCCGCCAAACCGTTACCGGGCAGCAGGTCATTGATTACCTAAGCCGCGAAAGCGGCCGCGACCTTAGCCGCATCTTTGCCCAGTATTTACAGCATTCCACGCTGCCGGTGCTGGAAATGCGCGTCGAAAAAGGCCGGTTGTTGGGGCGCTGGGTGGCCGCCGTGCCCGGCTTCGACTTGCCGGTGCGCCTGCGGGTGCGCGGCGGCGAATATCGCCTGGTTGCGCCCACTACCGAGTTTCGGCCGCTCGATTTGCCCGGTGCGACGCGCGATAACGTGGAGGTGGATACATTTACCAATTACATCGGCGTGTTGATGAATTAATTTCGATAAGACTTGAATAACAGACCCGCCGTCCGCCCCAAGAAGCACCTGGGCCAGCATTTCCTGGCCGACCCTAACATCGCGCGCCGCATCGTGGAGAGCTTGCGCCTGGGCGACGTGCGCGAGGTACTAGAAATAGGCCCCGGCATGGGTGTGCTGACGCAATATTTGTTGGAAAATACCACCTACCAAACCAGTGTCGTGGAAATTGACGAAGAGTCGGTAGCTTATTTGGAAAAACAGTTTCCGGCGCTTGCGCCGCGGATTTATGCCGCTGATTTTTTAAAGCAGGATTTAGCAAAATTATTTCCCGACGTGCCGCTGGCGATAATCGGCAATTTTCCCTACAATATCAGTACGCAGATATTTTTTCAGGTCCTGAATTATCGCGGGCAGGTGCGTGAGGTGGTTGGGATGCTGCAAAAAGAAGTGGCCGAGCGTCTGGCTGAGCCGCCTGGCTCGAAAGCCTACGGAATTCTGAGCGTGCTTTTGCAGGCGTACTACGACATCGAGTATTTATTCACCGTGCCGCCCCACGTGTTTGTGCCGCCGCCCAAAGTGGAATCGGCCGTGGTGCGGCTCACGCGCAATGCCACCGAGCAGCTCGACTGCGATGAGAAACTGTTTTTCCGGGTTGTGAAGCAGGCTTTTTCCACGCGCCGCAAAACGCTGCGCAACGCGCTGCGGCCGCTGGGACTGTCGGCAGAGGCCATGAGCGGGAAGATATTTGACGAGCGGGCCGAGCAATTAGGGGTTAGCGACTTTGTGTTTTTAACTCAATTACTCACTGCCAGTAAAATTTAGCGCGAAGTTTCGCGTAGTTGAGCGCGAAGTTTGAGGAAGCCAGCTTTACCGGACTTCGCGCTCAACTACGCGAAACTTCGCGCTAAATCCGTATTCATGTTCGCCTGTCTGATTATCGACGAAATGCACCCCTCGCTGTTGCCCATGCTTGCAAGCATCGGCGTAGCGGGCGACTACCAGCCGCAGCTCAAAGCTGCCGACGTGCCGGCCGCCCTCGCCGCTCAGCCTTACACCGGCCTCGTGATACGCTCCAAGCTGCTCGTAACCAGTGACTTGCTGCGTCACGGGCCGCACCTGCGCTATGTGGCCCGCGCCGGGGCGGGCGTAGACAACATCGACGAGGCCGCGCTAAAAACGGCTGGCGTGATGCTCGTAAACGCGCCCGAGGGCAACCGCGATGCGGTGGGTGAATTTGCTTTAGGACAGCTATTAGCCCTGCTGCGCCACTCGGCCACGGCCGATGCCGAGGTAAGACGCGGCGAGTGGCTGCGCGAAGCTAATCGGGGCGAGGAGCTGGGCACCAAGACCGTGGGCCTGCTCGGCTACGGGCACATGGGCCGGGCGCTGGCGCGGCGGCTCAGCGGCCTGGGCTGCGTGGTGCTGGCCTGCGACCAGGACCCAACCATCCGCCCCGATGGCCACGCTGCGCTCGTGCCCCTGGCCGAGCTGCAAGCCCGCGCGGAGGTGCTGAGCCTGCACATCCCGTATTCGGCCGCCAACCACGAGGTAGTGAATGAGGCGTTTCTAGGGGCGTTCGCGCATCCGATTTGGCTCGTGAACACAGCGCGGGGCGAAGTGCTGGACCAAGCCGCGCTGGTGGCCGGTCTGCGGAGCGGTCGGGTGCGCGGGGCAGTCCTCGATGTGCTCGAAAACGAGAAGCTGGCCGCGCTCAGCCCCGCTCAGCAAATCCGGTTCGATTACCTGCGCGCCGCGCCCAACGTGCTGCTCTCGCCCCATATTGGCGGCTGGACTACCCAGAGCTACGTGCGCATCAACAAGGTGCTGGTGGCTAAGATTAAGTTGGTGCTTGGTGCTTAGTGCCTGGTGCTTGGGTGCAGAGTCATGGCGAACGAAGCCAGGCACCAGGCACCAGGCACCAGGCACCAAGCACCAAATTTCCTTGTATCTTTGCCTTACCTCATCGGAGAACGGCTGGCCAACGTGCCAGCCGTTCTCTTTCGTTTTTACCTGCCCACCCGCCGCGGGCACCTGCCCGAAAATATCCCGTAACTATCATGGCTTCCGTTAATTATTACACCGCCGAAGGTTTACATAACCTCAAGGAAGAGCTGCAGCACCTCAAGGTGCGGGGCCGGGCCGAAGTGGCCCATCAGCTGGCCGAAGCCCGCGATAAGGGCGACCTGAGCGAGAATGCCGAGTACGACGCGGCCAAAGATGCTCAAGGTCATCTGGAGCTGAAAATCTCCAAGCTCGAAGAAGTGCTGGGCAACGCGCGCCTGCTCGATGAAACCAATATGGATTTCAGCAAGGTGCTCATTCAGAGTAAGGTAAAGCTCAAAAATCTGAAAAATAACGCGGTGCTCGACTATCTGCTCGTGGCGGAGGAAGAGGCTAATCTGGCCGCTGGTAAAATATCGGTTAAGTCGCCCATCGGGGCCGGCTTGTTGGGTAAGGCCGTCGGCGACGTGGCCGAAATCACAGTGCCCGCCGGCAAGCTCCAGTTCGAGATTCTCGAAGTAGGCCGGTGAGCAAGTGAACCAGTGAGCTGGTGAGTTTCAGAGGCGGAGCCGTTTGGCTTCGCCTTTTGTACGTTTATTGGCGCTGCTCATTGCCCTATCCAAACTCAGCCCACCAACTCCCCAAATCACTATCTCACCAACTCACCATATGCCTTCCATTTTCTCGCGCATCGTAGCCGGCGAATTGCCCGCCTATAAAGTGGCTGAAGACGCCGACCACCTGGCTTTTCTCGACATTACGCCGCTCGTGGAGGGTCACACGCTGGTCATCCCGAAAGCGGAAGTGGACTATATTTTCGACCTGTCCGCGCCAGCGCTGGCGGCCTTGCACTTGTTTGCGCAGCGGGTGGCGGCGGGCGTACGGGCGGCCGTGCCATGTCGGCGCGTTGGGCTGGCCGTGATTGGCCTGGAAGTGCCCCACGCCCACATTCACCTCGTGCCGCTGAATCAGGTGAGCGACCTGAATTTCAGCCATCCCAAAATCACCGTGCCTGAGGCGCGGATGCGGGAGCTGGCCGTCGCCATCGCGGCCGGCGTGACGGGCGGCAGCGGCCTGCCGGGCGCGGAAACGACGAGCGCCGCCCCGCTCACGTCGGCCGCCGACGACCCTACGCTGGCCCAACTCCAGCAGCTCACCCAGGGTCTGGACTTTATCAGCGAGAGCGACGCGCCGCTCGAAGCGATGCGCGTGGCTGCCCCCGGCACGGGCGCGCCATCGTCGGCCGCGCTGCTCGCCGCGGTGGGCGAGCCGGCCGGCACGAAAGTCGAAACCGTGGAGCTGACTCTGTTTCTGCGCCAGCACACCGCCGACCAGGGTGTGCTCGGCGACGTGGCCCTGGCCAACCGCTACAAGGCGCTACAGCTATTTATGAAGCAGGAGCTGACCGACGCGCAGGTGTACCGCGTGGGCCAGGAGCCGCAGGTGCGGGCCTACGCGCTGGGCCGCGACGCGACCGGCTACCTGGCCGGTTTTAAGACGGTGCTGACCGAGACGTGAGCGACTGCCCACTGCGAGTTTAAGTAGCGCTGTGACCTTGCCGGTGCAACGCCCGAGAACGCGGGTAGTCTATGCATCGGCGGTGGCAATGGGGCTGCGGCTGTTACCGCTTCGGCTATGACTCGCTTTGTGTTGATTATCAGCTTGCTGCTTGTGAGCGCTTCGGCCTGGGCCAGCAAACCGCTGGCGGCCTGGTGGGCCAAGCCCGACACGCTGGGCCTGCGCTACCAGGATTTGACGCTGCGCACGCCCGACCACGTGCGGCTCGCCGCCTGGCTGATTGAGCCGGCCGCCGCCGTGCCCGACCGCCGCACCACGGTGGTGGTGGCCGGTAGCGACTGGGGCAATATGTCGTACAGCCTCTACCTGGCTCAGGCCCTGTCCGCGGCCGGCTACCGGGTGCTGCTGTTCGATTATCGGGGCTTCGGCCACAGCCAGGCGTTTGCCATCGACATCAACCAGCTCTACTACGCCGAATTTGCTACCGACCTGGGCACGGCCCTGGCCGAGGCCCGGCGGCGGGCGCCCGGCCAACGGGTGGGCATCCACGGTTTCTCGATGGGGGCGTTGCTGGGGGCCAAAGTGGCGGCCAGAGGGGCGGCCAGAGGGGCGGCTGGTGCGCGGTGCGACTTTTTGATAACCGAAGGCTTCCCGGCTAACCCGCCCGCCATCGTGGCCTACAATCGCCGCACCACCCCCGAGCGGCCCGTCACCCTGCCCGCCGACGCGGCCACGTTTGGCCGCGTGGCCGCCCGCGTGAAATGCCCCTGGCTGCTGTTTGCCGGCCGCGAAGACCCCATCACGACGCTGGCCCAGGCTGAGGCCACCGTCCGCGCCGCCCGGCCGGGCCAGCGGCGGCAAGTGTTGGCCGTAGCCTGCGGGCACGGCGGCGCGATAGAAAAGCTTACCAAGCAGGAATTCGGCGACGAGTACGTGCGGCTCATCGGGCGGTTTCTGGCCGGGAAGCCAGTGGGCCACGCTGAGTAGCGCGCCTGCTCACGTTCCGGGCGCTGGGCGGCGTGGCTTCGGCTGGAGCTGCTTACTTTGGCGCATGGATACGCCCGTCATCATTCGCGCCCTAGCCTCGTTACGGCTGGAAGAAGCCCGGATTCTGGCCGATAACGGCAAGCCGGATGGGGCGTTCTACCTGGCCGGCTACAGTGTCGAGCTGACGTTGAAGGCCCGCATCGCCGAACAGTTTGGTATCGAAAGCTTGTTCGCGGACAAAGTATCGGCGGCCGATGAGTTTACCGACATCGGCAAAGTCAAGAATCTAGTGCAAACCCACAATCTATTTTTGCTGTTGGTAATAAGCGGCTTGCGGCTGCCTTACTTTGAGCAGCGACGGCAAGACAAAGTATTTCTTGCATTCGACCCGCTGCTATGGACCTGGAATGAGCGTTTGCGCTACCAGTCACCGGGGCGGACCAGCCAGCAGAACGTGACCGATTTTATCAATTTTTTAGCTGCTCCAGACGGCTTACTGACATGGATAAAGAACAAGTGATAGCCGATTTGCAGCCCTTCCTGGCGCAGAGCATCCGGCAGGGCCGGCCGCTGGAGCTGATGGGCTTGGAAAAGCAGTTTCCGGGCTTTTACGACCCTGGCTACGTGGTGCAGTTGGTGGCTCCGTGGTCGGCCGCACTTTCATACAAGCAAACGATGGACATCGTAGTGGACTTACTATGGGAAACGACCACTGAGGCCAAGCGCCAAGGGGTGTCGTCGCTGGACGTGCGGCCCCGGCGCGAGGATTTTGAGCCGAGCTACGCTGGCCAGGAGCAAGCTTAATCGGTAACAGGTCAGCGCGCCCGGCCGCTATCCACCACTTTTTGCAGCGTGGCCTGGGTGGCGGGGGGCAAGGCACTGAAAATATCGAGGCCGGTGGCGGCTTCAATGGCATCGACCGACACCAAGTACTGCCGCCAGTCGGGGCTGACACTTTGGTCGTTGGGCGTGTCCACGGCCAGCACCCGAACCTGTTGGCCGGCTTGAATGCGCTGGAGGTCCTGGTCGCCTTCGGGCAGAAACAAAACGACTTTCCAGATGCGGGCGGGCACCGCGACGCGGCCCTGGTCGAGGGTTTGCTGGGGGCCTAGCTTACCGGTGCCGCCACGCCCGTAAGAGCCCATGACGACGTACGCTTCGAGGCCGCGCCCGACCTGGGCGCGGGTGTATTCTTCGAGCTTGGCCCAGGTTTGCTGGTTGTTGGCCGGGGCCTGGGGCACCATGTTGCTCATCAGAAACGTGGCCGAGTTGTCGTCGAGCGTGGCCGTGCGGTCGCCGCTGGGGCAGTTGTGGCCCTTGTCGAAGCCCGAGCGGGCGTAGCCCTGGGGCGACACCGGGTAGAACTGCCGGGGCAGGCCGGGGTCGGCGCGGAAGTCGTTCTGGCGGGGGAAGTTTTTGGTGATGTCGGTCCGGCTCAGGTGCCAGCTCGTCCAGGTCGGGGTGCCGCGCTGGGCGTTGTAGCCGGTGGCGAACTGGGACCGGGTGAGCAGGTAGTTGGTTGGGTTGCGCGGGTCGGCGGTGGCCCCGCTGGGGTTGCCCAGCAGCAGATTATCGGCCGGCTCGGTGCCGAGTGGCGGTAATTGACTCTCGCTCAGGGGCGGCTCCTGGGGAGTATCCTGACCGCCCGCGCCCCGGTGCCGACGGGTGCGCGGCGGTCGGCCCTGCCGCGGTCGCCCGCCCTGGCCGTCCTGGGGCGTAAAGTCGCCGCTCGGCGAAGCATTGGTCGTGGTCGAGTCAGAGGACGAAGGCGCGGAGCAGGCCGTGAGCAGCAGCAGAAGCAGAAAAGGGCGCATGGTGCGAAGGTAGGGTGCCCAGGGAAGTTGGACGGCGTAGCCAAACCTGCTGCCCACTGCTTCACCTGTCCAGCCAGCTCTTGAACACGCTCACTTTCTCCCGGCTCACCAGCACGGGGCCTTCGCTGGCGGGCGGGGCGGGCCGCAGCACCGTTTGCAGGCGCGAGCTGGCGTAGTGAATAATGTCCTGAATGGCGGCCTGCCGGGCCAGGTAAGCGCGGTTGAGGCGGAAGAACTCGCGCGGGTCAAGCAGATTTTCCAGCTGCTCCAACGTGTAATCCACCACGTACTTGCGGCCGTCGGCGGCGAAGAGCAAGGTTGTTTTTTCGAGGCTCAGAAAATACGCTACCTGCTCGACGGCCACCACTTTCAAGTGCTCGCCGACGCGCACCACGAACTGGGTTTTGTAAGCTACGGCCGGCTCGGGCTGCCGCAACTGGGCCACGAGCGCCGCCAGACTGGCCGCATCAATTATCGGTGCTACGGGCGCGCCCGCGCCAGTCGTGGCCGCCAGCCGCGCCCGCAGCTTGGCCACGGCCCCGCGCAGCTCTTCCTCGTCAATAGGCTTGAGCAGGTAGTCCACGCTGTTCACCCGGAACGCGCGCAGCGCGTACTGGTCGTAGGCGGTGGTGAAGATGACCGGGCAGCGAATTTCGACCTGCTCGAACAGCTCGAAGCTCAGCCCGTCGGCCAGGTGAATGTCAAGAAAGAGCACGTCGGGCGCGGGGCCGGCGCGCAGCAGCGCCACGGCCTGCGCCACCGACTCGGCAGGGCCAAGAATATCGAACGGTTCGGGTAGCTTTTGCAGCAGCGCGGCCAGGCGGCGGGCGGCCAGCGGTTCGTCCTCGACGAGTAAGGCTCGG
The DNA here is from genome assembly GCA_025353905.1 of Hymenobacter sp. Taxonomy (GTDB): domain Bacteria; phylum Bacteroidota; class Bacteroidia; order Cytophagales; family Hymenobacteraceae; genus Hymenobacter. The sequence continues at coordinate 9,094 of JANXNW010000177.1, forward strand.
AGCATAAAGAATTAAAAATTGGCAATTAAAAATTAAAAATTGGGGCTGGCTATTTCAATTGTTGCAGTTGATTCGGCTGATTCTACATAAACGCAGCGTATTTCGCTCATCGCTGATTACAGCTTTAATTCCGCCGCTTCAGTCGCCACAATTTTTAATTCCTAATTTCTAATTCAACGCCAGCAGCGGCAGCAGCACCACGAACTCGCCCGCCACCGGCCCAGCCTGCACCGGCTGAGAAGTCAGAAACCCATACCGCGCCCGCAAATTGGCCAGCCCGCGCCCCGACGTTTCGTCGGCGCTGAGCCGGCGCGGGCGCAGCGTGTTGCGCACGGTGAGCGTGCGGGCGGCCTCGTCCACGGTCACGACCAGGCGCAGCGGGTCGGCCTGGAAAGCGGTATTGTGCTTGAGTGCGTTTTCAAGCAGCAATTGCAGCGCCAGCGGGGGCAAGTGGAGTGATTGGGTGAAGGAGTGATTGAGTGAGTGGGTCAGCTCGAAGTCGAGCGCGTCGCCGAGGCGGGTTTTTTGGAGAAAGATATACGCTTCGGCAAAGGCTAACTCTTCGCTGAGCGGCACCAGCTCCTGGCTTTGCGAGTCGAGCACGTAGCGGTACACGCCGCTCAGCTGGCGGATGAAGCGCACGGCGCGGGCCGGGTCGGCTTCTTCGACCAAACTCGTCAGGGCGTTGAGGGCGTTGAATAGAAAATGTGGGTCCACCTGCCGCCGCAGCGAGTCGAGGCGGGCTACGGCAGTTTCTTTTTCGAGGCGCTCGGCCCGCACGGTAGCCTCGCGCCAACTCAGCAAAAACGTGCGCGAGTGCATAAAGAGCGAAATAACCACCGTCATGAGCAGCGGGAAAAGCATTTGCCCCAGCAGGTTGTGCCGAAATACATACAGCGCGTCGTGGTGCCAGAGTAGCATGGACGATGCCTCGCTCACCCCCACAATCACGAGTAGCGAGGCCACCAGCGAGGCCCCTACCGTGAGCAGCAGACGCCGCACGGGCCGCTCGCCCCAGCCCACGCGCTGATTAAGCAGGTCGGCGGTGTAGGCGTTGGCCAGCCACAAGCCTACGAAATACACCAGCGAATACGCGAACGATACTCCAAACTCCGCCGGATTGACCCAGGGCGGCGCCGTGTTCAAGAACGAAATCCCGAAGCAGCCCAGCAGTATCCAGCCCCAAAAGCGCAGCATGGCCCGCACCTGCGACGGCTCGCCGGCCAAGGTCGAGGGCCGGTGGGGGTTGGCCGGCTCGCGGACGGCTGATACAATAGGGGCGGGCAGAGCGGCGGGCGGGGCAAACAGGGTGGGGGAAGCCATGAGTGGAAGAGGGGGGCTAAAGTTTGGGCGGGCCGGGCGGCTTTTCGCCGCCCGCCCGGTTGGCATTGAGTTGGTTGGCGCGGTGATTGGGCAGGCAGAAGGTACTGAGCCTTAAGCTCAGCAACGCCAAGCGGGCGGGCGGCGAAAAGCCGCCCGCCCGCGCTGGTCGCTACTTCGCGGTAGCGGCCGCCGCCGCCGTAGCCGCGTACTTCTTCATCCGACCCGTCACTTGATTCTCGCCCCAGTTGGGCAACAGCGCGTTAGCGGGCCGATAAGCGGCGAATTTAACCTGCGCGGCCTCAAACAGCGGGCGGGCTGCCTCGGGGCCGCCGCCAAACATGCTGGGGCGGAAGTAGAGGTTGTTGGCCGCGATGAGGTAGGGGCGGGGGTTGGCCGGGTTAGCTTGTTTGGCCTGAGCGGCGGTTTCGTCCACCATCCGCGGGTATTTCATCATGCGCGTCATCGGCGAAATTGAAAACCGGCCCTGGTAGAGGTACGCTTGCAGGGCCAGCAGCTCCGACTCGTCGCCGCGCAGGGCGCGGGCTTGGGCCAGGGCCGCCTCGGCTTGGTCAAGGGTTTTGTCCTTGATTTCGTCGCTATCCTTGCTTTGGAACGTGTTGATGAGCAGCGCGTAGGCCTGGTAGTAGCGCGGCAGCCAGTCGGTGGGATTCACCGAGGCGGCCCGCTCGCAGGTGCCGGCCAGCTGGCGCAGCTCGGCCGCGTCGCCGGTGTGGTAGATGGCCGTGACGGTTTCGGTCAGCGACTCGGTGTAGCCGGCCGGGGCGGCGATTGCCGCTGTGGGGGCGGCGACAGAGGCGACCGAAGCGGTTTGAGCGGTGGCCGTGCCCAGCGAGGCAGCGGCGAGGGCGAGGGCAAACAGGAGCTTTTTCATGATGGTGAGTGGGTGAATGAGCGAATGAGTGATTGGGTGAGGAGGCGTTGGTGAATTGATAATTCAAAGGTGATGAGCGGGCGAGGCGGGCGAAAATCAAGGTTGCCGAAGCGGCGGAAGCGGCGACTGAAGCGGTGAAAAAGTGAGGTGGGACGCAGCCTTTGCTGCGTCGGGCGCAGGAAAACGAGCGCATTCTATTGACCCGTGCGCCCGAC
>JANXNW010000187.1 GCA_025353905.1 Hymenobacter sp.
TAGAGCGGTTCTCAGGTTCGTGTAACAGGCAGGCTACTGAATATGATACCCGCAATGGTCAAACCAATTCTTCGCGTCCTGCGCGCTTATCCACTCCGTGGCCGCTTGAATGACGGTTTCCAGCGCCTCCCGCGTGCGGGCCTGGGCCGTGCGCAACCAGGTTTTGAGTTTGCTGAAAGCCAACTCGATGGGGTTGAAGTCCGGCGAGTAAGGCGGCAAATACACCAGCCTGGCCCCACGAGCGCGCACGCGCTCGGCCAGGCCCGCGACTTTGTGAGCCGGCAGGTTGTCGACCACCACCAGGTCGCCCGGCACGAGCGTCGGACCGAGCACCTGGTCGAGATACGCGGCGAACACGTCTCCGTTGACGGCCCCGCTCACCGTCATCGCCGCTTGCAGCCCCGTCGCGGTCAGGGCGGCGACCAGCGTCACGTTCGGCCCGCCGTGCAAGGGGGTGCCCTGTCCGGCACGTTGCCCGCCCGGGGCGCGGGCATAGCGGCGGCAGTAGGTCAGGTTGGTGCTGGTTTCGTCCACGAACTTGAAGCGCGTAAAGTCTTCTTTTTGAATAGCTTCTACAAAGGCCGCCCGCCAGGCTACGACCCGCTCCGTGTCGCGCTCGGCGGCATGGGTGCTTTTTTTTTACGTCGCCAGTCCAACCCCACCACCGCCCGGCCCAGCGTGGCCCGGCTCACGGCGGGCTGGCCCAGGGCCGCGAGCCAGATGCAGAGTTCGTCGAGCGTCGCGTCAGGTTGCTGGACCAAGCAGGCGCTTAGCTCGCGCAGGGCCGGGGCCAGTAAGCACGGGGCCGGCCCCGGCCGGCCGCGCTGGCTGGCCGTCGTGCCCCGCTGTTTTTGCTGGCGGCGCACCTTGCGGACGAACGAGGCCGATACCTGGAACCTGGCCGCCACGTGGGCCGAGGTAGCGCCCGCCACGGCGTAGGCCGCTGCCACGCGCTCGCGCAAATCATCTGAGTAAGCTTGCATGCTCAAAGATACATCGCCTGTTACACGAACCTGAGAACCGCTCTAGTTGGCCCCGTATTCACCTGGCCGGCCTGGTAACCCAGGGCCACGGTGTTGTCGGCCGTGTTGTTTTGCCCGGCCTGGCTGCCGACGAGCGTTACGAAGTCGGCAGGTATGGCCGTGAGGCCGCTGGACGGCCCCGCGCCGGCCTGGTTGCCCAGGGCCACGTTGTCGGCCCCGCCCAGGCGCAGGCCGGCGTTGTAGCCGAAGTAGGTGCTGCGCGAAGTCGTGGTGTTGAGGCTGCCCGCCCGGTTGCCCTCGAAGGTGTTCTGAGTGCCGGTCGTGTTGGCGAAGCCCGCGTTGAAGCCAATGAACTGGTTATTATCAGCCGTTTGACTAGTTCGTCCCGCACTCACGCCGATGAAAAGGTTGTTGCTGCCGGTCGTGTTGCGCTCGCCCGCCCGCGACCCGCTGAAGTAGTTCGTTCCGCCGGTCGTGTTGGCGAAGCCCGCCAGCCGGCCCTCAAAGTGATTGACTTCCCCGCTCGTGTTGGCGTAGCCAGCAAACTGGCCGCTGAAGTAGTTGCCGCTCCCGGTCGTGTTGTTGCCCCCGGCCCGGTAACCCACGAAATGGTTGGGGCCGAAATTGCTGGGTGCAACCGTTTTTTTGCCCGCCCCGGCCCCGATGAACACGTTGCCGCTGCTGTTCTGGCTGGCGTAGCCCGCCGAGTCGCCCAGGGCCACGTTGAAGCTGCCCGTCGTGTTGCTGTAGCCCGCCTGGTAGCCCTCAAACGTGTTCAGGGTGCCCGTCGTGTTGTTAGTGCCGGCCTGGTAGCCCACCATGTGGTTGTTGTCGGCCTCGTTGTTGTAGCCGGCCCGGTAGCCGCTGGCGTAGTTGAAGTCGCCGGTCTGGTTAAAATAGCCGGCCTCCACGCCCATCGCCGTGTTGCGAAGCCCGGTCGTGTTGCCATTGCCCGCCGAGTTGCCCACGAACAGGTTGTCGCCACCGCTCGTGTTGCGCTCGCCGGCCCTGTTGCCCACAAACACGTTGCCCGAGCCGGTAGTGGTATTGGCCCCGGCCCGCACGCCCAGCATGAGGTTGTCCACGCCGCTGGTGGGGACATTGATGCTGCTGGCGCTGGTGAGCAGGCTGCCGCCGGCCTGGTAGCCCAGCAACACGTTGCCCGTCGCAAAAACCCCATTGCCGACAACCGGGTAGCCCAGCCAGAGCGCCCCATTGTTGTGATTGAAGCGGGCCCGCTCCTTCCCGTTGAGGCGCAGCACCAGCGGGCGCTTATCACTCGTGCCCAGGTAGTTGCTGGCCGAGTCGGTGGCCGCGTTGCCGCTCAGGCTCCAGCCCGCGCCGGCCGGGGCAGTGCCGGTGTTGAGCTTGGTCCAGGCCGGGACGGCGGCCGTGCCGGCATTATAGTAGAAGCCCAGCCCGCCGGGCAGCCCGGCGTTGGTGTTGAACACGAGCAGGCTCGGCTCCGGGCTGGGCACGGTCGTGTTGTCGGCCAGCGTCCGCAGCGCCACCTGCGGAAACAGCACCCCCTTGTTGGCGGCCCGCACTTCGAGCGCGGCCGAGGCGGGCGGCGTGAAACCAGTGGCCCCGATGCCCACGCTCTGGGCGCGGGCAGTAGGGGCCAAAAGCGCGGCGGTAAGCAGAGCCGCCGCAAGGGGCAGCAGGCGCGGGGGAAAAATAGTCATCAGAAAGAAGCGGAAAGAGGTAGGGAAATGAAATGGCCGTCGGATTCCTAGCCCTGGTCGGGCCGCAGCAGGCCCCAGGTGCTCAAGGCCACGCCCGGCGGCCCGCCCATGAGGGCGCAGTGGCCAGTGAGGCGAAAGCCCAGGCTCTGCAAAAAGGCCACCTGCTCTGGGGCCTGGGTGCTCACGTAGCAGGGCAGCGCCCGCGGCTGGCGGCGGGCGGCCAGCGTGGCGGCCAGCAGGTGGCGGCCCACGCCCCGGCCCCGCGCCGCCGGGGCCACCGCCACGGCCAGCAGCCGGTGGTGGGGCATATCGGCTAAGCTCTGGTGGCGCAGCCAGGCTTCGGCCCGCAGCAGCCGGCCCAGGCGGGCGCTGACCCCGCGCCCCAGGTACCAGGCCGCCCGCAGCCGCCCGCCCAGCTCCCACCAGCCCAGGGTGCGGGGCGCATCGGGCCCCAGCCACAAGACCAGGGCCGTGCGCTCGGCGTTGGTGTAAGCCCCGCCGTGGCGCAGGGCCAGGGCCAGCAGCTGGCCCGGCAGCCAGGCGAGCGCGGCGGCCGGCTCGCCGCCCACGTAGGCCAGGACCGGGTGCACGGCCGTTGCTTGCGCCAACAGCACGTTGGCCCAGGGCAGGTCGGCCGCGTCGAGGTGCCGGATGGCAGGCGGCGGTTCCGGCAGTGGGCCGGGCGAAAGAAAGGGGGTGAAAGCGGCGACTGCCATCCGGCCCGCGCGGCGGCCATCAGGGCGGCGTTGCTGGCAGCAAAGGACTTACCCGGCCTTCCCGACACCCTTCCGCGCCCGTTGCAATCGCCTACCCGTTTGTTGCGCAGCTTTCGTTTTGGTTGCGCAGGCGTTCGTTTTCGTGCGCCTGGGGTTGGCGCGGGCCGCTCAGCGTCACTTAACCTGACTCGGCGGGTAGCCAAACTCGCGCGAGAAGGCCGTGCTGAAATGGGCCGGCGAGCCGTAGCCCACCTGGTAGGCCACCTCCGACACCGACACCGTGCGGGTTCGCAGCAGGGCCAGGGCGTGGGTCAAGCGGGCGTGGCGCAGGTATTCGCCGGGGGCTTGGCCGGTCAGGGCCTTGAGCTTGCGGTGCAGCTGGGTGCGGCTCAGGTTGAGGTGCTCGCTGAGCTGGTCCACGCCGCAGGCTTCGTCGCCGAGGTGGGCGAGCACGGCCGCGTCCACCCGCGCCAGAAATGCCCGGTCGAGGGCCGGCAGCGCCGCCGCGGCTGGGGCCGAGGCAGAGTCAGGGACCGACAGCGACAGCGCCGCCTGCGCGTCGGCCCGAAACCGGGCGCGGCTTTGCTGGCTGAGCGTGAGCAGGCTCCGCACCTGGGCTTGCAGCTCGCGGGGCCGGAAGGGCTTGGGCAAGTAGGCCTGCGCCCCGGTTTCGAGGCCGTGCAGCCGGTCGTCGTCGCCGGAACGAGCCGTGAGCAGCACCAGCGGAATGTGGCTCGTGAGCGGGTCGGCCCGCAGCCGGGCGCACACTTCGTAGCCGCTCAAGCCGGGCATCATCACGTCGGACACCACCAAATCGGGCACTTCGGCGCGGGCCAGCGCCAGGCCGGCCGCACCGTCGGGGGCCAGCAGCAGGCGGTAGCCGGCCGGAGTTAGGGTTTCGGCAATGAAAGCCCGCACCTCGTCGCTGTCCTCAATAATGAGTACTACGGCCGGCTCGGGCAGCGGCTCGGCGGGCAGCGGCTCAGCCAGCGGCGCGGCCGAAGACTCAGCCAACGAGGCGGCGAATGCTTCGGCGGGCGCTCCAATAACTGCTTCGGCGGGCGGCGCGGTGAGGGCCGCGTGCTGCCAGGGCACGGCAACTGTCGGAGCGGGCGCGACCGACGCGGCTTCGGCATCGGGCAGCAAAGCCAGCGACGACAGCTGCCCGTTCGGCGCGGCAGGCAGCAGGTGGCGCGGCAGGCGCACGACGAAGCTCGTGCCCTGCCCCAGGCTGCTGTGCACGGCCACCGTGCCGCCGTGCAGCCCCACCAGCTCGCGCACCAGCGCCAGCCCGATGCCCGTACCCGCGCGCGCCGGGTCGTGCCCAATAACTGACCCATCGGCCTGGTGAAAGCGGTCGAAAAGCCGCGGCAGGTGCTCCGGGCCGATGCCGGGGCCGGTGTCGCGCACGGTCAGCTCGACGCTGCCGGCGGGCGCGGCTACGCTGGGCGGTGCTTCGGCCACCCGCAGCATGACCTGCCCCCCGACGGGCGTAAAGCGCAGCGCATTAGCCAGCAGGTTGGTCAGGATTTCGTCGAGCTTGCCCGCGTCGAACACTAGCGGCACCGGGCCGGGCGGGGCTTCCAGGGTCAGGCTTATTTCGCGGCTCGCGGCCAAGCTCCCGAAGCTGGCCACGAGCTGCCGGGCCAGGGCCGCCACGTCGCCGGGGGCCGGGTGCAGGCGCAAGGCCCCGGCATCGAGCTTGCTCAGGTCGAGCAGTTGGTTGATGAGGGCGAGCAGCTTGCGGGCCTGGCTCAGCACGAGGCCCCCACGCTGCCGGCTGGCGGGGTCGGGGGCCTGCTCGGCCAGCAGCTCGGCCGGCCCCAGAATGAGGGTGAGCGGGGTGCGCAGCTCGTGGCTCACGTTGGTGAAAAAGTCGGTTTTTACGCGGTCCAGCTCCTGCAAGTGGGTCAGGGCCTGGCGTTCGAGGCGGCGGGTAGCCTGCTCGCGCTCCTGCCGCCGGGTGCGCCGCCGCACCCCGTAGAGCGTCAGCCCAAACAAGGCCACGTAGCCCGCGCCGGCCCACCAGGTGCGGTACCAGGGCGCTTTTATCTCAAAAGAAAAACTTGCCGGGCGGCCCCAGCCGTCATCGGGGTGGCCGGCCCGCGCCTCAAACGTGTAGCGACCGGGCGAGAGGTTGGCGAAGGTGGCAGCCGGGTTTTTCACCGGCCCCCCCCCACTCGTCGCTCAGCCCGCGCAGCCGGTACTGGTAGCGCACATGGCCGGGCTGGGCTAGGCTGACGGCCAAGAAGTCGAAGCTCAGGTTATTGAGCCGGGCGGGCAGCCGCATCCCCGCCACCAAGGCGGTGTCGCGCAAGCCCACGCGCAGGCCCGTGAGCGCGGCCGGCGGCGGGGCCGGGGGCCGGGCCGGGCGGCGGGCATCGTAGAGCATCAGCCCGCCCACGGTGCCCATCCAGAGGCGGCCGACGGGGTCGAGCAGCACCGCGTTCTGGTTGGTTTCGCCCCCGCCAAAGCCCTCGGCCCGGCCGTAGGAGCGGGTGCGCCCGGCGCGGGGGTCGAACTCGTCCACCCCCAGGTTGGTGCCCACCCAAACCCGCCCGCTGCTGTCGGCTTGCACAAAAAACGGGTTGGTGGAAAGCTGGCCTACCGCCGGGCCGTAGCGGTGCAGGCGGCCGGTGGCCGGCTCGTAGCGCATCAGGCCCGCGCTCACCGGCCCCAGCCAGAGGTCGCCGGCCCGGTCTTCGCTGATGGAGCCTAAGCTGAGAAGGCCCGGCAGCCCGTCCACCCGCCGAAACGTGTCGCGGTCGGTGTCCACGGCCAGCAGCCCGGCATCGTCGGAGGCTAGCCAGAGTCGGCCGGCCCGGTCGCAGTACACTTGCCAGAATTTGTCGCTCGGCAAGCCGTTCTCGCCCCGCCGAAACGTGCGGAACGTACCCGCCGCCGGGTCATAGACCGTTACGCCCCGGCGGTGAGTCACGAGCCAGACCCGCCCGCGCCGGTCTTCGCCGATGCTGGCCACGGTTTGGCCCGCCAACCCCGGCACCCGGTCCAGGAGCTGCCAGCGGCCGGTACGCGGGTCGTAGCGCCGGGCACCGTCGCGAATCATTCCGGCCCAAACCAGCCCCCGGCGGTCGCTAAGCAGGCTGATGACTTCGTTCTCGCGGCCGTCGCGGGTGGGCACGGCCAGCCGGCGGGCCGGCGGCTGCGGGCCATCCGGCCCCAGGGGCAAGATGCTGATGCCGCCCCGCACTCCCAGCCACAGCTCGGTGGGGCGGGGCTGAATAATAGCATACAGACGATTGTTGAGCAGGCCATCGCGGGTAGTGAGCTGCGTGAACCGCTCGTTGGTCAGGTACTGGCGCAGGCCGTCGGCCGAGGTCGCCCAGAGGTTGCCCTCGCGGTCGAGCAGCACGTCGCGGGCCTCGCCGCCTTCGAAGCTTTCGGGCCGGGCCAGGCAGCGAAAACGCAGCTCGCCCGCGCCAGCACCAGCACCGGAACCGGGCACGCCCTGGCACAAGCCCACGGCGGTATTAGCCCACACGCGACCGGCGGCATCCTGCACCACGCTGCGCACCGCATTGGCGCACAAGCCCTGGGCGGTGGTGTAGCGGCGCACCCGCCAGGCCCCGCCGCCGGCCGGGGCGCTCACCCGCAGCAGTCCGTGCCTGGTCGCCACCCACGCCACGGAGTCGCTCACGCGCCAGAACCCGGCCACCGGTCCGGTCCGCAGCGCGGCCGGCAGGGCGGCTTGAGCGGTGGGCAAAAGCGACCCGCCGTCCGTCGGCAGCACCGCCAGGCCCCGCGGCGTAGCTACCCATTGTTGCCCGCGCAGGCCCGGCCCCACGCTCGTAACGGAATCGGTGGGCAGGCCCTGCGCCGTGCCCCAGTGCCGCACCAGCGTGTCGGGGCGGCCGGGCGCGTAGCGCAACTGCCACAGGCCCTGGCCGTCGGTGCCCGCCCACACCTCGCCCGGCCCGGCCCAGAGCGCCGTAAGGTTGCTCGGCAGGCGCAGGCCCGGCAGGCGCACCGGCCGGATGCGCTCGTCGGCCCCCAACGCGGCCAGCCCGGCGTACAGCTGACCCAGCCACACGGTCGGCCCGTCGGGGGCCGGGGCCACGGCCCACACGTAGCTGTCGGCCAGCCCCTCGGCCCCGCCGTAAGATTTGAATTCAACTCCGTTGAAGACGCACACGCCCGCCTGATTACCCATCCAGAGCCGGCCCCAGCGGTCCAGCCCCAGGCAATAGACCACCGATTGCGGCAGGCCGTTGTCGGCGGTGTAGAGGCGCACGGGTGGCATTTGGGCCAGGGTCGCAACCGGGTGGGCCACCAGCAGGCTCAAACCTAAACCCAGCCGCAAGCCCAGCCACCGGCTGACCCGGCGCAGAATCGTTCGTACGAAAGCGGGTAGAAAGGAGGCCATGCCGCCGCCGGAAAGTGAGCTGGCTGAATTTACGCCTAAAGTAAGCGCCAGCACGCTATCGACCTCACTGGTCACCTTCAGCCCATCAAACTCGAAGGCCCGGCGGCCCGGCCCGCTCACTACCCAGCCTGCTGCGCCCCCGCGCCTGGCGCGTCAGTTGGCCAAGGGCGGCCCGGTGAGCTTCTCGCCGCTCGCCGCGTATTCGATGGCGACTAAGTTGCTGGAGGCGCTAGAAGCGCTGGGGGCGTCGGCTGGCAGCCGCACCGCGCGGGCTAGCAGCAGCAGCGCCAGCAGTCCGGCCAAGCGCACGAAGAAAGTGTAAGTCGTTTTCACAGCGTGCAGGGATAGGGTTGAGGGAGTGACCAGGGGCAAGCGCGCGTGGCACATTCTCTAGCTAGCGCGCGCGCCCGGCCGAGCGGTGCGTCAGCGTCGGCACTGGTTCCAGGCGGAGCTGGTATTGCAGGCGGCGGAGCTGGGCGGTAGGTACCGGCGGCGGGCCGCCCGCCGCAAACTGGTAGCTGCCCGTCGAGCGCAGCAGCAGCTGCACCAGACTGGGGCGCACCCCGGCCCGCAGGTCGGCCCGAATGGCGCGCCGCCCGAAGTCGTCGGCCAGGCTCAGGCCGTCTGGCCCCTCCCCACGCACGACCAGCCGCCGCGGCGGCTGGCCAGCGCGACCCAGCGCGAGCCGGGTGCCGTGGCGCCGCAACGCCCAGTGCAGCGTGTCGGCCCCGCTCCCGTCGGCGCGGGTGATGACGAGCCGGCCGCCCGGCCCGAAGCGGTAGCTGTCGGCCGCGGTAGGCTGGGTGCCGGCCGTGCCATCCACGACGAGCGCGGTACTGGTGGCGCGCCAGGTGGTGCCCAGGAGCGCGGCCCGAACGGCTTGTTGAGCGGGGAGCGGGGGCGCGGTGACCGGCGCGGCGGCCATCAGCCCCAGGGCCAGTAGCAGCGTTAGCAGAAGTGTTTTCATATAGAAGCGTATTTGGAGGGGGGTGAAAAAGCAGGGCTTGGCAGCAGAGGCTAACGGCGAGCAATGCGGGGGGGCCGTTTTCAGGTAAGAACTGGGCGCTGAGGACTGAGAGCTCAGACCACAATAAGGCAGCTGGTTGGAGCCAACCAGTTCTACGTTCTAGGTTCTCAGCGCTCAGCGCTCAGTTCTTACCTGAAAACGGCTGAAGCAGCTGACTCAAACAGCTTCTTAGCGGTTGGGCGCGGGCGCGGGGGTCGGCGTGACGGTACTCAGCCCGCGCTGGGTGGAGTAGCGGGCTTCCTGCCAAAGGCTGCCCACGGCCCGGGGCAGCAGCCAGAAGGTGAAGCCTACCAGCGCGAGTAGGGCGAGCAAGACCAGGAGCTGGTGTTGCCACGACGGAGCAGATGCGGCAGCAAAAGCGGGTTGGCAGTCGGTTTTCATACTGGTAAGAAGTGAAGAGTGAGAAGGCAAGAATGCAGCAGCCAGGCACCACTGGCCCGGCCCCCGTGCGGGAGCCGGGGAGCCGGGCAGCGGCCGTTTTCATAGCCCAGAAAGGCCGGGCAAGTAAGAGGGTGACGGGGCTGAATCAGAGTTCGGTGGGGCCACTCAAACCAGGCTCAAGTCCCGTCGCAAAGGACGCGGCCGCGGCCGCCGCCGGGCATTCGCGGGCGTTGCAAAAACATTCGCGGCCGTGACAGCGGCTTTAGCCCACGTTGCAAAAGCATTGGGCTTTGTTGCATGGCCTCTCAAAACCGTGCTGACTGCCTCGCCGGGGCTGGTTTTCGGGCGGGCGGCGGAGACCCTCGCAGGGTGGCCGATAACCCGTACATTTGGTTGCCTCAGCTCGGCCGTTGCCAAGCTATTGGCTAACCTCGACAATGCCCGCTCTTCGTCCTTCGCGCCTGGTTGGCTGGCTGCTGAGCCTGGGGCTAAGCGTGGGGTTGAGTGTGGGACTAAGTTTGGGGTTGAGCGTGGGATTAGGTATGGGTAATCTGCCAGCTGCCCGCGCTCAGGCCGTACCGCTAGCCGCCGCTGACCCCGCCGAAGCCACTCCGCCGGCACTGCTGCTCACGGCCGCGCTGGCCGACGACCAGCACCCGCTCGGCGGTCCCGGCACCTGGCGCTACCAGCCCGGCCAGCCGCCCGACTGGGCCGCCCCCACCCTCGACGACCGCCGCTGGCCGACCACCGACCCCGACTTCGCCTTCGGGCAGGGGCCGCCGGGCTGGGCCGGGTCGGGCTGCTTCCGGCTGCGGTTTCGGCTCGACCCGGCGCTGCACCACCGGGCGCTGGCCCTGCGCCTGGTCCACGAGGGCGCGTCGGAGGTTTATCTGGACGGGCGGCTACTCGGGCGCTTCGGCCAGCTGGGCACCACGGCCGCCAACACCCGCGGCTACTACCCGCGCTACCGGGCGCTGCCCTTCACGCTGGCCGGGGCCAGGCCGCACGTGCTGGCCGTGCGCTACGCCCAGTTTGGGGCCGGGCTGCTGCCGAGCGGGGGCTTCGCCGCGTTTGTCGGGCCGGCCGAAACCGTGGCCGCCGGCCAGCTCGGCTGGCTCAAGCTGCACACCTACAACCTGCTCAACGTGAGCGGAGTGGGCGTACTGGCTTTGCTGCATTTGTTCCTGTTTCTGTATTATCGGCCCCAGCGCACCAACCTCTACTACAGCCTCTACCTGCTGGCGGCGGCCGGCACGGGGACGTTTATTTATTTGTGGTCCACGAACATGGACGGCCATTTTCGGTGGGTGGCTTACCTGGGCTACGAGGTCAGCGCCACGCTGGCGCTGCTGCTGCTGCTGGCTTTCGTGTACGCGGCTTGCCAGCGGCGGCTGCCCCGGCGCTGGCTGCTGAGCCTGGGCGCGGCGGGCGCGGCGCTGACGGCCGTTGCCCTGGCTCGGCCTACCCAGAACCTGGCCTATTCGTTTGCCGCGCTGTATTTAGTGGCTTGGCTCGACGCGCTGCGGGTGCTGGGCCGGGCCGTGGGGCAGCGGCAGCCGGGCATCTGGCTGCTGGGCCTGGGCATGGTGGGCACCCTGCTCACGTATTTTCTGGTGGCGCTCGACGTATTCGACTTCTGGACCGGCCACGAGCAAAGCCAGCAGCTGACCATGCAGCTCGGGCTGCTACTGCTGCCGGTGTGCTCGTCGGGCTACCTGGCCCGCGACTTCGCCGTGACGCGCCGCGCCCTGGAGGCCCAACTGCGGCAGGTTGAGCGGCTCTCGGCCCAAACCCTGGCCCAGGAAGTGGAACGGCGCGCGCTGGTCAGCGCCCAGAACGAGCGACTGGAGGCCACCGTGCAGGCCCGCACCGACGAAATCAGCCACCAAAACCTGGCCCTGGCCGCGCAGCGCGACGAGATACTGGCCCAGGCCGACCAGCTGCGTACGCTGGACGACCTGAAAACGCGCTTTTTCACTAATATCACCCACGAGTTTCGCACCCCGCTCACCCTGTTGCTGGGGCCGGCCGCCGACATCGCCGCCCGCACCCAGGAGCCGGCCACCCGCCAGCAGGCCGAGCTCATGCAGCGCCACGCCCGCCGCCTGCTCCACCTCATCAACCAGCTCCTCGACCTGGGCCGCCTCGAAGCCGGCCAGCAGCCGCTGTGTCCCGCCCCGGCCGACGTGGTGGGTTTCGTGCGGGGGCTGACCAGCGTCTTCGACTCGCTGGCCCAGCAACGCGGTATCGCCTGCTCGTTCGAGGCCGCCTGGCCCCGGCTCGACCTGTGCTTCGATGCCGACAAGCTGGAAAAAGTGCTGGTCAATCTGCTCTCCAACGCCTTTAAGTTCACGCCCAGCGCCGGCCAGGTGCGGGTGTATCTGCGGCCGGCCCCGACGCTGGCTCCCGCTGAAACGGTCACCGGAGCTGGCAGCAGCGCCGCCACCAGAATCGCTTCCGCAGCTGATGACCTGGTCCTGGAATCAACCCCGGAATCAGCCCTGAAATCGAGCAACACCCCGGCTCCCAACCCGGCAACGGGCGAGCCGGCCCTGTTTGGCCTCGAGCTGACGGTGGCCGACACCGGGCGTGGTATCGCGGCCGAGCACCTGCCCCACGTCTTCGACCGCTTTTACCAGGCCGACCCATCGGACACGCGCGAGCAGGAGGGCTCCGGCATTGGCCTGGCGCTGACCCGCGAGCTGGTCGAGCTGCACGGCGGCGGCATCAGCCTGCAATCGGAGCCGGGCCGCGGCACCACGGCCACCGTGCGCCTGTGGCTGCCCAGAGCCGAAGCCGCCACCGCCACCCGCGCGCCAGCCGACCAGGCCGCTTTCGCCGCGACGGCCGTTCTCGCCGCCGACGAGCTGACTGTGCCGGCCGCCGCGAACGGCACCGAGGCCGCTGCCGACGCTGATGCTGACCTGGCCAATCCCGCCATCAATCCTACCCACTCCGCTAACTCCGGCCCCGGCGAGCGCCCGCTCGTGCTCGTCATCGAAGATAACGCCGACGTGCGGGCTTATTTGCGTACCGCGCTCGGGGCCGATTATCAGCTGCTCGAAGCCGCCCACGGCGAAGCGGGCGTGGCCGCCGCCCGCGAGCATTTGCCGGATTTGGTGCTCACCGATGCCATGATGCCGCGCCTCGACGGGTACGGCGTGTGCCGGCAGCTCAAGCTCGATGAGCGCACGAGCCACATCCCGGTGGTGCTGCTCACGGCCCGCGCCGACCTGCCCAGCCGCCTGCACGGGCTCGACCTCGGGGCCGATGCCTACCTGACCAAACCCTTCGACCGCGAAGAATTGCTGGCCCAGCTGCGCAACCTCGTGCGCGGCCGCCAGCAGCTGCAAGCCGCTTACCAACGCCAGCTGCTCGGCCAAACCGCGCCCGGCGGCGCCGCCCACTTCCCCACCGGCCCGCCCTCGCTGGAACAAGTGTTTCTGGGGCGGGTGCGCGCCGCCGTCGAAGCCGCCCTCGCCGACGAAACCCTCGACGTGGAGGCCCTGGCCGCTACCCTCAACCTGAGCCGTACCCAGCTCCACCGCAAGCTCAAGGCCCTGACCGGCCAAAGCCCGGGCGACTTCATCCGCTTCGCGCGCCTGACCCGCGCCCACGTCCTGCTGCTGGCCGGGGCCGCCAACGTGTCGGAAGTCGCCTACCAGGTGGGTTACGGCTCGCCGGCTACGTTCAGCACCAGCTTCGCGCGCCATTTCGGCTACGCGCCGAGCCAGGTGAAAGGCAGGAGCAGTTGAGCCATGTGGCGCGGGCTTCAGCCCGCAGTGTGCCGGGGTGTTGGGGTTTGACCACCTAGAGCAGTTTTCTAGTCCCTGTAACAGGCTCGCCGCCCGTAAACCTCACCCCCTAGCCCC
>JANXNW010000249.1 GCA_025353905.1 Hymenobacter sp.
GAGCGTAGCATCAGTTGGCTAACCAATAACCGTAGACTGGCAAGGTGTTACGAACGAAAAACGGTCAATGAAGAATCCTTTATATTGCTAAGTAACATCCGCCGAATAGTCAAAATGTGCTAACTTAAACAGCCTCTAAGAGCGGGCAACCCAAAAATTGCTCATTGCTCATTGACAATTGCTCATTGACCACCTACCCCGCCGCGATGGCTTTGCGCCGGCTGGGGCGCGTAGCGGGCGGGCGCTCTTCGCCTTGCGCGAGCAGCTCCTCGTCGCGGGCGGCATCCGCTTTCTTTACCCAGCTCACGGAGTACAGCTCTTTGCGGCGGTCGCGCAGGTTGCGCACGGCCCCGCTCGTGTTCAGGTCCTTAAGCAGGTCCAGGTCGAGGTCGGCGATGAGTGTCATCTCCGTGTTCGGGGTAGCTTCGGCCACGATGGCATCGTGGGGGAAGGCGAAGTCGCTGGGGCTGAATACGGCCGACTGCGAATACTGAATGTCCATGTTCTCGACGCGGGGCAGGTTGCCCACCGAGCCGGTGATGGCCACGTAGCACTCGTTTTCGATGGCGCGAGCCTGGGCGCAGATGCGCACCCGCTGGTAGGCGTTCTTGGTGTCGGTCCAGAAGGGCACGAACAGGATTTTCATGCCCTCGTCGCTCAGCAGGCGCGAGAGTTCCGGGAACTCGACATCGTAGCACACCAGGATGCCGATTTTGCCGAAGTCCGTGTCGAAGCACTGGATTTTGTCGCCGCCGCGCATGCCCCAGTAGCTCGCCTCGTCGGGCGTCACGTGCAGCTTGTACTGCTCGTCCACAGTGCCGTCGCGGCGGCACAGATACGCCACGTTACTCAGGCGGCCATCTTCGTAGACCGGCATCGAGCCGGCCACGATGTTGATGTTGTAGCTCACGGCCAGCTCCATCATCTTGGCCTTGATGGGTTCGGTAAACGCGGCCATCGCCCGGATAGCCACCGAGGGCGAGTCCTCGTTGGTGAGGGCCATGAGTGGGGCGTTGAAAAACTCCGGGAACATAACGCAGTCGGCCTTGTAGCCCGACACGGTATCCACGAAAAACTCGATTTGCTGGAGCAGGTCTTCGAGCGAGCGCGTGGCCCGCATCTGCCACTGCACGATGCCGATGCGCACGTTCGACTTCGTGTTGCCGATGAGCTTTTCATCCTCCTCGTAGTACACGTTCAGCCATTCGAGCAGCGTCGCGTAGGCTTTGCTCTCGGCATCGTAGGGCAAATACCCGCGGATGATTTTGCGCACGAAAAAGTCGTTCGAGAGCTGGAAAGTCAGAATCGGGTCCGTCAATTCCTTGTTGCGAACCTTCTCCACGTACTTGGCCGGGGTCATCTCATCGGCATAGGCGGCGTAGCCCGGAATGCGCCCGCCGGCGAGCATGGCCCGCAGGTTAAGATTCTCGCACAACTCCTTGCGGGCGTCGTAGAGGCGGCGGCCCAGGCGCAGGTTGCGGTAGGCCGGGTCCACGAACACGTCCACGCCGTAGAGCGTGTCGCCGTCCGCGTCGTGGGTATCGAATTTGCCCTGGCCCGTAATCTTGGCGTAGGTGTGCTTATCGCCAAACTTGCTGTAGTCCACGATGATGGCCAGCGCGGCGGCCACCAGCGTGCCGTTGTCCTCGATGCCAATCTGCCCTTCGGGGAATTTGCGCACCAGCGCCGCGAACTCGTCTGCCGACCAAGCCCCCTCCATGTTGGAGTACACCTGGTCCATGATGTGCTTGATGGCCTTGAAGTCGGAGCGCCGCAGTGTGCGCAGCACGAGCTTGTGGGCGGGCACGGCGGTGGGGGTCAGGCGCACGTCGGGCGCGGCTTTTTTGGCGGATGCTTTGCCGTTGGAATGAATAGCCATGAGTGCGGGAAAGGCTCGTCGGGCGGAAGTTCCCGCAGAGGAGCGCAGAGGTAAAACGCGGAGGTTCGCAGAGGCCCTAACAAGAACTGCCGCTGAATAGTCACGCAAATTTACCCGCTGAAAAACCGAGCGGCCCCTACACCCCCATCATCTCCGGCACCTCGTCGTCATCGGCAAACAGTACCACGAGCCGCCCCGCGGTAGCGGCTCGAATCTGGGCTACGCTCACCCCTGGGGCGCGCTCGCGCAGCACGAAGCCCTCGGGCGTGATGTCGAGCACGGCCAGCTCGGTCACGATTTTCTTCACGCAACGCAAGCCGGTGAGCGGCAGCGTGCAGGCCGGCAGCAGCTTACTGGAGCCATCGCGGGCCACGTGCTGCATGGCCACGATGATGTTTTTGGCCGAGGCCACGAGGTCCATCGCCCCGCCCATGCCCTTGACCAGCTTGCCGGGAATTTTCCAGTTGGCGATGTCGCCGGTGTCCGACACTTCCATCGCTCCGAGAATAGTCAGGTCCACGTGCTCGCCGCGAATCATGGCGAACGAGTCGGCCGACGAGAACAGGCTGGAGCCGGGCAGCGTCGTCACGGTCTGCTTGCCGGCGTTGATGAGGTCGGCATCTACCTCATCCTCAGTTGGAAACGGCCCCATGCCGAGCAGGCCGTTTTCGGATTGTAATTCGACGTTGATGCCGGCCGGGATATAGTTGGCCACGAGCGTCGGGATGCCGATGCCGAGGTTCACGTAAGAATTATTTTGCACTTCCTGGGCGATGCGCCGGGCGATGCCGTGTTTGTCTAGCATGGGATTTTTATTTCGCGCAGTGTTCGGGGTGTTGGGCGCAGTGTTTCGCAGTGGGCTGATGAGAGGACACTGCGAAACACTGCGCCCAACACCCCAAACGCTGCGCGAAAATTAAGGTAAAGCCGCGTATCACGACTTTCGCAAGCTACCCGTTTATCTAACTGTTCTTTGCTCGATGCGCTTTTCGTACTCTTTTCCCTCGAATATGCGCTGCACGTAAATGCCCGGCGTGTGAATCTGGTTGGGGTCGAGCGCGCCGGCGGGCACCAAGTCCTCGACTTCGGCCACCGTAATGCGGCCGGCGGTGGCCATCATGGGATTGAAATTGCGGGCCGTGCCACGATAGACGAGGTTGCCGGCCGTGTCGCCGCGCCAGGCTTTGACGAAGGCAAAATCGGCTCGCAGGCCGGTTTCGAGCAAATACATTTTGCCGTCGAACTCGCGGGCTTCCTTGCCCTGGCCGACTTCGGTGCCGAAGCCGGCCGGAGTGTAGAAGGCCGGAATGCCCGCCCCGCCCGCCCGGCAGCGCTCGGCCAGCGTACCCTGCGGAATTAGCTCCACTTCCAGCTCGCCAGCTAATAATTGCCGCTCAAATTCGGCGTTTTCGCCCACGTAGCTGCTTATCATTTTACGCACCTGCCGCCGCTGCAGCAGCCGCCCGATGCCGAAATCATCCACGCCCGCGTTATTCGAGATGCAGATAAGGTCTTTTGTGCCGAGGCGCAGAATCTCGGCAATCGCGTTCTCAGGGATGCCGCACAGGCCGAAGCCGCCCAGCATCAGGGTCATGCCGTCGGCGAGGCCGGCCAGCGCGGCGCGCGCATCCGCAACTGTCTTATCAATCATGGCGCGAAGCTAAAGCCGGCGCCCGCTTCGCTGCCGCCCTACTTGAGCCGGGCCGCCGCCGGGGCCGGCGCTGCCGACGCGGGCGAGGTAGCCGAAGTCGCTGGCCCTGAGCCCGTCGGCTCGTAGTCGAGCGGTAGCATCTCCCCGACTTTCTCAAAGCCCCAGTAGTCGGCGCTCAGCACGGCGGGCGGGTCCACAAGCGCGCCGTTGGGCAGAATCTCGACTTCGGGGGCCAGCAGGCGCAGGCGCGATACCTGGCGCAGGGTGGGCCAGGGCTTGGCGGGCTTGCGCGGCGCGGGGCCGAGCGGGGCCATCGGCTGGTCGTAGCGCGGGTCGGGCGCTTCGCCAAAAAACGCCACCTGCAGCTCGTGGTGAAAGCGCAGATACACGCGCCCATTTTCCCCAACGCGGCGCAGACTGTCGAGGATGAGCGGGGCGGGGTAGAGCTTGGCCGTGGCCGCGGAATTAGGACCGGCCTCCAGGCGCACCTGCTGGGCCAGAAAACCCTGCTGCCGAATGCGCTTGTCGTAAATGCTCTTGAAAAAGTGGGTGGGCGACCCGGCGTAGGCCGTCGCCCGGTTGGCGGCCCAGCGGCGGCGCTGGGCCTCGTCGCGCGGGGTCATTTCTTCCAGCACGGGCTGGCCCTCGAAGCTGCCGGTTTCGTCCTGCTGGTTGAAGGCAAAGCGCAGCCCGTAGTATTTGAGGCGGTAGCCGAGGGCCTCATTCTCGACCTGCACGAAGTTTTTGGCCGACGCAATCAGCTCGCGGGTCGAGTCATTGACGAACACCACCACGTCGCCCGGATTGGTAATGTGGCACTGCTGCGAAAACGTGCTGCGCCCCAGAAACAGGTCGGTGAATTTCTCGAAATCCTCGGGCCGGTGGGGCGGGGCTTTCACCACCACTTCGCCCAGAGCGCTGCCCGTAGGCCCGAGGCGCAGCGTAATCGGCGGCAGGGCCTGCTTGTCCACGCGCACGGTCTGCTTGCTCAGGCGGTAGCCCACGTAGGAGCCCACCACGTCGAACGAGCCCGCCGGCACCTTCGGAAACGCGAATTCGCCCGCCTCGTTGGTCGTCACGCCGAGCGTGGTGCCGGCCAGAAACACGCTGGCGAAGGGAAGCGGCTGCTGGGTGACCGAGTCCTGCACCACGCCCCGCAACGGAGCCTGGGCCAGGACGGGAAAAGGCAGCAGCAACAGGCAGAGAAGGCAGCGCATAGAATTAAATTTTTGCACGGAGTTTGAAAGGAGGCGTGGGAGCTGCCCGGAGTTGTGACGAAAGCTCCGGGCAGCTCCCGCGATTCTTGTCAAACTCCGTGCGAGACAAATTATTACCCGGCCAGCGCGGCGCGGGTGGCCACGGCATCGCGGGCGAGCTGGGCTTGCAGGGCAGGCAGGCCGTCGTACTTGGCTTCGCCCCGCAGCCAGGCCACCAGCTCCAGGGTGAGGGTTTGGTCATATAAATCCCCGCTGAAGTCGAGCAGATTGGCCTCAATGGTGGGGGCGAGGTTCTCGCCGACGGTGGGCCGCTGGCCGATGTTGAGCATGGCCGGGTGGCGGCTGCCGGCCGCCGTGGTGGCCCAGGCCGCGTACACGCCCAGCGCGGGCACGAGCTTGAGCTTTTCTTCGATTTCAAGATTGGCCGTGGGGTAGCCGATGGTGCGCCCCAGCTGCCGGCCCGCTACCACTTGCCCCGTGAGCGGATACGCGTAGCCGAGCGAGCGGGCGGCGGCGGCCACATCGCCGGCCCGCAGCGCCCGCCGGATGCGGGTGCTGCTCACGCCGACGGCCTCCACCTCGTGGCGCGGAATTTCCTCCACGCTTAGCCCGTAGCGGTCGGCGTGGGCCAATAAATAATCGAAGCCGCCCTCACGGTTTTTGCCGAAGCGGTGGTCGTAGCCAATTACTAAATGCCTAGTGCCGACCGTATTCAACAATAATTCCTGGATGTACTGCTCCGAAGTCCACTCGGCGAATTCGCGGGTGAAGGGCACCACCAGCAGGTAATCCACACCGTGGGCGGCGAGCAGGGCGATGCGTTCAGGCAGGGTGTTAAGCAGCTGCAGCTCCAGCAGCTCGGGGTGAGCCGGGGGCGGGCCGAGCACCAGCCGCGGGTGGGGCCAGTAGGTAATAACGACCGCCGGGCCGCCCACCGCGTCGGCCACCTGCCGCAGCCGCTCCAGAATGCGCTGATGCCCCAGATGCACCCCGTCAAACGTGCCCGTGGTAACGACAGCATGGGTGAGGCGCGGAAAAGCGGCGGGGTCGCGGAAAACGTGCATGAGCGCGGGCAAAAGCGGGCGGAGCGAAGGCGAATTACGCGGATTCCGGTGGTTCGGGCGCGGGCTGCTGGCTAGCGAAGTAGTCGAGGCCGACGCGGGCCGGCGCCGGGCGGCGCAGCCGCTCGCGGGGCGGGCGGGCGGGCCGGGCGACTTGGTCAGCGGCGGCCGGGCGCAGGGCTTCCAACTCGGCGATGGTGTAGGCGTCGGCCAGGCGGTAGTCGCCGATGCGGGTGCGCACGAGCCGGCTCAGGTGCGCGCCACAGCCCAGGGCCGCGCCCAGGTCGCGGGCCAGGCTGCGCACGTAGGTGCCTTTGGAGCACACTATCCGAAAATCGACTTCCGGCAAAGCAATGCGCGTCAGCTCAAACGCCTTGATTTCGACCGTCTTGCTTTTGATGACGGTGTCCGTCGCGCCGGCCCGCGCCAGCTCGTAGGCGCGCTTACCTTCCACCTTCACGGCCGAAAACAGCGGCGGGGTTTGCTCGATGCGACCCAGAAAAGTGGCCGCTGCCGTCCGGATTTCAGTTTCCGTCAAATGCTCACAGGGCTGCTCGGCATCGACGGGCGTTTCGCGGTCGAAGCTCGGCGTGGTCTGCCCCAGCCGAAACGTGCCCTCGTACTCTTTTTCCTGGGCCTGGATGTCGTCTATGGACTTCGTCTTCTTGCCCGTGCAGAGGATGAGCAGGCCCGTAGCCAGCGGGTCGAGGGTGCCGGCATGGCCAATTTTGGGCGGCCGCAGCGCGTTTTTCACCTTGCGCACCACGTCGAACGAGGTCCAGGTCAGGGGCTTGTCGAGCAGCAGCACCACGCCTTCCTTCAGGTTGCTGGCTGACAGTGGCTGACGGCTGGCTTTTTCGAAATTTTCCATAATAGTTTGGCGAAGAGCCAACCGCTAACAGCTGACAGCCAGCAGTCTAATAATCAAACCAGCGCCAGCGGCAGCTTCAGGGCCAGCAGCAGCAGCAGCAGCCCGCCCACCAGGATGCGATACAGCCCGAACGCCCGGAAGCCGTGCTTCGCCACGAAGCCTACGAAGAGCCGGATGGCCAGCAGCGCCACCACAAAAGCCACCACGTTGCCAAAGAGCAGCAGCTTGACTTCCTCACCCGAAAAGAGCTGCCCCAGTGCCACGCCGTGCGCGTGGGCGTCTTTGTAGTAGTCGTAAATGTCCTTCACGGCGGCGGCGGCCATGGTGGGCAGGGCCAGGAAAAACGCAAACTCGGTAGCCGCCCGCCGGGTGAGGCGCTGGGTGAGCCCGCCGATGATGGTGGCCGCCGCCCGGCTCGTGCCCGGCACCACGGCCAGGCACTGAAACAGCCCAATCACGAACGCCTGCCGCCAGCCGGGGTTCGTCACCGGGTGGCCGCCCGCCCGCTCGTCCTGCTGCGGAAACCAACGGTCCACGAACAGCAGCACTACGCCGCCCAGCACCAGCATAAAGGCCACTACGCCCACTCTTTCGAGCATTACGTCGATGTATTTCTTGAGCAGCAGCCCCACCAGCACGATGGGC
>JANXNW010000287.1 GCA_025353905.1 Hymenobacter sp.
GTTAGCGCAGAGGGCGCTGAATGTTTGCGCCCTCTGCGCTAACCTCTGCGCCCTCTGCGGGCTAACCACGCATGCCCCTTTTCTCTCAAACTCACCTCACCCTGCCCGAGCTGACTGCCGCTCTGGCCGGCCCGCAAACCCTGCCCGCCGATATCGCCCAGCACCGCCTGCCCGCCGCTACCGACCACGCGCCCGCCCACCTGCTGCCATCATACGCCTGCGGCACCGGCCCCGAAGTGCCTGCCGCGCTGGTGCGCCGGCTGCTGCTGCTCCACGCGCAGCGCCTGAGCCACGGCGGCGTGGCGGGGGCCACACTGCGGCGACTGCTTGATTTTTACAATCGGGAGGTGTATCCGGTCGTGTTCGAGCAGGGCGGCAGCGCGCTGGCCCACCTGAGCCTGCCGCTGCTGGGCCTGGGCGAAGTCAATTACCAGGGTTACCGCCTGGCGGCGGCCGACGTGCTGGGCCTCTTTGGCTGGGAGCCGCTGGCCCTGGCCCCGTCGGAAGAAGCGGCCCTGCTCGGCGGCTCTGCCTTTGACTTGGCCTACGCGACCGAGGCGCTGGAGCGCACCGAGCATTTGTTGCGGGCGGCCGACGCGATTGGCGCCTTGTCGGCCGCCGTCCTCTCGATGAATGTCGCCGCCCCGCCGCACCAGCCGGCGCACCAGGCTCTGCGGGCTACGGTCGCCGACGTGGCTCGAACCGTGGAAAGCGAGCTGAACTCGTTGACTGACAACCCGATTGTCTTCCCCGATGAGGACCGGATTCTGAGCGGCGGCAACTTTCACGGGCGGCCGCTGGCGCTGGCCTTAGACCAGCTCGCCCTGGCCCTGGCCGAGCTGGGCAGCCTTTCGGAGCGGCGCACTTACCAACTGCTGGCCGGGCAGCGCGGGCTGCCGACTGCGCTGGTAGCCGAGCC
This sequence comes from Hymenobacter sp., assembly GCA_025353905.1. Classification (GTDB taxonomy): domain Bacteria; phylum Bacteroidota; class Bacteroidia; order Cytophagales; family Hymenobacteraceae; genus Hymenobacter. The sequence goes on from JANXNW010000287.1 coordinate 920, forward strand.
GGGGATGAACCCAGGGCTAATGATGCCGCACTACACTGCCGCCAGCCTCGTCGGCCAGAATAAGCAGCTTTGTACGCCGGCCTCGGCCGACAGCCTGACGAGCAGCAGCGGCCAGGACTACGTGAGCCTGGGAGCCAACGCCGCCACCACTGCCCGCCGCGTGCTCGAAAACGTGGAGCAGATTCTCGGCATCGAGCTATTGACCGCCATGCAGGCCCTCGATTTGCGGCGGGCCAGCGGCGCGGCGCGGCCCGGCCCGGCGCTGGAAACCGTGGCGGCGGCCTTTCGCAAGGTCGTTACCTTCGCGCCCCGCGGCCGGATACTCTACCCCGATTTGCACCGGGCGGCGCGGTTCGTGCGCGAGTATGGGTGGGCGTGACGGGTCTGACATATAGCAAAATCCTCTGTGCTGCACCCTCGATATGAAGTGACGTTTTTCGCTGATTTTGAAACGTTCGGATTTAACAGCGTTGGTTCACAAGGCGGCATTTACAAAGTGGTGCGCTACGATAAAATCAGCGATACGGGAGAATATAACCTGAGCTTTGGTGACCTGGGTGACCTAGACAAGCAAACTGGTTTAGTGAGCGACGTGAGCGTATCCGGCAACCAGGACCAGCAAGGCGTACTGGCTACGGTGGCAGCCACGTTGTACGGCTTTTTTAGTCAGCACCCGAACGCAGCCGTTTATGCGGTGGGCAGCACCGCCGCCCGCACCCGGCTCTACCGCATGGGTATCGCCCGTAACTTAGCCGAGATTACCCGTGATTTTGACGTACACGGCCTCACTGAACGCGGGTGGCAACCCTTCCGCGCGAACACGCCTTACCTGGCGTTCAAGGTGTAGCCAAAAAACTAGCTACTTATGAAAATCAAAGAGAATCAAACGCCAATAGTCTTACCCACTGGCTTCCGACCCGCGACCAGCCCAGCCAGGGACTATAGCAAGCAGCCTTTCTTCAAAAATAAAATGGCTCGCACCAAAGCGTTACTGGCCCAGGCTGGTCACCCAGCCATCCCAACCCCGGAAAAAGCCAGCTGAGCATGGGGCGAGCCGCTGCTTTTATTGGGCGCCACGGGCGCTGGCTGCTCGTGCTGCTGCCGCTGCTGCCCTTGCTGCCGCTGCGCCTGCTGGCCCAATGCACGGTGAGCGCGCCGCCCGTCGGCTGCCCGGTGCCGTTCGTGGCCCTGGACGCGGCCACGGGCCAGGAGGTGCAGGCGCTGTGCGTGGGCCGGCCAGTGCGCTTTCAGCCCGGCTGCGGCCGGGTAGTCGCACCCAATTTGCTGTATTACAACGCCCTGCCCGGCACCAATGCCACGCCGGCCAACTGCGATTTCGTGCCCGCCCAGCTGGCTAGTAACACGTTTACGCCCACGGCGGCCGGGCCGCTCACGGTGTCGGAGCTGACTAACCCCAGCATGGTAGGCGGCGCGGGTACGGTCTATGTCCGCAATTTTCAGGTCGTAGCCGCGCCTGCGCCCACGTTCACGCTGGCCCCGTGCCCGGCGGGCCTGGTGCGGCTCACCATCACGGGCGGCGGCTACGACCGGTACGTGGCCTTATTGAATGGCGCGCCGGTGGGCGGGCCGCTGGCGGCGGGCGCTTCGACCACGCTCGCGGCCCCGGCCGGCGGCAGCCTTACCGTGGTGGGCCAATACCTGACCAATGCGCTCTGCGACGGACGAGCCAGCCAGACGGTGCCCGCCCTGGCCCCGGCTACCACGCCCGTGCTGACTGGCCTGACCGTGGGCGGACCGCTGCCTGGCAGCCTGCGGCTGGATTTGAGCGCCGCGAGCCTGCCCGCCGGCTACGTTTACGATGTGCAGCGCGCCGACCCTGGCGCGCCCGGCGGCTGGCGACGGGTGACGGCTCTGGCGGCGGGCAGCCCCACGGCAACGCTCCCCGGTGCGGTCGCCGGGCAATACCGCGTCGGCCGCCGCGATTTCTGCCGTACCGATTCGGCGTTCTCGGTCGCCGTGCCGACCATCGAATTGAGCGCGGCGGCCGGCAATAACGTCAATAACCTGAGCTGGCTCACGGCCGGCCCGGTGCTGGGCTACACCCTGCTGCGCGACGGCACGGCCCTGACCACGCTGCCTGCCGGCGCAACCACCTACACCGACGCGGCCGTGAGCTGCGGCACCCGCTACCGCTACCAGCTGCGGGCCACTATCGGCTCGGGGGCGGGCGGGGCCACGTCGGTGAGTGCCGAGGCGACCGTGCTCGCCACCTCCGCCTTAGCCCCGCCCGCGCCGCTCGTGCTGGCCAGCTTCGACCTGCGCAACCGCCTGACATTGACTGCCTCCGGGCCGGGCGGGGCAGTGCTGCCGGCCGGTAGCCAGGTTGTTTTCAGCCGCCAGGGCGGGCCGGCCGACGTGGATTTCGTGGCCCAACCCGCCCGCGACACCCTGCGCGACCCGACCGACGTGGCCCGCCTGCTCGCCGCCCCGCCCTGCTACGCGGCCCGCCTCGCCGATGTTTGCAGCAACGCGGCCAGCAGCGCCGCGCCCACCTGCCCGGTGCTGCTGCGGGCCGAATCCGCTGACCCCGATGGCCTCAGCGCCCGCCTGAGCTGGTCGGCCCTGCGCGGGCCGGGCGGGACGGGCGCGGTCGTCAGCTACCGGGTGCTGACGCTGGCCGCCGACGGCACGGTGCTGGCCGCCAGCGCCCCTACCGCCGCCCTTTCTTACCTCGACAGCAATCCGCCTACTGACCGGCAAACTCTGCGCTACCGCGTCGAGGCCAGCGGCGCGGGCCTGCCCGCCGGTACGGTCAGCTACTCGAACACGGCCAGCGCCTTGCGGCGCGTCCGCCTCGTGGTGCCCAATGCCTTCACCCCCAATGGCGACGGGCTGAACGACGTGCTGGAGCTGAAGGGCCGGTATCTAAATGGCTTCTCCTTCGTAGTTATCGACCGCAACGGCCAGGAAGCATTTCGCGCCACCGACCGCGCCCAAACCTGGGACGGCACCATCCGGGGCCACGCCCCGGTGAACGGCGCGTACGTCTGGCGGCTCACCCTGCGCGACGAGGCCGGGGCGGAATTCGTTGAGACGGGCACGGTCACGATATTGAAATAAATTCTTACACGGCCGTTCTGGCGGCACCTCACCCCCTAGCCCCCTCTCCAAAAAAGAGGGGGGACTAGTTTTTAGTCCTAGTTCTAATTTCACGTATGATTTACAGCTAAAACTAGCGCTAGTCCCCCCTCTTTTTTGGAGAGGGGGCTAGGGGGTGAGGTGCCGCCAGAACGGCCGCGTGAGGTCAATAAAGCAATTTCTCACCAGGAACAACCGACCAACCAAAACCCACCACCTCACCGCATGACTTCCTTCCACCTCAACCAACACGCCCCCGCCGTCGAGGCGCAGCTCGCCGAGCTGAACCAGCACGATTTCACGACCCGCTTCTGGCAACGCGACGCGACGCTCTGGACCCCGGACGATGCCGAAGCGCAGCAAAGCATCCGCGCGTTTATGGGCTGGCTCGACAGCCCGGAAATGCTGCGCGCGGCGGTGCCCGAAATCGAGGATTTCGTGAAAGAAGTTCAAACCGCTGGCTTTCAGCACCTCGTGGTGATGGGCATGGGCGGCAGCACGATGGGGCCGATTGTGTTTCAGCGCGCGTTTGAGCGCGGCGCGCACGGGTTGCCGCTCTCCATCCTCGACACCACCGACCCCGGCGCTGTGGCGGCCCTAGAAAGCAGCCTGCCGCTGGC
>JANXNW010000303.1 GCA_025353905.1 Hymenobacter sp.
TGGCGGGCGACGCGCCGGCGGTAAAGTCCCCACCGGTGCCCTTGCCCTCATCCTCGCGGCCGGCTAAGTCGCCGGCTAAACCTCCACTCAGGCCCGCGCAACGTGCGACTCCGCCCGCGCTTCGTTCGCCCGCCGTGCCGCACAGGCCGCCCACGCTCGGCGAGCAGGCCCAGCGGCTGTTGGCCGAGCAGCGCGGCCCCGAGCTGCTGCCCTTGCTGCTCACCCTCGACTGGCTGCGCGAGCCACCCGCCTGGGACCAGGCAACGCTGCCGCGCCTACTGGGCCAAGCCGCCCGCTACCAGCCCGAAGCCACCCTCGACGCGGTGATGGAGCGCTTCGAGGGCTACCTGGAAAAGCCTGAGCTGCGCGCGCCGCCGCTCTTTCAGCGGCTGGCAGCCTGCCTGCGGGCCGTGGCCGAAGTGTCTGCTCTCGCTCCCCAAACACGATTGTTCGCGTCCGAGCTGCTGGGCCAGTACCCGCGCCTGCCCCAATTGCGCCAAAGTCTGGGCCTGGCCGGGTTCACGCGCCTCCCGCCCGACCCGGACGAGGCCCCACCCCGCAAGCGCGCCCCCAAGCCCACCGCGCCCAAGCTCGCGCCCGACGTGGCTGGGCTGGTGCTTAAGCGTCGGGGCCGGCCGCCCACCCCGCGCTGAGCCAGCGCCGGGCTTGCTATTGTTTCTCCGTACATGTTCGCGGCTCGCGGCAAGTTGCCTTGCCGCGCTGGCCCGCTGCCCGCCCGCCCTGCCCGCCGCCCCCGGCGGTGGTCGCGGCTGGCGCGAGCCGGCGGCGGGCGGGCCGGTTGGTGGCGGCTGGCGGCGGGGGTGCTCGGGTAATGACCCAGTAAGCACCGGGGTTACTTTGCGGTGGCTGGACCGCTTGCAGCGGATTTCGCTCCAGTGGCGGGAGACAGCGTAATTTAGCCTGTCGAAAGTTTTATTTTCCTGCTATCAATTTTGCATTATGCCCAACACCTTGATTATGGAGCCGGCCAATGATGCCGATTTGGCCCTGCTGCTGCACCTGGCCCAGCGGCTGGGGGTGAAAGCAACTGCTACGCCCGCGCCCCCGGCCAAACCCGACGTGACCGGACGTGCCCAACTGTTTCGGTCGTTGTTTGGCGCGTGGCAGTCGGAGGAAAGCGGCGAAGAATTGAACAGCCAGCTCCGGGAGGCCCGCCAAAGCACCCGCCCCGACCTTGAGTTATGAGCCGCTACCTGCTCGACACCAACATTTGCGTTCACTACATGAAAGGCGAGTTTGGGCTGATGGAGAAAGTAGATATTGTTGGCTTTGAAAACTGCTTCTTGTCGGAAATCACCATCATCGAACTGCTTTTTGGGGTAGCCAAGAGCGACCCGGCCCGGCAAGCTGCCAACCGGCGCAACGTGGCAATACTGCGTGAAGCATTTGAGGGGCAGGAGTTATCCATCGAACTGACCAAAGAAATCTTTGCCGAAGAAAAGGCCCGCCGCCGCAAAATCGGCCGCGTAGTGGATGACTTCGACCTGCTCATCGGCGCAACCGCCATCGCCCACGACCTGACGCTGGTTACGCACAACACCAAGCACTTCGCCGGTACGCCCACGCTGGTCGTATCCGATTGGGTGCAGGAGTACGTGGATGCCCGGTAAGGCCCAACGCCCCCCGGTCCCACCCGACCCGCCCCACCCTCGCCCACCCGGTGGCGGCGGGCCGGTCGGCGCGGTAGTTGTTGGGGCGGCTCCCAGCGGCGGGGGCAGCTTGCGCGAGCCGGCGGCGGGCGGGGCGGGCGGTTGGCAGCGGGGGTGTTGAGGTAGGGGTGATAGTTGCCAAAGTAAGCTCTGGTGTTACCTTGCGCTCGCTGCCTACGCGCCGTTTACCATTGTTGCTGAGAGAAATAGTAGCCCTCACATAGCATATACATCATTGTCCTCAGTGATGCGCTTTTTCACGTTTCTACTGGCTAATATTTTTGGCAAGAAGTTGAGCTTAAGAGTCTTTCTGATTCCCATTTGTTGGTGTAAACCATTCTTGAGACTATGACGTTTACCGAAACTGAAGCACAAGGGCTTCTAGACATGGCTAAAGTTTCTAGCAAATCAGAGATTCTCGTCAACTTAAATTCTCCTAAAACACGAACGATTTTAAGTCCTCAAGCAGGAGGAGACTTTTCATTCTTACTTGAAGTTGCAGTTAATCAAAAAATTTCCTTCAAAATATCCATTCATCATCAAGAAGATAATACTAAAGTTGGATTGCTGAGATTAGACTACCGAGGGGTTCATCTGAACCCTGCCATTGTTACCCCTAATCTTCCAATCGCTTTTCATCAATATGCTGAAAAATTATTTACGCCTGATGAGCCGCACATTCACTTTTATGTTTGCCCTGAAGACTATGAGCCATTAGTATGGGCTTTACCAGTTGAAGATTGGAATGCATCTATCAAAGAGGTAAAAAATAATATGCAATTACAAGCTGTCTTTAATGCATTTAGCAGCGCGATTTCATATAAGGGAGTATTGAGAATAGACCCACAACTGACAATTTTATGAGCTGGGCAAAAAATCTTGTAAGTGATTATTATACTTGGCTGAAGGAAAAAACATTCATTCAGCAAGATAATAGTAGTGAATGGGCGTTAATATCAACACCATTCATCGGTGTGTTCAATGATGGAATTGAGTTGTACGCTCGCAAGGCGGACAATAAAATCACTCTGTCGGATAATGGAGAAACGTTAAATAACCTTAGCCTTTTAGGAATAGAATTTAATAATCGCTCCAAGAAGAGAGTTGATTTACTTCATCGTATTTTGAGGAACTATGGCGTTGGCATAGTCAATGGAGAACTATTGTTAGAGGCGTCGGAGAAAAATTTCTCACAGAAAAAGCATAACTTTTTATCTGCCTTAGTCGAGATTAACGATTTTCAACAAATTTCCAAGCACAATGTCGCATCGATATTTAAGGATGATGTAGCGTCTTATCTGGACGAGTTGGAAATTATCTATACGCCAGACGTTATTTTTAAAGGGGCTACTGGACTGGATTTTTCATTTGACTTCCAGATAGCTAGTCGTAAGAGTGAGATTACCATTAAGGCGTTCAATGGTATAAACACACTGAACCTACCTGGTTTCCTTTTTTCTTTGGATGATGTCAAGTCCTCTCGCGAAAAAATTACACAAAAGGTTCTTAAACCTCTCGCTATAATTAACGACATTGGAAAACAACCCAAATCAGAGTATCTGGAAGCACTAAAATCGAGAGATGCAGACTACATACTCTGGAGCGACCGAAAATCTGAGCGAAGTAAATCACTACTGGAGCATGCAACGATTTAGGTGTCAATATTTCCAGTTGTCATCAAATGATATACCTGCCTCCCGCCAAAAAGTCCGCTTCCCCACCCTCGCACCCTGTTTGCTAGTCGCCGCGTACTGACTTCCTTACCGGAAGCACCTACTTAGCGACTATGCACCATGGACTTTAAGAACTTCACCATCAAGGCCCAGGAGGCCGTGCAGAAGGCCACCGAGATTGCCGGGGCGGGCCAGCAGCAGGCCGTCGAGACGGGGCACTTGCTGAAGGGCCTGTTTCAGAGCGACGAAAGCGTCTTTTCGTTTCTAGCGAATAAGCTGGGGGCCAACCTGAATATTCTCACGCCGCGGCTCGATGCGCTCGTGGCGGCGTATCCGAAGGTGAGCGGCGGCTCGCCCTATTTCGCCAACGACGCGGCGGCGGCCGTGCAGCGGGCCAACGGGGCCATGAAAGACATGGGCGACGAGTTCGTTTCGGTCGAGCACCTGCTGCTGGGCATCCTCGGCGGCCGCGACGCGGTGACCACGCTGCTCAAGGATACGGGCTTCAACGACAAGGACTTGAAGGCCGCCATTCAGGAATTGCGCGGCGGGCGCAAAGTCACCAGCCCGAGCGCCGAAGACCAGTACCAGAGCCTGAACCGCTACGCCACCAACCTCAACGAGCAGGTGCGGCGCGGCAAGATGGACCCCGTCATCGGCCGCGATGAGGAAATCCGGCGGGTGCTGCAAATCCTCTCGCGGCGCACCAAAAACAACCCCGTGCTGCTCGGCGAGCCGGGCGTGGGCAAAACAGCCATCGTGGAGGGCCTGGCCCAGCGCATCGTGGCCGGCGACGTGCCCGAAAACCTGCGCGACAAAGTCATCATGAGCCTCGACATGGGCCTGCTCGTGGCCGGGGCCAAGTACAAGGGCGAGTTTGAGGAGCGCCTCAAGGCCGTCATCAAGGAAGTAACCGACTCGGAGGGTCAGATTGTGCTCTTCATCGACGAGATGCACACCCTCATCGGGGCCGGCGGCGGGGGCGAGGGCGCGATGGATGCCGCCAACCTGCTCAAGCCCGCCCTGGCCCGCGGCGAGCTGCACGCCATCGGGGCCACCACGCTCAAGGAATACCAGAAATATATCGAGAAGGACAAGGCCCTCGAACGCCGTTTCCAGGCCGTAATGGTCGATGAACCGAACGTGGAGGATGCCATCAGCATCCTGCGCGGCATCAAGGAAAAGTACGAGCTGCACCACGGCGTGCGCATCACCGACGATGCCGTGATTGCGGCCGTCGAGCTGAGCGCCCGCTACATCACCGACCGGTTTTTGCCCGATAAGGCGATTGACCTGATGGACGAAGCCGCATCCCGTCTGCGGATGGAGGTGGATTCCAAGCCGGAAGAACTCGACGCCCTCGACCGTCAGATCCTGCAATTGCAGATCGAAGCTGAGGCGTTGAAGAAAGAAGACGACGCCGCCTCGAAGGACCGGCTGGAGCGGTTGGAGAAGGAACTGGCCGACCTGCAAGAGCAATCGGCTGCGATGACGGCGACGTGGCAGGACGAGCGCGACTCGCTGGAAAAGGCGCGCGAGATCAAGGAGCAACTCGACAAGGCCCGGGCTGAACTGGAAAGCGCCAAGCGCGAGGGCGATTTTGCCAAGGCGGGTGAGTTGCAGTACGGCCGCATCA
>JANXNW010000219.1 GCA_025353905.1 Hymenobacter sp.
CGTCGGGCGCGAAAAACTCGCCCGTTGGCGGCAGGCATCCGGCTAGACTCTCCGCGTTGCTTTCCACGTTGGTTGCCACGAGGCAATAGCCCCAGCGGCCGCCCTCGCTCAGTGCGTAGCCCACGCCCGCGCCGCCCGTAAAAGCTGGGTAAGTAACTATCGGCTCGACCAGCGCGGGGGCCGACGATGTGCTCACGTCAGCTTCCGGCAGCCGATACGGGGCCAGCTCCACCAGATTCACCTCGGCCAGGCCAAATTCGGCTTCGGCCATCGTGCCCGCCGGCGGGCGGATGGGCGGGGCCTGCACGGATAGCTCCAGCTCGGTTGCTGCTTCGGTTTCGGCGGTTCCAGTAAACGCAATCCTGTCAATAGTCTCAGCAGTTGGCTCGGGCACTTCGGCTAGGGGCGCGAGGTGCTGCTCCGGTAGGTCGTGCGGCAACCCGCTGGGTAAGAGCGCTTCAACTGGGCTGTTTGCTATCGCCGCTTGACCAGGCAGCCACGCGAGCACGTCTTGTTGGTCGGCTACTTCGGCCTGGATGGGGTGCGCAACGAGCGACGCGGCAACTGAGGCCGAAACTGAGGCCTCGGCGGCTACTTCAATGGGCAGCTCAATTAGCTCGCGCAGACGGGCGCGGTCGGCGGCGTAGGTGGCGGCCCGGCGCAGGCGCTGGCCGGCCAGCATCGAGCCGTGGTCGTGGGCGGCTTTGGCCAGCAGCAAGTGCGCCGTCTGGCAATACGGAAAAGCGGTAGCCAGCTGTTCGAGCGCGCGCACGTCGGCCTCGCCGAGGGCGGTGGGGCGGGCGAGGAGCTGAAGCAGAATGGCGCGGGTCACTTCTTTTAAGTCAGGAATGAAGAATCAGGAGCTGTGAGTTTTCAAAGGTCGGCGGTAGAAGACGAATTCTTCCACCCACAACTCCTAATTATTCAACCCAACCTTACCAGTTTGCTACCGACTTATTGAACATGTCGGTGATGATATTGCGGGTAATCTCGCGCACCGAGGCCAGGTCGTTATTCACCGAAGCGATGTCCTGGGTCGAGGCGAAATCACGCTGACTCTGAAACGTTTGCTCAAAATCCTGCTTCGGGTTTTTGGCGTTCGCAAAGCGCAGCTGCACCTGAATGGTGAGCCGGTTGGCCCCGGCCGTGGGCAGCCCGCCGGCCTGCTGAATAGCGGCGGGCGCGAAATCGTACGCCGCGATGGTGCCCTCAAATTGCAGGTCGCCGTCGCGCGGCACGAGCTTGAGCGTGGTGTTGCGCTGATAAAAATCCTTGATGTC
>JANXNW010000220.1 GCA_025353905.1 Hymenobacter sp.
CAGCTTCGCTTGGTGCAGCCGCTTCCGCCGGCTGGCCCGCGACTACGAACGCTTGAGTACCACGCTCCAACAACTTCATTTCGTCGTCTTCGCCTGCATTATGCTCGCCAGACATGCTGGAAGTACATAACAGGCTCTAGTGGTCGTAGTCCTATTCTTAAATGGTGGCCAGAAAGTATTTTGGCTTTGGGCCGCTGGTGGTTTTGCAATCGACAAGGGTGAGTTGGCGGTCAGCATGGCTGTGCACAAGCAGGTCAGAGTGCACCACCAAGCTGGCAGCGGGTTAATAGGCCAGCAGTACACGACGCAAAACCGTGAGCGCCAAATTTTCGGGCACGGTCTCGAGTAGATGCCAACTCACCGCTTGATGAGTAAACGCGTCCTGAAAGGCGCATAGATAAGCTTTCTTCCCGCCAGCCAGCGTCAGGTAGATGATGTCCGAGGCCCGGACCCGATTGGCGACGGTGGGGGGCAGGCTGGTGGAGCAGCCAGTTGGGGCCGCAACGCAGCCCGTGGGCCGAATCGGCCGTGCACAGCACAAAGGCGCGGGGCTGGAGCGCCCGCAAGGCCGTGCCCAGGTGCTGGCGGCCCACCCAGTAGCCCTCGGCCGCTTCGGACGCGTCGGCGGGCGGCGCGGCTTGCCGCCACTTGTTGAACAGTCCCGAGCGCATGTTCAGCGAGCGGGCCGCCGCCGACACCGGGCGGCTTTCGGCCGCCCCGCGCGGGGCCGTGGCGCGGAAAGCCGCGTCGTAGTTGCGGCGTTTATCAGGTTTTTCCATGAGCGGCGAAATTTGCCGCTCAACTCTGTCCTGCTCGGCTCGACCACCCCACTATATCCCCACCCAATAGCATATTCCTAAGCCCTCATCTCCCAGCTGTAGCTAACCCCCAACTAACCCTCTCCTAACCATAAAGCAGGGAACGGCCCCTTCGCCCCGTACATTATTGTTGCACAATGGCGGGAATGGCCGGCTCCCAGGTTGCCGTCATCGTCGTCACGTTGCCGGCTCGGTCGTGCGCTTCCACTACCCAAACCAGCTCCGCGTCGCCGGCCTGACGGGTTTGCGCCACGTAGTGCCACCAGTCCCCACCCTGCACCTGCGCCGCTCCCCGCTCCAGCACCTCGCCCCCGGCCGTGAGCAGGCGTAGCCGCACGGCGCAGACCTCGAAGTTATCCGTCGCCCGCACCCGCAGCAGGTCGCCCTCCCGTCCCCGATAAGCCGTCAGGTCTAACGCCTTGATTTCCGGCGCTCGCAGGTAGTCCGACAGGGCCACGTGGTAGGCGCTCACTTTGCGCCCGACTGTGATGCCCCGCGCGTAGAGGGCCCGCGCGGCGGGGTCGCGCAGCACCTGCCGCCCGTAGGCCATGGCCGCCGTGAAGCGCGCTGCCCGCGCTTGCTCCCGCGCCGAGCGCCTGGCGGCTTTCGACCGCTTGGCCGGCCGGGCCGACACGATGGTTTCGCTCGCTACCTGCCGAAAAACCAGGCTGCCTACCTTTCCGCTCAATCCGTTTAACAGCAAATTCTTCCTGACGCGCGCCATACTAACCAAGTGAGCCGGGCAAAACTACCCCGCTTGGCACGAAGTTAGGCTACAATCCCTATTCACCCAGCCCGCTGCCTGGCAACGGCTGGCGCGGCCGGATTTGCCCCCGACCCAAAGCGCGAAGCCTTCACTCCGCGCCCGCGCTGGCCCCGCGGCAGGGTAGGCCAGCGAGCTGCCTCAAATGACCTGAGTCCCACGCTGACCTCGTACGTAACGACGCGAACGACGCGCGGAGCGAAGGCTCCGCATTACGCTACCTTTTCGCACACCAGCACCACGTGCCGGCCGCGCAGGTCGGTGGTGGCGAACAGGTACACCTCGCCGCCTTCGCGGATGCCGGTGTGGCGGCGGAAGTCGGCCACCGATTCGGGGAAGTTGCGGGTCGTTACGTGGGCGCGGCCTTCGGGGCCGAGGTGGGCGCGCAGCGTCGGCCCGTCGGCTTTTTCCACGGCCCGGATGCGGAACCAGCGGCCCGGAAAGTCGGCACGCAACTCCTGGCTCGTATATAAATGACTGTGCTGGTGCAGCTTGAGCAGCTCGAAAGCCGTGCCGATGCTTTTGAACGCGCCCGCTTTGAGGATGGCCGCGTTTGGCTCGTAGAGGTACTGCTGAGCTTCGGCGTAGCGGGCCACGGCGCGGGCCTCGCGGGCGCGGTTCACCCGAAACTCAGGTTGCGAGCCGTCGCGGCGCAGGTTCACGGCCAAGCGCTCGGGGTCCACGGCTGGCTCAGCCCCTAGCTCGTACAGCACTTCCTTTACCTCGTTCTCCACGGCTACCACCCAAAGCCGCCGCACGTGACCCAGCTCCTGAATGGCCAGCTCCAGGTCGAGCATGGGCGATGTTTTGAGCAAAATGCGTGGCGCGTGGCGCAGCAGTAGCGGCAGCAGGCGCGGCACGTCGGGCTCGCAGTCGGCCAGCCGGAACGTTTTGCCACCTTTGACATCGCGCCGGGCCGGGTCAAGGTAAAGCCAGTCGAATTGCGTTTCGCTACCGCGCAAAAACGAGACCGCGTCTTGGTTGTGCAGCACGATGTTGCCCAGGCCCAGCAGGTCGAAATTGTACTTCACCACGGCCGCCAGACGCGGCTCGCGCTCCACGTAGTCCACGTGCAGCACGGTTTCGGCGAAGGCGGCGCTGTCGGCCCCGAAGCCGCCGGTGAGGTCGGCCAGCCGCTCGGCCCCGGCCACGAGTGCGGCCTTGAAGGCGGCCGTGCGCGCCGACGAAGCCTGCTCCACGGACAGCGCGCTCGGAAACACGAGGTCGGGGTTTTCGGCCCACTCGGGCAACTTGCCGCGCGCTTTTTGACGGGCCTGAATCTGCCGGACTAGTTCCGGCACCGGTAGGTGCGGGTGCCGCCGCGCCTGCAAAGCCAGGTGGGCCGGGTCGTCGTGGAGGTGGGCGGCTACGTAGCGCCGCGCCGCCTCGGGTAAAGGGAAGTCCATGTCGCGGGCTTTAACGCAAAAAGCTTGGGCTTGGTGTTAGAGTTGCCAGCTCAGGGCCAGCACCGGCCGGCCGTTGGTCGCGCCCACGCCCACGCCGGCCGGCCGCAGCCAGCTCGCCCCCGTGCGGCGCGGCGGATTGCTGTTGTAGTTATCCACGGCCTGCTTCAGATACTCGTTGGTGTGGCGGTTAATGAAGAGCGTGGCCACCAAACTCAGCACGGCCGCGCCCGCCGCCACGCGCTGAGTGGGGTTGAAATACACCGCGTCCTGGTCCCGAAATACCTGCGAGGCATAGAGGCCGGCCGCACTCAGCAGCACGGCTTTATCCACTAGGTAAAGAGTCTTTTGTCGCTTGTAGCGGTCCAGCTCGGCCAGGGCCGGCGCGCTGCCTTGCAGGTAGGGCCGCAACTTGGCCCCGAAAAAGCCGGCGCTCTGGTAATCGGCTTCGGCAGTGCGGCCGGGCGGCAAAAAGTAGAAGTTATGCTGGGGGCCGTACTGGCCGCGCTCCAGGTCGTCGGGCGAAAGGCGAATGGTGGCCGGAGCCGCCACCTGAGCCAGCGTCCGGCCCGGAGCCAACGCCAGGCCGGCGCTCAACCCAGCGAGCGCGGCCCCACGCCGCGCCAATTTTACAAGTAACGTCATCGGCGGCAAAGGTAAATCGGTAGGCCAGGGTTCCCGGCGGCGCAACATTGCCGTACCTTTACGGTTGAACCGCACGACCTTTCATCTTATTGATTAACATGGTAACGACTGCTCCGACGACCACGCGCGTCCCCTACAAAGTAAAAGACATGAGCCTCGCCGAGTGGGGCCGCAAAGAAATTCGCCTGGCCGAAGCCGAAATGCCCGGCCTGATGGCTTTGCGCGAAGAGTTCGGCCCCGCGCAGCCGCTCAAGGGCGCGCGCATCGCCGGCTGCCTGCACATGACCATCCAGACGGCCGTCCTCATCGAGACGCTCACCGCGCTCGGAGCCGATGTTACCTGGTCGTCGTGCAACATCTTCTCAACCCAGGACCACGCCGCCGCGGCCATCGCCGCCGCCGGCATCCCGGTCTATGCCTGGAAGGGCATGAACGAGGAGGAATTCAACTGGTGTATCGAGCAGACTATGTGGTTTGGCGAAGAGCGCCAGCCGCTGAACATGATTCTCGACGACGGTGGTGACCTGACCAACATGGTCCTCAACCACTACCCCGAGTTAGCCGCCGGCATTCGGGGCGTGAGCGAGGAAACCACGACCGGCGTGCTGCGCCTGATTGAGCGCGTCAAAAACGGCAGCCTGCTATTTCCGGCCATCAACGTGAACGACTCGGTGACGAAGTCTAAATTCGACAACAAGTACGGCTGCAAAGAGTCGGCCGTGGACGCTATCCGCCGGGCGACCGACGTGATGATGGCCGGTAAAGTGGCCGTCGTGGCCGGCTACGGCGATGTTGGGAAGGGCACCGCCGCCTCGCTGCAAGGGGCCGGCGCGCGGGTCATCATCACCGAAATCGACCCCATCTGCGCGCTGCAAGCCGCTATGGATGGTTTTGCGGTGAAAAAGCTCGCCAATGCCGTCAAGGAAGCCGACATCGTGGTGACGGCCACCGGCAACTGCGACATCCTCACCGAGAGCCACTTCCGCAGCCTCAAGGACAAGGCTATCGTCTGCAACATCGGTCACTTCGACGATGAGATTGACATGGCCTGGCTCAACAAGAACTACGGCCACACCAAAGACACAGTGAAGCCGCAGGTGGACATTTACAATATTGAGGGTAAAGAGGTTATCATCCTGGCCGAAGGTCGTTTGGTGAACCTGGGCTGCGCCACCGGCCACCCTTCGTTCGTGATGTCGGCC
>JANXNW010000323.1 GCA_025353905.1 Hymenobacter sp.
TGCGCCGTGCCGGCCGTGGGCAAGTAGCGAAAACGGAAATCAGTCCGCATTAAACTTGTAGCCCACGCCCTTGATGGTCTGAATGTGGTGGTCGCCCACTTTTTCGCGCACCTTGCGCACGTGCACGTCCACGGTGCGGGCGAGCACGAACACGTCGTTGCCCCAGATATTTTGCAGCAGCTCGTCGCGGCTGAACACCTTGTGCGGGGCGGCCGCCAAGAAGGCCAACAGCTCGAACTCCTTCTTGGGCAGCGTGATTTTGCGACCTTCCTGATACACGGCAAAGCCGGTGCGGTCGATGCGCAGGCCGTTGATGTCGATGGCATCCACGCCCGCGTGCGGGTCCTGGTCGCGGCGCACGAGGGCGGCCAGCCGGCTCAGCAACGCCCTGGGCTTGATGGGCTTGGCCAAAAAATCGTCGGCTCCAGCCTCGAAGGCGGCTACTTCCGAAAATTCCTCGGCGCGGGCCGTCAGAAACAGAATGTAGGTGTCCTTGAATTTGGGCTGCTCGCGCAAGAGCCGGCAGGTGGCGATACCATCCAAGTGGGGCATCATCACGTCGAGCAAAATGATGTCCGGGTTGAACTCCTGGGCCACGGTCAGCGCCTGCCGGCCGTCGGCGGCTGAGGCCGTGAGGTAGCCCTCTTTTTTAAGATTGAAGTCGAGCAGCTCCACGATATCGGGGTCGTCATCGACCACGAGTATCTTGTAGGCAGCGGTTTTGGCTTGCGCCAACCGTTGTTGGGTGGAAGTTGCCACGGGACGGGCGCGAAAGGAATAGAAGCTTTCGCGCCGCAAAATTACCCGGCCCGTCGCGCCGGGCGTGTTACGTTATTGTGACGCGAAGCGGTGAGAGGGTGAATTGATGAGGTGGTGAGTTTTCTCTCGCCATTTCACCATCTCATTGCCCTGCCGTGTTCAGCCGATACTTCAGGCCGTCGTATTTGTACAAATCGACTTTGACCGACCCCACGAACAGCTCGGCCTGAAACAGCACCGGAATCTTGTTGCGGTCGTCGGAGAGGTAGATTTTAATCGCGTCCTCGCCCCGAAAAACGCGGTTGTTGGGCATTCGGGGCACGAGCTTGAGCACGTGGATGGGGCCGGCTTTGGTGTCGATAATCTCGCGGCCCTTGTAGCAGATTTCCAGGTTGAAGGACGACTCGTCGAAAAAGCCGTTCATCCGAATCAGGTCGCCGGGCCGGAGGTGCTCGTAGTTGAGCGTCCGCAAGTAATAAAAGCCGCTAACCAGCTCCTGGGCATTGTTGGGCACCCGGAACACGTAGTGAATCGGCTCCTTAGTGTGCGTCTGGAGTACGTTCACGAGGTCGTGGTCATGGTCGAAATCGACGACTTCCTTTTTGCGGTAGCTGCTTTCCTGAATGTCGCGCGAGGCGCGCAGCGGCAGGATGCTGGCCGTGTCGATGAGCGAGCGCCATTGGTCGCGCACCCGCATGAAAAAGTCCACCGAGCCGGTGCTGCGGCCGCTCACGCTGGCCCGGTAGCAGGGCCGGCCGTTCACCATTTCCAAGTTGCGGCCCGTCTCGACGGTCGCTTCGCCCGCGTTGAGTACCCCGTAATGCACTTTGTAGCGCAGCGTCTCGCCCGCCCGAAAGCTGCTGTTAGGCCAAAGCCGGGCTGGCTCGCCCGGCCCCAACTGCTGCGTGAACGCGGAGCTGAGCAGCAGCAGTAACAGTAGCGAGCTTGGCGGCAGGCCGCGCTGCCAACGGGTAAGAAATAGCCTCATGGTCGCGGCCTTACAAACTGAATGCCAGCCCCGCAAAAGTACGCGCGCGGCCGGGCCACGTACGCAAAAAGCCCCGCAGCCAGATGACCACGGGGCTTCTTGACAGTGAATAGATGAAATGGCTTAGCCAAAATCACTCATTCACTCAATCGCTCAAAGCGTGTCGTCGCCGTCTTCCGGGCCGCTCATGTCCACCGGAATCACGGCATCGTCGCCTTTAGCCATGACGCGGATTTTGGCTTCGATTTCGTCGGCCAGCTCGGGGTTGTCGAGCAAGAGCGTCTTGACGGCTTCGCGGCCCTGGCCGATTTTCTGCTCGCCGTAGTTGAACCACGAGCCCGACTTGCCGATGATGCCCATGTCCACGCCCAGGTCCACGATTTCACCCACCTTGCTGATACCCAGGCCGTAGATAATGTCGAACTCGACCACCTTGAACGGCGGCGCGACTTTGTTTTTGACCACCTTCACCTTCGTGCGGTTGCCGGTTACGTTGTCCTTGTCTTCTTTAATCTGCGCCAGGCGACGAATATCCAGGCGCACCGAGGCGTAGAATTTCAGCGCGTTACCGCCGGTCGTCGTTTCGGGCGAGCCGAACATGACGCCGATTTTTTCGCGCAGCTGGTTGATGAAGATGCACAGGCAGTTCGTCTTGTTAATCGTGCCGGTGAGCTTGCGCAGCGCCTGGCTCATGAGGCGAGCGTGCAGGCCGACTTTGGAGTCGCCCATGTCGCCCTCCAACTCGCCTTTGGGCACGAGCGCGGCCACCGAGTCGACGACGATGATGTCAATCGCGCCGGACGAGATGAGCTGGTCGGCGATTTCGAGGGCCTGCTCGCCGTTGTCGGGCTGGGCGATGATGAGGTTGGCCGTGTCGATGCCCAGGCGCTGGGCGTAAATCGGGTCGAAGGCATGCTCGGCGTCAATGAACGCGGCCATGCCGCCGGCTTTCTGGGCCTCGGCGATGGCGTGCATGGTGAGCGTCGTTTTGCCGCTCGATTCGGGGCCGTAGATTTCGACCACCCGGCCGCGAGGCAACCCGCCCACGCCCAGGGCGATGTCGAGCGAGAGCGAGCCAGTGCTGATAACGGCCACATCGACCACCTTCTGGTCCGAGAGTTTCATCACGGTACCTTTGCCGAAGGCTTTGTCAAGCTTCTCCATCGTCAGGGCGAGGGATTTGGCCCGCTCGGCGGCCGAGTCGCGGGGCGCGGTTTTGTCGGGTTTCTCGGTCGGTTCGGCTTTTTCGGCTTTCTTAGAGGCTAAGGCCATGCGGAGGGAGGGGGTTGTAAAA
>JANXNW010000223.1 GCA_025353905.1 Hymenobacter sp.
TACGCCGAAGTACGTCAGGGCCGCTCGCTTGACTCGGCCCGGACCGTCATGCTGAGCACGCTCGACAACGCCGCCCGGCAGGCCCCGACGGCCGAGGAAGTGGAGCGCGCCAAAACCAGCCGCCTCAAGGACGTGGAGCTGCTGTTTCAGAACTCCGAGCAGGTGGGCCTGGCCATGAGCGAGTTCATCGCCAGCGGCGACTGGCGGCTGGTGTATCTGTACCGCGACGCGCTGCGCAAGGTGTCGCCCGCCGACGTGCAGCGCGTGGCCGCCGCCTATCTCAAGCCCAGCAACCGCACGGTGGGCTTGTTTCTGCCCGATGCCAAGCCCGACCGGTCGAGCATTCCGGCCACGCCCGACGTGGCGGCGCTCGTGCAGAACTACAAGGGCGAGGCGGCCGTGGCGGCCGGCGAGGCGTTCGCGGCCACGCCCGCCAATATTGACCTGCGCACCAAGCGCTCGGCGGAGGGCGGCGTGAAAATGGCGCTGCTGGCCAAGCAAACCCGCGGCAACTCAGTGAATATGAACCTGAAGCTGCGCTACGGCACTGAGGCGAGCCTGGCGAACAAGCCCGTGCTGGCCAGCCTGACGGCGGCCATGCTCCAGCGCGGCACCAAAACCCGCACCTACGCCCAAATCAGCGACGCGCTCGACAAAGCCAAGGCCCAGGTGCGGTTTTCGGGCAGCGGGCAAAGCGCCACCGTCAGCATTCAGACCGACAAGCCGAACCTGCCGGCCGTGCTGGGCATCGTCATGGACTGCCTGCGCAACCCCACCTTCCCGGCCGATGAGCTGGAAAAGCTGCGCCAGGAGCGCCTGGCCGGCCTCGAAGCCCAGAAGCAGGACCCCCAGTCGCTGGCCTTCAACCTGGCCACTCGCCTGAGCCAGCCCTACCCGGCCGGCCACCCGTTCGAGACGCTGAGCTTCGACGCGGAAATCGCGGCCCTCAAAGCGGTGAAAATCGAAGACGTGCGTGCCTTCTACAAAAACTTCTACGGCGCGCAGTACGCCACGCTGGCCGTGGTGGGGGCCTTCGACGAGCCGGCCCTGCGCCAGGTGGTGAAAGCGCAGCTCGGCCCCTGGAAAGCCAGCCAGGCGTACAGCCGCATTGCCGGGAAAATATTCCCCAACACGGCCACCGCCAAAGCCCAGGCCATCCAGACCGACGACAAGGCCAACGCCATGTTCGTGACCTTCCTCAAGTACCCGGTGCGCGACGACGACCCGGAATACGCCGGCATCTACATGGCCAACTACATTCTGGGCGACGGTTTTCTGAACTCGCGCCTCGCCACGCGCATCCGCCAGAAAGAGGGCGTGAGCTACGGCGTGGGCTCATTCGTGTATGCCGACGACAACGACCCCATCGGCACTTTCGGCTCCTACGCCATCTACAACCCCACCAATTCGGCCCGCCTCGAAGCCGCCTACCGCGAAGAGCTGGAATTGCTGGCCGCCAAAGGCGTCACGGCCGACGAGCTGAAAGCGGCCAAGTCGGCCGCCTTGCAAAGTTTCCAGGTCGAGCGCAGCCAGGACGACGGCCTGGCCCGCAAGCTGGCCCAGTACCTGACCAAAGCCGAGGGCCGCACCTTCGTCGGCTACGACCAGGAGCTGGAAACCCGCATCGCCGCCCTCACGCCCGAGCAAGTGAGTGCCGCCGCCAAAAAGTACCTCGACTACTCGAAGCTGACCATCGTCAAAGCCGGCGACTTCACGAAGACGGGTCCGGCAAAATAAGCAGCACTGGCAGCACTGGCCGCCGTTTAGCGCGCAGCGCGTAACGGCAGGCCGACCAGTGGGGGGAGTCTCTGACTCCCGGCCGCGCAGCGGCCATCCGCGTTCGGGTGGCTTGCTACCCGGTTACGCGAGTCTGGAGACTCGCCCCACTCGTCGGCCTGCCGTTACGCGCTGCGCGCTAAACGGCGGCCAGTATTCTACCCTTCTGCTTCCTTAAAAATATCCGCCCAATCCAACCCCAAGCCAGGCAGCGTGGCGCAAGGCACCGCGCCCGGCTCGCTGTACTCGCCGACCAACTGATAGCGGCCGGTAGCGGCTTCGTGCACGAAGACGGCGATGGTCTGTTCTTTGGGGCTGACAATCCAGTATTCGGGTACGCCGGCTTCTTCGTAGAGGTCGAGCTTGCCTTTCCAGTCGCGGGCCTGGGTGCGGGGCGAGGTAACCTCGATAACTAGGTCGGGGGCGCCAAGGCAGCCGCGCTCGTCAATTTTGGCCGGGTCGCAAATGACGCATATGTCGGGCTGCACCACGGTGTAGATGGCTTTTTGGTCGGCTGGCTGGCCGGGTCGGGGCAGGCGCACGTCGTAGGGGGCGACCCGCACTTGGCAGCGCTGCCGCCGCAGGTGGTTGCCAAAAGTCAAAAATAAGTTGCCTACTGCCGCTTGGTGTCGGTCGGCGGGCGCGCCCATGCGGCGCATAATCTTACCGCGCCACAGCTCCACCAGCTCCTCGAACTGCCAGGAGAGGTAGTCGGCGTAGGAGTAAGTGCCGTCGGGGTCGAGGTCGGCCAGCGAGGTAACGGGGGCGGTGGTCGTCATAGCTCAAAAATACGCCGCGCGCCCCAACCCAACGTTTCGGCCGACCTTCGCGTTTGGCACCTACGCGGCCCGGCCGCCTCCTTCAACTTATGGCCAACAAACCCAACTCCCACAACCAACAGGCGGGCAGCACCCGCCACCCCGGCGCTACTGACTCGGCTAAGGGCCGCGCCGGCCGGCTACTGCAAAAATCGGCCGGCAAAAACGGCACTTACGAGACGGCTCCCGAGATAGAAAAAGCCGTGCTCGTGAGCGTACCGCCGCGCCGCCAGAGCGAGCTGCAAACCACGGAGTACCTGGACGAGCTGGCGTTTCTCATTGAAACGGCCGGGGCCACGGCCACCAAGCGCTTCGTGCAGCGGCTCGAAAAGCCCGATATTCGTTCCTACGTGGGCGAGGGCAAGCTCCAGGAAATCAAGGCGTATGTCAAGCACGAGGGGTGCAGCATGGTCGTGTTCGACGATGACCTTTCGCCCTCGCAGCTGCGCAACCTGGAGGAAGAGCTAGGCGCGAAAATCGTGGACCGCTCGCTGCTCATCCTCGATATTTTCGCGCTGCGGGCCAAGTCGGCCACGGCCCGCACGCAGGTCGAGCTGGCGCAATACCAGTATTTGCTGCCGCGCCTGACTGGCCTCTGGACTCACCTGGACCGGCAGCGGGGCGGCGTGGGCACGAAAGGCCCCGGCGAGACGGAAATAGAGACTGACCGGCGCGTCGTGCGCGACCGCATCGCCTTTCTCAAGGACCAGCTCAAGGACCTCGACCGCCAGGCCCAAACTCAGCGCAAAACCCGCTACAACACCATTCGGGTGGCGCTGGTGGGCTACACCAACGTGGGCAAAAGCACCCTGATGAACCTGCTCAGCAAGGCCGATATTTTCGCCGAAAACAAGCTTTTTGCGACCGTGGATGCTACTACCCGCAAGGTGGTGCTCGACAACCACGTGCCGTTTCTGCTTTCCGACACGGTGGGTTTTATCCGCAAGCTGCCCACGCGCCTCATCGAAAGCTTTAAAAGCACGCTGGACGAAATCCGCGAAGCCGACCTGCTGATTCACGTCGTGGATATCTCGCACCCGGCCTTTGAGGAGCAGATGGAGGTGGTGAACGAGACACTGCGCGAAATCGGGGCGGCCGATAAGCCCATGCTGCTCGTCTTCAACAAGATAGACCAGTACCGCTCGGAGGCCGACGCGCCCACCGCCCTGGCCGTCGCTGCCGACACCTACGGCCGGCCCGGCGATACCAACTTAGGGGGCGACGATTTCCCGACCGACTTCGGCGAGGCACCCGCCCGCCCGCCGCTGGCCGAGCTGGAAGCCACTTATATGGCCCGGCTGCACGACCCGGTGGTGTTTATCTCTGCTTTCGAGAAAACCAACATCGAGGCCTTGCGCGAGCTGCTGGCCCGCCGGGTGGGCGAGTTGGCGCAAACGCGCTTTCCGGGGCAGTACGTGAGCTACGCGGGGTGAAGCGCTGGCCCGCTTTGGGTTGGGGCGGGCGGCAGTGCGTTACGGGCACGTTGCCGCACCGTTAAATAAAAGTGGGCTCGGCCCCGGCCAGGCACCTTTTGCTACCCGCCCGGCCTAGCTTCGCCCTATGAAAACTCTCTTTTTGCTGCGCCACGCCAAGTCGAGCTGGAGCTTCGATGAGCTCAGCGACTCGGAGCGGCCGCTCAATGACCGCGGCCGCGACGACTCCCCGCGCATGGGCCAGGCGCTGGCCGGGCGCGCGGTGCGCCTCGACCGGCTCGTGTCGTCGCCGGCCGTGCGCGCGTTGAGCACGGCCACGCTCGTGGCCCGCGAGCTGGGCTTTCCGAGTGCCGACATCGTGGTGGAGCCCGCCATCTATCAGGCCGACGCGCCCACGCTGCTCGCCCTGGTGCGCGCCCAGCCCGATGGGGCCGCCGCCGTGCTGCTCACCGGCCACAACCCCGGCCTGACGGAGCTTACCAACGCGCTGCTGCCCGCGCCCCTAACCACCGAAATGCCCACTGCCGCCGTTGCCTGCCTGCGCTTCAGCACCGAGCGCTGGGCCGACGTGCGGCCCGACAACGCGGAGCTGTACTTCTATGACTTTCCGCGCAAAGGCAGTGGGCAATGAGCAATGAGCAATTAACAATGAGCAAGTCTCGTGGCGAGCCAAGCGTAGTGTTAATTTCTCGTCGTCTGCCCCTTATCTCGTTAGCGCCTATTTAGCAAAGGGCTTTTCGCTCGCTGTAAAAATTGCTCATTGATAATTGTTCATTGATAATTATTAAATGAAAACTCTGCCCCGTGACCTAAGCTGGCTGCGCTTCAATGAGCGGGTGCTGCTCGAAGCCCAGTGCCCCGACGTGCCCGTGCTGGAGCGGCTCAAGTTTCTGGCCATCTTCTCGGCTAATCTGGACGAGTTTTTCAAGGTGCGGGTGGCTACGCTACGGCGGCTGGCCCGGCTCAAGAAAAAAACCCGCGCCCAGCTGCCTCAGGAGCGCCCGCGTCGGCTGCTGGCCGAGGTGCTGGCTGAGGTTTATCGGCAGCAAACCGCCTTCGGGCTCGTTTTTCGGGATGAGGTATTGCCAGCCCTGCGCGCGGCCGGCATCCGGCTGCTGACCGTGGACGAGCTCAGCACCGAGCAGCGCGCCTGGGGCGAGCAATATTTTGAGGAACACGTGCGCGGACTGCTCTCGCCGGTGCCGCTCGATGAGGCCTTGCCGAGCCTGTTTCTGAAAGACCAGGCCGTCTATCTGGCTTTCGAGTTGACCCCAACCGCGCTACGCCCCGAACCTGAAGCTGCGGCCAGAATCTCAGCGACTGCCGTTGCCGAGTTGCCTCTGCCGCCGCTCGTGCTGCTGGCCGAGCTACCCACCCGGCTCCACGGCGGGCGGTTCGTGGCGTTGCCCGGCGGCAGCGGCAGCGCCGACGACCCGCACGGGGTGCTGTTTCTGGACGACGTGGTGCGGCTGGGCTTACCGGCCTTGTTTCCGGGGGCGGCGCGCGCCGAGGCGTATGCCCTCAAGCTGAGCCGCGACGCGGAGCTGGACATTGAGGAGGAAGTCGCTGAGGACTTGCTCGAAAAAATCCGGGCCAGCCTGGCCAAGCGCGCCAGCGGCTCGCCGGCCCGTCTGCTCTACGACCCGGCCATGCCGCGCGCCGTGCGCCGGCTCATTCAGGCCAAGACTGGCATCGCGGACGAAGAGCTAGTCGAGGGCAGCCGCTACCACAACTTCCGCGACTTTTTCGGCTTTCCTGATTTCGGGCGCACGGACTTGCTCAACCCGCCCTGGCCGGCTTTGCCTCACCCCACGCTGCCGGCGCGCGGACCGCTGCTGCCGGCCGTCGCCGCTGCCGACCACCTGCTGCACCCGCCCTACCAGAGTTTCGAGGCCGTGCTGCCCCGCCTGCTGCGCCAGGCCGCCGACGATTCCCGGGTGAGTGCCATCAGCATCACCCTCTACCGCGTGGCCGACCATTCGGCCGTGGCCAAAGCGCTCGTGCGGGCCGTGCGCCGGGGCAAGCAGGTGACGGCCGTGGTCGAGCTGAAGGCGCGCTTCGACGAGGCCAGCAACATCATCTGGGCCGAGAAATTGCAGCGGGCCGGCGCGCGGGTCATCTTCACGCCGCCCACGCTCAAGTGCCACGCCAAGCTGCTGCTGATTCAGCGCCGCGACGAGGCCGACGAGCGCACCCGCGCCTACGCCTACCTCAGCTCGGGCAACTTCAACGAGGCCACCGCCCGCCTCTACGCCGACCACGGCCTGCTCACGGCGAACGCCGAAATCACGGCCGAAGTCGAGCAGGTCTTCGCCTACTTCCGGGCCGGCACCGTGCCCAGCGGCCTGCGCCACCTGCTCGTGGCCCCGTTCGGGCTGCGCAAACGGCTCTTGCGCCTCATCACGGCCGAAGCCGACCGCGCCCGCCGCGGCGAGGATGCCTACATCATCCTGAAAGTAAACGCGCTCGAAGACCCCGACCTGATTGCCGCCCTCTACATCGCCTCCCAGGCCGGGGTGCGGGTCGAGCTGCTCATTCGCGGCATCGGCTGCCTCGTGCCCGGCCAGGCAGGCCAGAGCGAGAACATCAGTCAGCGTGCCCTGCTCGACCGCTACCTCGAACACGCCCGCGTGTACGTGTTCGGCAACGCCGGCCAGGAATTGGTCTACGTCTCGTCCGCCGACCTGATGAGCCGCAACCTCGACCGCCGCGTTGAAGTCGCCTTTCCGCTGCTCGACGAAACCCTGCGCGCCGAGGTGCGGCAATTATTGGATTTTGAGCGCCAGGACAACGTCAAAGCCCGCGATTTTGAGAATCAGCTGGTGGTACACGAGGCCGGCGCGGCGGCCGTACGGGCGCAAGCGGCGCGGCGCGATTATCTGGGTGGGTTGGCGGGGGATTAAAGCTGGAGCTTGTCGGGACTTTGGCGTGTACTGAACAACGTCAGCAATTCCACTTCGTCGGGGAGGGGCCGATAATAAAGCTGCAGGTCCTTATTGACTTGGCAGTAACGGATGTGGCGCCCCGCATCGTAAAGCCGATACAGAATCAAGTCGCCCTGCCGCAAGCGCTCGATAGCCGCGTGGACTTGCTCAAAATAACGCGTCACCACTGCGTGTCCCCGGTTCTGCTCCAACCAAACGGTCTGCTCCGAAAAATCCATCGTGAAGCGTGGAGTCCAGCGTACGGTCATGGACTCAGCGCTGAATGCCGTATTTGGCGCACAGCTCCGGCCAAACTTCTTCGTGCGGGCGGGACAGGCCCGCATCGGCTTCGCCAATAGCTTGCTCAATGGCATCCCGAAGGCCATACGAGGCCGGCGGTATCTGCTGGCTGAGCAGCGTTTCGACCGCCGCAAGCACAGCGGGATTCTCGATGGTTTCAACCAGCCAGTAGATATTGGCTTTCACTTTATCGGTGTCGGAAGCGGCCATTGTCAGGGGCAGAAAGGGGTAAGCAGCAAACTAAGGTACGCTGAAACTGACTGAGTGCATCGGCCCGAATCAGCCAGCTTCCGAGCAATGGCTATCATTGGCCTGCTCAAACCAAACTATCGATAGGCGGGCGATTTCACTCCGTAACGCGCCTCATATTCGGCCCAAACCTCCGCGTGAGGCCGTCCTAGCCCGGCATCGGACTGCCGCAAGCCCTCCTCCACCGCTGCCCGCTCGGCGGGCGGCAGGTCAGCGAGGTTCACTACTTCACCAACTGCCGCATCGGTTTGCACGGCGGACGCTTCGAGCACCCGCACTAAGGCTTCGAGCAAGCGCTCATCGACTACTTCATCAATGAGGGCGTGCAGGTGGCTACGGACAGAGGCGGCGTGAGTCATAACGATGATTTTAGAGAAAATTTTAAGTTAGTGTAACAGGCTCGCCGCCCGCAAACCTCACCCCCTAGCCCCCTCTCCAAAAGAGAGGGGGAACTAGTTTCTAATTCTAGAAATTTAGAAACTAGCGCGTTAGATTCTAGAGCTAGTTCCCCCTCTCTTTTGGAGAGGGGGCTAGGGGGTGAGGTTTGCGAGCGGCGAGCCTGTTACACGGACTAGAGCCTGTTATGTACTTCCAGCATGTCTGGCGAGCATAATGCAGGCGAAGACGACGAAATGAAGTTGTTGGAGCGTGGTACTCAAGCGTTCGTAGTCGCGGGCCAGCCGGCGGAAGCGGCTGCACCAAGCGAAGCTG
>JANXNW010000224.1 GCA_025353905.1 Hymenobacter sp.
CAGCTTCGCTTGGTGCAGCCGCTTCCGCCGGCTGGCCCGCGACTACGAACGCTTGAGTACCACGCTCCAACAACTTCATTTCGTCGTCTTCGCCTGCATTATGCTCGCCAGACATGCTGGAAGTACATAACAGGCTCTAGCCTCAATAACAACGCGGGCAACTCGCTGGGTCTGCCCGAGATTGACATCGCCAGCGTGGAAGTGCTCCACGGCCCCAGCTCGGCCCTGTACGGGGCCAACGCTTTTAACGGCGTGGTGCTCACTAACTCGAAAGACCCCTTTCGCTACGAGGGCGTGAGCGTGCGTTTGCGCGGCGGCAACCGCGACTACGTGGACGGGCAGCTGCGCTACGCCCAGCGCCTGGGCCGCCGCTTCGCCATCAAGCTGACCGGCAGCTTTGCCCGCGCCCAGGACTGGTACGCCGAAAACGAGGCCGCGGTGCCCAATAGTTATTCGCCCGGCAATAACGCCGCCGGCTCGAACCTGGGCTACGATGCCGTTAACCGCTACGGCGACGTAAACAGGCTCTATAATAACCAGGCCAGGGACGGGGCCATGTTCAACAAACGGGTGTTCATGCCGGGCTGGAGCGAGCGCGAAATTCTGGGACCGGACGACAAGGCCCAGCTCTACCGCATTATCCCCTCGGTCCACTTCCTGGTAACGGATAAAATCAAGGCTATGGTGGAGTTCAAGCGGTCCGTGTTTGAGACCAACTTCCCCGGCTCGAACCGCTACCACCTCAAGAATAACTCCACCACGCAGATGCGGGCCGAGCTGCGCAGCGACAACTGGTACGTGCGGGCGTTTCAAACCGAGGACTTCGGCAAAAACCCCTACGACATGGTTTTTGCGGGGGCTTTTATGCAGCTCTCCGTAGACCCCAACAGCCTACAAAACTTCGGACGAGCCGGCCTGACCTATGCCACTCAATATTTCACCAGCTACGCAACCGTTTACAATACAGAGAGATTACGTGGCAGCAATGATGCTGCCGCTCAGTTAGCAGCCCGCACGACGGCCGCCAAGTACCAGCTCGTAGCTGGCTCGAAAGATTACAACGAGCTTCGCGAGAAAGTCATCGCCGACCGTACGCCCGGCTCCGGCGCGGGCCTCAGCTCCAACTCGTTCATGAACGACTACAGCGGGCAGTACACCTTCAAGCCGGCATTTGCCGAAATCACCGTGGGCGGGGCCTACCGGCTCTACCGGCTCGGCTCCAACGGCCTGCTGTTTGCCGACTACGACGGTGTGCCCCTGCGCAACTACGATTATGGCAGCTACGGGCAAATTATAAAATCCCTGTTCGACAACCGACTCAAATTCACCGGTGCGGTACGGATTGATGGCAGCAAGAACTTTAATGCCCAGGTGTCGCCGCGCGCCGCACTCGTGTTTTCGCCCGACGCGGCGCAGAACCACAACTTCCGCTTCAGCTACAACCAGGCGTACCGCTCGCCCACCCAGCAAGGCCAGTACCTGGGCCTCGACCTGACCCGGGTGCTGCTACTGGGCAACGTCAGCGGCGGCTTCCTGGGTTATTCGGTGGCCGCAGCCCAGAATGCAGGTGCCATCTTCACCAGCGCCAACCCGCAGGCTGAGCTGGACAAGTACGCCATCTCGGTGGCCCCGCTCAAGCCTGAGCGCGTGGCCACCTACGAAATAGGCTACAAAGGCTTGATTGCCGAAAACCTGGTGCTGGATGTGAACTACTACTTCAGCAAGTACCGGGATTTCATTGGCCAGGCCCGCTTCGTGGGCAACATCGACGGCTCGCGGCCCACTCTCGCAGCCTTTGGGGCGGAGGCCGCCACCCCCGGCACTGCCTTTGCGGGACGGGGCCGCACCGTGCGCGTGATTCAGGCGCAAACCAACTCCCAGCAGGAAGTGAGCACCCAGGGCGGCCTGCTGGCCCTGACCTACTCGCCCTCGCCTTATTTGAACCTGACTGGCAACTACTCGCTCAACATCATTGACCGGAGCAACCTGCCGGCCTCTTTTCAGGCGTACTACAACTCGCCCAAGCATAAATTCAACGTCGGAGCCTACGGCAAAGCCTTGAAGGGCCTGACTTACAGCGCCAACTACCACTGGTCGGAAGGCTTCTTCTACGAGTCGCCTTTCTCGGCCGGCGATTTGGCCAGCTTTTCGAGCCTGGACGCGCAGCTCGGCTTTGCCCTGCCCAAACTCGCGACCACCGTGCAGCTCGGCGCTTCCAACCTGGCCAACAGCGTCAATATTCAGGAGTTTGGCGGTGCCCAAATCGGCCGCCTGATGTGGGTTGGCCTCGCCGTGGACGTGCGCTAAGCCGCCGCGCCCAGCTTATCTTCGCCAAGCCGGTCGCCCCCGTGGGGTGGCCGGCTTTTGGGCGGAATCAGCCTTAGCTGCCCCATGAAACTCACTACGCTACTTATTGGCGGCATCCTGCTGCTGCACGGCCCCACGCCGGCTACCGCGCAGTGCCTGGCCCTGGCCGACCTGCTGGCCCTGAGCCAACCACCCCCCCGAACTGACTCGACCACGCCGCCGCTAACGCCCGGCCCGCTCGCGGCTTGGACGGCCCGCGGCCCCGTCATGCCCGGCGACGCGGAGCAATACTGGATTAAAGCCGGCTCCAACCCCGGCTCCGGCTCCGGGCTGGCTGGTCCGGCCATCGACTCGCTGGCCCAGGGCTGGCTCGGTCTACGGCCCAGCACGGGGCCGGCGGCCGCCCGCGACGTGCGCTACAAATCGACCCAGGCCGACTGCCTCGCCGGGCTGCGGCGCGAGCTGGCCCGCGCCCGCTACCCGGCCCAGCTCGTCACGGCCCTCGACGGCGAGGCGGTGCGCTTCGAAGCCCCCGCTTTCTCGGTAACGCTCTACATCCTGACCAAAGGGCAGTTTCGGTACGTGGCCGTGTTGCGCGTTCGCCCACCCGGCACCAGCGCGACCCAGCCTCCGCCAGTCAATCGCCGGCTGATTTCGCCCTCGGGCATCCCGCGCCTGCAGCCGAAATACGGGGAGCTGAAGTGACTGAGCTAGTCTGGCGCGGCTCGCCGGGCACTCACCTCACCCCCCTAGCCCCCCTCTCCCGTGGAGCTAGGGTGTACACATAAGTGGCAGGGCGGGATTAATTTTGGGTCAATGGCACAGTTTGGCGACCTTCGATTGGAAAAAAAAAGCGCGGTTTTACGGGCCGCGATTCAGCAGCATCACTGCCTGG
>JANXNW010000230.1 GCA_025353905.1 Hymenobacter sp.
CAGCTTCGCTTGGTGCAGCCGCTTCCGCCGGCTGGCCCGCGACTACGAACGCTTGAGTACCACGCTCCAACAACTTCATTTCGTCGTCTTCGCCTGCATTATGCTCGCCAGACATGCTGGAAGTACATAACAGGCTCTAGCAGCTTCTTACCAACGCATCCTGACCGACAGCACCAACGAGTTCGTGCTAAGTCCGGCCAGCATTTGGGAAATGGCTATCAAAGTGCGGCTGGGTAAGCTGGACTTGCAGGGCGTGTCGTTGGAAGATGCGACGGGGCGGCTTCGGGTACAGCAGAAAATAAGGTTGCTGGACATCAAGCAAAGCCACTTGTTGCGTATTGCCATGTTGCCGAAGGTGAAGGACCACGGCGACCCATTCGACCTGCTCATCATCGCGCAAGCCCTGACCGAAAACCTGCCGGTGCTGACCTCGGACGGCAAGTTTCATTTGTACGGTGTGGACGTGGTGAAGTGACATTGCTGATTGCGCCTGTCGAAACTCCCGCTACCCCCACCGCGCCCGCCACCCCAGCCGGGCGCGGTAACGAAGCGGCGACGGCGGGCGTTACCGCGTATTTTTGACATTCCCCATTTCCTCCGCCGCTCATGGACCCTGCCGCTATCACCGCCTACATTGAGTCGAACCCGCAGGTGCGCTTTGGCAAGCCCGTGGTGAAAGGTACGCGCACGACCGTGGCCGAAGTGCTGGAAATGCTGGCTAACGGCATGAGCGCGGCCGATATTCAAGAAGATTTTCCGGCTATTGGGCCAGAACAGGTGCGGGCCTGCTTGCTCTATGCGGCTTACAAGGAGAGCGTCGTGTTGCTGGCGGCGGCGTAAGAAAATATGCGCCTGCTGCTGGACGAGAACATTTCCTGGCGTTTGGCCGCCTATCTACGGCCGCATTGCGCGATGGTGCTCCACGTGCGGGATATTCAACTGGATAGCAGCCCGGATACTACTATCTGGCGTTATGCCCGGCAATACGGCTACGATGTCCTTACAAAAGACGAAGACTTCCTACGGCTAGTGCTGGCCGACGGGTTTCCGCCGCGTGTAGTGGCCGTGCAAAATGCTCAGGTGCCGGTGAGGGATTTGGCGGGGTTTCTTCTGGCCCGACTGCCGCAAATAGAAACTTTTCTGGGCGAGCAGACCGAGTTCGGTTTTTTGCAGCTTCGCTTACCGTAAGCCAAGAAACTCTCCGTTACCCCCGCCGCAACCGCCACCCCAGCCGGGCGCAGCAACGAAGCGGCGGCGGCGGGCGTTACTTTCGCTCCGCCAACATAGTGCTACCTATGCCTGCTACCGCCCCCAGCCCCAGGAAGAACGCCACGGCAGCGGGCCACACGGGATAGCAGCCCGTGAGGCTGCCGTATCTTGCGCGTCTTCAGCCCCGTAGCTTGTTTTATGGAACCCGTCCAGACCAAAGCCGAAGTTATTGCCCGCCTGCAAGGGCAGCGCGAGCAGTTGCGGGCGCTGGGCGTGGCCCGGCTGGGTTTGTTCGGCTCGTTTGTGCGCGACGAGGCGGGGCCGGCGAGCGACGTGGATTTGCTGGCGGAACTGGGAGACCAGGCGCTGACGCTGAATGGCTACTTTGCCGTGGTTGATTTTTTGGAAGGCCTGCTAGGCCGGTCGGTAGAAGTGCTGACACCTACGGGTTTGTCGCGCCACATCGGCCCCCACATTTTACGAGAGGTTGCCAATGTCCCACTCGCCGCTTGAGTTTCTGCGCCATATTCAGGACGAACTGGATTTCTTGGAACGCTACCGGGCGCTGCCTGATTTAATCGATTTGGTGGCTAATCCCGAAGCAACGCGGGCCGTGTTGCACAGCCTACTCATCATCGGGGAGGCTGTAAAAAACGTGCCGGCCGATTGGCGAGAACATTACACGCAAGTGCCGTGGCGTAATATGGCGCGAATGCGCGACAAAATCGTGCATCATTACTTTGATGTCAATTATCCGATAGTGTGGAACGTACTGCAAAACGATTTAGGCCTATTGCGGCAGACAGTTGAGCTTATGCTGCGAGAGTTAGGCTAAAAACTCCCGCTACCCCGCCGCGCCCGCCACCCCAGCCGGGCGCGGCAACGAAGCGGCGGCGGCGGGCGTTACTTTCGCTCCTCTGACCTAGTGCTACCCATGCCTGCTACCGCCCCCAGCCCCCAGAAGAAAGCGGCCCCCGCCAAAGGTGGGGCGGTGGAATCAATGCACTTGCCACGAAGCGTAGAAAATATAGCCGTTCACGACCATAAATAGAAACGAGGGCAGCGACTGCCAAAAACTATCCTTTATTTTAAGCCGAACACCAAATCCTAGCAGCATGAGCACGGTCAGGCCGCCGGCGGCGAGGGAGAGAATGACCGGTACTAGCAACCCGACGAGCAGGCCAACGGCCCCAAGTATTTCCAAAACGGCGGTGAGTGGTCCGAATTTTTCCAGCCCGTAGCGGATGAATTCGTCTTTAAGCTTTTGGGAGGTGAAATAGCTGATTCCGTAGAAAAAAAAGGAGACGGCAGATAGCCAAACGAGAACTGTTATCATGCTCGGCATCATAGCATTTTCGCGTGAACAGCGGCCACAAACAAAGAGAGTAGCAGCAGCAGAAACGAAGGCACGTATTTGGGCCAGGGATTCTTCGCTCTGACGTGCACTAGCTGGGCGGCTACCATCAATAAAGCCATCAGGATGGCCGGGACTAACACCAGCGAGGGATACCAGATACCCGTGACCAAAAGGGTTGCCAGCGCTATTTTAGTGGCTCCAACCATATTACGGACCAAATCTGGCAATCCATATTGCTTGAATTCGTTCACGATGTTATCAAATCTGAACACCCAAACCACCAAGATGGAAAAAGCAATAACGAGCTGAGCAAGTGTAACTAAATTATTCATCTCAAATTAATTTTGTGATTTAAAAAACGACTATTTGTCTGGTGTATACCGAGTGTATCTAACGTCGGGCGCATATTGTTTGCTGACAGAGCGACCATGTAAATCAGTTCATGCAGACTGCAAAGCCTGTTTAATCAAATATTTACAACGCGTTAGACTGATGCAACTGTAAGTTTAATTGGGTAGTCAGCGCCTGATTTCAGCCACACAGCTTAGCTACAGGTAACTGCCAACCGCAAAAACAAGTTTTAGGCGGCTTTGTCCTTGACGCGAAAGTAGCGCCGCATAATTAGTAGCCACCTACGAGGTGTAGAGTTCGTCTCTACTGCCGCGCGATGGTAATTGTTGGCAGCCATATCGCCAGCTAGTTTGTAGTGCGGTACCAAGCAAGCTCACGAGTTGTTTCGACGAGGGTTGTTCGGGGCTGTTCGTGCGCCGGGTTGCGTTTGGCAACTCTGGTTGCTACCGAAAGGCCACTGGCGATTACGGGAGCGAACCGCACAGGGAACGAAGCGCGGGCTGAGCAGCACGTAAATTCGCCGGCGATGACCGTCTTTCAAACCTACTTTACGCTAGGCTTTTACCACATTGTCAGTTGGCAGGCAACGGACCACCTCACGTTTCTACTGGCGCTGTGCGCGCCCTACGCGCTGGCCGACTGGCGGCGGGTGCTGGCGCTTGTCACAAGCTTTACGGTGGGTCATTCGCTCACATTGGCGCTAGCTACGCTCGGCGTGGTGGCCGTAAACGCGCCGCTTATTGAGGCGCTGATTCCAGTTACGATTATGCTTACGGCCCTGGTAAACATGCGGCGGGCCGGGCCGGTGCTGGCCCGGCCGGCGCTGCGCGCACAGCCGGCCTCGGTGCTCTGGGCGCTGCCCAACTTGCTAGCCCTCATCTTCGGCTTAATTCACGGGCTGGGCTTTTCCAGTTACTTACGGGCGCTGCTGGGCGTGTCGCGTCGGCCCTTGGTCGAGCTGCTGGCGTTTAACGTGGGCGTCGAGGTTGGGCAGGTGCTGGTTGTGAGCGCGATACTGCTGTTGGGTCTGCTTTTGGTGCGCGGCTTGCGCGTGGCCCGGCGCGATTGGCTGCTCGCCGTGAGCGGCGCGGCGCTGGGCGTGGCCGCGCTGCTGCTGCAAATGCGGCAGTAGCGGGCGCGTATCTTCGCCGTCTGCTTTTTTGAGAGACTTTTTTCCTTTCTACTTGTATGCGTAACACGCTACTGATTACCGGCCTGAGCTGGCTGCTGCCCACGCTGGCTCTGGCCCAGACCAACAATTCCGGCACCGATAAATTCGCGCAGCTGGGCACCGAGCTGCCCACGCCCAACGAGTACCGCACGGCCAGCGGAGCGCCCGGCCCGCGCTACTGGCAGCAGCGCGCCGACTACAATATTAAAGTGAGCCTCGACGACCAAAAACAGGCCATTACCGGCTCGGAGACGGTAACTTACACCAACTTGTCGCCCGACGTGCTCACGTATCTGTGGGTGCAGCTCGACCAGAATATTCTGGCCAAAAACTCGATGACGGCGGCCACGAACGTGGGTCAGGTTACGGCCGGCCGGCTTTCGTTTCAGGAGCTGGATGCCCAGCTCGCCACGGCCGATTTTGACGGGGGATTTAAAATCGGGGCCGTGACGGACGCGGGCGGTAAGCCGCTCAAGTATACCATCAACCACACTATGATGCGCATCGATTTGCCGCAGCCCTTGCGGCCGCAGCAGGCTATTTCGTTCGGCGTGAAATGGAGCTATAATATCAGCGACCAATTAAAAATAAATCAGCGCAGTGGCTACGAGTTTTTTCCGGAAGATAAAAATTATCTCTACGAAATAGCGCAATTTTATCCGCGCATGGCCGTATATTCGGACGTGACTGGCTGGCAACATAAGCAGTTTCTGGGTAACGGTGAATTTACGCTGCCATTTGGTAATTACCGGGTGAGTATTACGGCCCCGGCCGACCACGTGGTGGGCGCGACCGGCACCCTGCAAAATGCCGCTCAGGTGCTCACCGCAGCCCAAATCAAGCGGTTGGCGCAGGCTCGCGGGGCCAGTAAGCCGGTGCTGGTTATTACGAATGAGGAGGCGCTGAAAAATGAAAGCAGCCGCGCTACGGGTACTAAAACATGGACGTTCATGGCGCAAAATGTGCGTGATTTTGCCTGGTGCTCGTCGCGCAAGTTTATCTGGGACGCGATGGGCATTACGCAGAGCGGCAAGCCGGTGCTGTGCATGAGCTATTATCCGAAAGAAGGTAATCCGCTATGGGGTAAATACTCGACCGAAGTGGTGGCGCACACCATTAAAACGTATTCCAAATTCACCATCCCGTACCAGTATCCGGTGGCTATTTCGGTGCACGGGCCGGTGGGTGGCATGGAATACCCGATGATATGCTTCAACGGCGGCCGGCCCGAGAAGGACGGTACGTATTCAGCCGACCGTAAATACGGGATGATTTCGGTGATTATTCACGAAGTGGGGCATAATTTTTTTCCCATGATTGTGAATTCGGACGAGCGGCAGTGGACGTGGATGGACGAAGGACTGAATACCTTCTGTCAGTACCTGACCGAGCAGGAATGGGAGCGCAACTACCCCAGCCGCCGCGGCGAGCCGCGCAACATCGTGGACTACATGCGCACGGACAAGAGCTTACAAACGCCGATTATGATGAACTCGGAAAGCATATTGCAATTCGGCAACAACGCTTATGGCAAGCCCGCGACGGCGCTTAACATTTTGCGCGAGACGGTGATGGGCCGTGACTTATTCGACTACGCGTTCAAGACCTACGCTACGCGCTGGGCCTATAAGCACCCGCAGCCAGCCGACTTTTTCCGGACGATGGAAGACGCCTCGGCGGTGGATTTGGACTGGTTCTGGCGCGGCTGGTTTTACACCACCGACCGCTGCGACCTGAGCCTGGACAACGTTAAGTTTTACCGCATCAACACTAAAAACCCGGGGGCGGAAAATGCCCGCCTGCAAAACGAGCGCGCCGCGCAAACACCGAGCGTATCGGCCCAACTCAACCAGACCGCCATTGCCCGGACTTTGGTGGACGAGAAGCCCGAGCTAAAGGATTTTTACAACGGCTACGACCCGCTCACGGTGACCGAGGCCGACAAGCAGCGCTATTTCCAGTACCTGAGCACGCTGAATGCGCAGCAACAGCAGCGCCTGACGACGCCGCTCAATGTGTATGAGCTGAACTTACGCAATGTGGGCGGCCTGGTGATGCCCGTCATTTTACAATTAACCTACGACGACGGCTCGCAGGAAATGCTGAATATTCCGGCCGAAATCTGGCGCAAGAACAACGAGCAGGTAATCAAGCTGCTCGTATCGCCGCGCAACGTGGTGAGCTTCGTGCTCGACCCGCTTCAGCAAACGGCCGACACCGACCTGAGCAACAATGCCTTCCCGCGCCAGCCCGCGCCGACGCGCTTCGAGCTGTTTCAGGCCGGGCAGCTCGGCAACAACGCCCCGCAGCTGCCAAACCCGATGCAGCAGGCGGCCAAGAGCGCGCCGGCTGGCGCGTCGGGCGCGGTGGTGCCGGCCGGTGCCGCTCGGCCCTAAGCGACCCCAAACAGCCTGGAGCAGCCGACCGCCGGCCGGTAATCTGCGTACTGGAAACCGGCTGAGCGCTCGCTTAGCCGGTTTTTTGTTTGCTCCCGCTTATTATTATGTCCACCGACCAACCGCTTATCGAATCCTCGTCGCTGGCCCTGCTGGCCCTGCGCTGCCCGCGCTGCCACGAGGGCCGCCTCTTCACCGACCCGGCCAGCAGTCTGACGCGCTTCACCAATATGCCCGCCCAGTGCCCCGTGTGCGGCCAAAGCTTCGAGCCGGAGCCGGGCTTTTACTTCGGAGCGATGTACGTGAGCTTCGGCTTCGCGGTCGGCATCTTTCTGGCGGTGGGCATCGCGCTGTATTTTCTGGCTGGCGACCCCGATACGTGGGTGTATGTGGTGGTGGTAGCCGCGCTCACGCTCGTTTCCACGCCGCTCGTTTTCCGCTACTCCAGGGCGCTGATGCTGTACTTATTTGGCGGCACCGGCTACCAGCCGGATTGGCGGCTGCCGCGGGCGCGGCGGCGCTGAGCGGGGCGGGCGGGGCCGCTACATTTGTCGAGCCACTTTTGCGCTCGCTCCATGACTCCCACTGCCGTTCTCTCTGCTGTCGAAAAAGATAATAAGCGCATCACCCGCGGCTGGACGTTCTACGATTGGGCCAACTCGGTGTATCCGCTCGTTATTACCAGCTCGATATTTCCGATTTACTGGGGCGCGCAGGCCGTCGATGCGCAGGGGCGCGACGTGGTGCAGTTTCTGGGCTACACCCTGCCCGGCTCGTCATTGCTGACCTACGCCATTTCGGCCGCGTTTCTGCTCATCGCCCTCGTCAGCCCGTTTCTGACTTCGCTGGCCGACTACTCGGGGCGCAAGAAGCTGTTTCTGCAAATTTTTTGCTACCTGGGGGCGGCTTCGTGCGCGGCGCTGTATTTTTTTACGAAGGATACGCTCACGCTTAGCACGTTTATTTTTATTCTGGCCACGGTGGGCTTCAGCGGCAGCATCGTGTTTTATAATTCTTATTTGCCCGAAATATCGTCCGAGGCCAAGTTCGACTCGTTGTCGGCGCGGGGCTTTTCGATGGGCTACATTGGCTCGGTGCTGCTGCTGCTTATTTGCCTGGGCATTATTCAGGGGCCGGAAATCGCGGGTGGACCCAAGGGCGTGGCCTTGTTTGGTATGAGCGTGGGCAAGGCCACGCGGCTGAGCTTTCTGCTCACTGGTATCTGGTGGATAGGCTTCGCTCAGATTCCGTTTTTCACGCTGCCACCTGATACGGGCCGCCCTCGTAGTGCCGTAGGAGCCGCCGCGAGCGCCGACGGCTGGGTGCTCAACGGCTTTCGGGAGCTGGGTAAAGTATGGCGGCAGCTCCAGCAGCTGCCCAATCTCAAGCGCTTTCTGCTGGCGTATTTCACCTACAATATGGGCGTGCAGACGGTGATGTACGTAGCCACCATCTTTGGTGACAAGGTGTTAAAGCTCGACAGCACCTCACTCATCATCACCATTTTACTGCTGCAAATAGTGGGTATTCTCGGGGCTTATTTATTTGCCAAATTATCCGAGCGCATTGGCAATACGCGCGCACTGAGCTGGGCGGTATTTATCTGGATGCTGATATGCGTGGCGGGCTATTTCGTGCAGGCGGGCTGGAGTTTCTTTTTACTGGCTGGTATTATTGGCCTCACGATGGGCGCGGTACAAAGCCTTTCGCGCAGTACGTACTCGAAGATTATGCCCGAAAACACGCCCAACTCGGCGGCTTTTTTCAGCTTCTTCGACGTGGTCGAAAAACTCGGTATCGTTATCGGTACGCTCTCGTTTGGGGTAATCGGGCAACTCACGGGCAACATGCGCAACAGCATCCTTTCGCTCATCGTTTTTTTCATTATCGGGTTGGGCTTTCTGCTGAGCCTGCGCGGCAAAAAACTGCGCGACGACCCCAGCCCGGCGGCTTTCCCCGGCCCACCGGCCGCCGCCGCGGCGAACTGAAACCGACCAACTCTTAACCTTCCGACCCAAAAATGCACACCTCTTCGATTCAACAAAATATCCTCGCCGAGCTGGACCACGAGCTGGCCACCACGCGCCAGGTGCTGGAGCGCGTACCCTACGACCGGGCCGACTTTCAGCCCCACCCTAAAAGCATGAAGCTCGGTCAGCTTGCCACGCACATCGTTAACCTGCTGGCTTTTAAAACGCTGTTTGTAACGGCCGATGGGCGCGATTTCCTCGACCCCAACGCACCCCGGCCTGGTCCCTCGCCCACAAGCAGCGAAGAATTACTGGCCCGTTTCGACCAGTACGCCGCTACCCTGCGGGCGGCGTTGCGCGCCAGCGACGATGAAAAGCTAACCCAGAATTTCCAGCTCACCCGCGGCGAGCAGGTGCTCATGGAACGTCCCAAAGCCGCCGCCTTGCGCATTATGGGCCTGAATCATAGCATTCATCATCGGGGCCAGCTCACGGTGTACTTGCGGTTGCTCGATATTCCGGTGCCCGGTATTTACGGCGGCAGTGCCGACGAGCCGGGCGAGTTTTAAGTTAATGAGCAACAAGCAAGCAGACTTATAATTGCTCATTATTGCTTGCTCATTGCATAGCGAAGCTGGCCCCCAATCCAGGTTTGCTGCACTTGCGCGCCGCGCAGCCGCTCGTTGGGTGCGGTCATAACATCGGTGTTGAGCACAACGAAATCAGCCAGCATGCCGGGTTTAATCTGGCCCTTGCGCCGCTCCTCGAAGCCGGCGTGGGCGGCCCAAGTGGTCATGCCGCGCAGGGCTTGCTCGCGGGTGAGGGCATTTTCGGGCTGAAAGCCGCCGGGCGGTTGGTTGCGGGCATCCTGCCGGGCTACCGCAGCGTGGAAACCGTAGAGCGGGTTGATGTCCTCGACCGGAAAATCCGAGCCAAGCGCCACCTGGCCGTACTGCCGCAGCAGCGCCTGATAGGCGTAGGCGGCGCGCAGGCGAGCGGGGCCGAGGCGCTCGCCGGCCCAGGGCATGTCGGAGGTGGCGTGGGTGGGCTGCACGGATGGCACGACGCGGTAGCGCCCGAATTTGGGCACATCGGCCGCGCTTACCACTTGGGCGTGCTCGATGCGCCAGCGGCGGTCGGGCTGCCCGCGCAACGCTTCGCCATAAACGTTCAGCATCAGCCGGTTGGCCGAGTCGCCGATGGCGTGGGTATTCATCTGGAACTTACTCGCGGCTAATTCCTTCGCCAGGTCGCGGTAATACTGCACGGGTTGCAGCAGAAAGCCTTTTTCAGCGGGATGGTCGGCGTACGGGGCCAGCAGCGCCGCCCCGCGTGAGCCGAGCGCCCCGTCGGCATAGACCTTGAACGAGCAGATGGTGAGGTTATCGCTAAAAACCGGCCCGCGCGGCAAGTAGTACGCCCGGTTGGCGGGCGTGGGCGTGAGCATGGCGTAGAAGCGCAGGTGCAGCTTGCCGGCCTGCTGCAAGGCGGCGAGGCGCTCGACTTCGGGCCGGTCGAGGCCGGCATCGGCGAGGCTGGTGAGGCCCACGGCCAGGCAGTTGCGCTGGGCGAGCAGCAGGGCGGCTTCGGCCTCGGCCGGGGTGGGCGGCGGGATTTTGGCCGATACGAGCCGCACGGCGTTGTCCACGAGCAGGCCGGTGAGCCGGCCGCGCCCGTCGCGCCCGATGACGCCGCCGCTGATGGGCGTTTGGGCGTTGATGCTGGCCAGGTCGAGCGCCCGCTGATTGGCCAGCGCGGCGTGCCCGTCCACGCGCACGAGCAGCACGGGCACCGTCGGAAAGAGCCGGTCCAGGGTGTCTTTGGTCGGAAATTGATGGCCGGGCCAGCGGTTCTGGTCCCAACCGCGGCCCGTGAGCCAGGCCGCGCCGGGCTGTTGCTGGCGATGCCGCGTGAGGCGGCCCACGGTTTCAGCCCACGAAGCCGTGCCGCCCAGGTCGGCCGCGCGCAGGTTTAGGGCGTAGCCGTTGAAGTGGCAGTGCGCGTCGTAAAAGCCGGGGTAGATAAACTGGCCTTTCGCGTCCACCGTCTGTTTGGCTTCGTAGCGGACGCTGAGGTCGGCCGTGCGGCCCACGGCCACAAAACGTCCGTCGCGCACGGCAAACGCCTCGGCCCGGCTAAACGTGGAGTCCACGGTATAAACCGTGGCGTTGGTGACGAGCAGGTCCACGGCTTCGCGGCGCGGCTGGCAGGCGGCGGCCAGCAGGGCGAGGGCAGCTACCGAAAAAATCAGGGGTAAACGCATGGCGCAAGGTAGCGCCGCGCTGAAGCTGCACCCCTCAGCAAGCCGTCCACAAAATCCGTGAAATCCGCTAAAATCCGTGCTAATCCGTGCTCCTACTCGAACCGCATGTGCTTGACCGACTCGCCCGAGTTCTTCAGCTCCAGCAGCGACTCGATGCCGATGGTGAGGTGCTTGCGCACGAAATCGACGGTTACTTTCGAGTCCGACTCGGCCGTTTTCACGCCTTCCGGGGTCATCGGATTATCGCTGACCAGCAGCAAGGCCCCATGCGGAATGTCGTTCATAAAGCCAACCACGAAAATGGTGGCCGTTTCCATATCGACAGCTAGGGCGCGGACGCGGCGCAGGTAGTCCTTGAACTCCTCGTCGTGCTCCCAGACCCGGCGGTTGGTGGTATAGACCGTGCCGGTGAAGTAATCCAACTCGTGCTTCTTAATCATCGACGACACCGCCCGCTGCAAGCGAAACGAGGGCAGGGCCGGAATTTCTTTCGGTAAATAATCGTCGGAAGTACCGTCGCCGCGAATGGCGGCGATGGGCAGCACGAGGTCGCCGAGCTTGGTCTTTTTTAAGCCCCCGCACTTGCCCAGAAACAGCGCCGCTTTGGGCTTGACGGCCGAGAGCAAGTCCATGACCGTGGCGGCCATCGGCGAGCCCATCCCGAAGTTGATTATCGTGATGCCGTTCGCCGTCGCCGTCTGCATAGGCTTGTCCAGCCCGCGCACCTCGCAGCCAAACTGCTCGGCGAACATGTACACGTAGTTGCTGAAATTCGTCAGCAAAATGTACTGCCCAAAGTCGCTGAGCGGCACGCCGGTGTAGCGCGGCAGCCAGTTATTGACAATTTCCTCTTTGGTTTTCATGAGTTTTTTGTTTGTTGTTGCTTGTTTGTTGTTTTCTAATGCTTAATTCCAGGTAGTATGTTTCTGAAAAACTACCACGGATGATTGTCGTAATAATTAGCAAAAAACAACAAACAATCAGCCGCAAACAACCAACTATGCAAGCCCTGGACCTGCCGCCTTTCGAGGTCAAACTTAGGCAATCGGCCGCCAATCAGCCCGAAATATGGGACGAGCTGCGCCGCAAGTACGTGGTGCTCACGCCCGAGGAATGGGTCCGGCAGCACGTAGCGCACTACCTGATGGCGCACCTGGGCTATCCGCGCGGCCTGCTCAGTTTGGAGCGCGGCCACCGCTACAACCAGCGCCAGAAACGCACCGACCTCGTGGCGATGGATGCCGCCGGCCAGCCGCTGCTTTTGGTTGAGTGCAAGCGGCCCTCAGTGGCCATCACGCCCGCCGTGGCCCAGCAGGCGAGCACCTACAATCAGACGTTGCGCGCGCCGTTTTTGCTGCTCACGAATGGGCTGACGCATTACTGCTGGCGGGTGGATTTCGAGCTGGGGACGACGGAGCGGTTGGCCGACGTGCCGACGTATGCGGAGGCCGTAAACACGTAGCGCGGACTCCCAGAATCCGCGCGTACTGTCTTTGTTCAGCCAAACTTAACAACGTTCTCACGCGCGGACTCTGCGAGTCCGCGCTACATTCTACACCGTCGCTGCTTCCAGCACCGACTCGACATCCACCAGCGGCAGGTTCCAGGCGTCGGCGACGCCTTTGTACACCACTTCGCCTTGGACCACGTTCAGGCCCAGGCGCAGGGCGGGGTCGCGGCGGCAGGCGGCCTGCCAGCCCAGGTTGGCGAGCTTGACGGCGTAGGGCAGCGTGGCGTTGGTCAGGGCCAGGGTGCTGGTGTAGGGCACCGCGCCGGGCATGTTGGCCACGCAGTAATGCACCACGTCGTCGATGATGTAGGTCGGGTTTTCGTGGGTCGTGGGGTGGCACGTTTCGATGCAGCCGCCCTGGTCCACGGCCACGTCCACGACCACCGTGCCGGGGCGCATCGTCTTGAGCATGTCGCGGGTGATGAGGTGCGGGGCTTTCGCGCCCGGAATCAGCACGGCCCCCACGATAAGGTCGGCCGTTTTGATGGCTTCGCGGATGTTGTACTCGTTCGAGTACTGCGTGACCACGTTCTTGGGCATGAAGTCGTCCAGCTCGCGCAAGCGGTTGAGGCTGATGTCCATGATGGTGACCCGCGCCCCGAGGCCGGCGGCTACTTTGGCGGCCTGCGTGCCCACCACGCCGCCGCCCAGCACGAGCACTTCGGCCGGCTTCACGCCCGGTACGCCGCCGAGCAGGATGCCGCGGCCCTTGAGCGGCTTTTCGAGGTACTTCGCGCCCTCCTGCGGGGCCATGCGGCCAGCCACTTCGCTCATCGGAATGAGTAGCGGCAACGCCCTGTTGGGCAGCTCCACGGTTTCGTAGGCGAGGCAGACGGCCTTGCGAGCCAGCATGGCGTGGGTCAATTCTTCACCGCTAGCGAAGTGGAAGTAGGTGAACAGCAGCTGGTTTTCCTTGATGAGCGCGTACTCCTCGGCAATCGGCTCCTTGACCTTGATAATCATCTCGGCCTGGTCGTAGACCTCGGCGATGGTGGGCAGCAGCGCCGCGCCGGCCGTTTCGTACTCCTCGTCCGAAAAGCCCGAGCCGAGGCCCGCGCCGGCCTGCACGAAGAGCGTGTGGCCGTGCTTACGCAATTCGGCGACGCCGGCGGGCGTCAGCCCCACCCGGTTTTCGTTGTTTTTAATTTCCTTCGGAACGCCGATAAGCATGGGGTGGGGGAGGGAGAAATGAGT
>JANXNW010000365.1 GCA_025353905.1 Hymenobacter sp.
GGCGAGTTTAACCAAGTGTGGGTGAAGCGCGCGCCGGTGCTGGTCGCCAGCCTGGCCAAGCTCACGTTCTCGCACGACTCGAACCCCAACCTCTGGGCGCGCCACGACGTGGGCCAGGCCACGGCTACGCTCGCGCTGCAAGCCGCCGAGCTGGGCCTCCAGATTCACCAGATGGCCGGCTATTCGGCCGACGCGCTGCGCGCCGCCTTTGCCGTGCCCCAGGACTACGAGCCAGTGGCCGTGTTCACCATCGGCTACCCCGGCGACGAGGACCAGCTGCCCGACAACCTGCGCGACCGCGAGCTGGCCCCGCGCCAGCGCAAACCCCTAACCGAGTACGTGTTCGAGGGCGGCTGGCCCCGGCCCGATACCGAGCGCTACGACCAAGCGCCGGTGTGATGCAGTGAGTGAATGGGTGAATGAGCGAATGAGTGCTTGCCACAACGAACAATCACTCATTCGCTCATTCACCCATTCACTCATTGAGAAAGCACGACCACCGCGTACGGACCCAGATTGACCGGGCCGCTGCACGGGAAGCCGT
The DNA here is from genome assembly GCA_025353905.1 of Hymenobacter sp. GTDB lineage: Bacteria > Bacteroidota > Bacteroidia > Cytophagales > Hymenobacteraceae > Hymenobacter. The sequence goes on from JANXNW010000365.1 coordinate 545, forward strand.
CGTAGTCGCCCGGCTCGGCGGTGGGGCCGAAAGTGGGGAAGTTGCCGAAGTCACCGTCGTAGCCCTGCCAGTCGGAGTTGAAGCGCACCGTCCAGGGGCCGGGGGCGGGCAGGCCGACGCGGTAGTTTTCGTGGGCCTGGTTGGCAAAATTGACCAGCACGATGGTCGCGTTTTCGATGCTGTCGTCCCAGCGGGCAAAGGCCAGAATTTTATCCGCGTCGTTCACGTGGAACACGCGGCAGCCTTGCCCGCGCAGGCCGGGCGTGGTGCCGTGCGCGTTGCGGCGCAGGGCGATAAGGTCGCGGTAGAGCTGAATCAGCCCGCCGTGGGCTTCGGCCCAGTCCCAGCGCAGGGGCTGGGTGTCGTTGAACTCGCCGGGGGCCAGAAACTCCTGGCCCTGAAACAGCATCGGGATGCCGGGGGCCGTGAGCACGAGGCCCGCCCCCAGCACCATGCGTTTCTTGGCGAAGTAGTTCTCCACGTCGCCGGGCGCGATTTCCTCGGGCAAGCGGTGCTTGCCGTTGGCTACCTCGTCGTGGCTTTCAGTGTAGATGACGCGCTGAAACGCGTCGCCGTTGTAGCATTTGGCCAGGGCTTCGGCCACGGCCGGCATCGAGCGGTCGGCATCGCTGAATGCTTTGAGCGCCTCCGTGACGGGATAGACGAAGCCGGCATCCCACTGGGCCGAAAATCCCTGGCCGCCGATTTCGACGGGCGCCGTGATGGCAGGGTTGGAGCGCAGGTCCTCGGCGATGGTGATTTTCCAGGGCTGGCGCTGCTTGATTTCCTCGTGGACCCAGCGCATGAGGCTCCAGCCTTCGGGCAGGTCGGCGCCGGGGTCTTCCTCGCCGTGCACGTTGCGAATGAAGGCGATGGCATCGAGGCGCAGCCCGTCGCAGCGGTAGTCTTCAAGCCACATCAGGGCGTTGTCGAGGATGTAGCGGCGCACTTCGGGGCGGCCGAAGTCGGGGCGGTTGTCGCCCCAGGGCGTTTTGGCGCGCCAGTCGTTGTAGAAATAAATGCCGCCGCCGTCGTTTTCCTGCCAGCCATCGAACTGCCACAAGTCCAAATCGCCCGGCCCGAAGTGGTTGTACACGACATCCAAAATCACGGCGATGCCGTGCTGGTGCGCCGCCCGGACCAGCGCCCGAAACCCGTCGGCCCCACCGTAATCGCTTTCCAGCGCGAACGGGTTGCTCGGATTGTAACCCCACGAATACGCCCCCGGAAACTCGGTCGCGGGCATGATTTCCAGGCAGTTCACGCCCAGGCTTCGCAAATAATCCAGCCGCTCGATAACGCCCTGAAACGTGCCAGGGTGGTCAGCCTCTTTCGCGTTGAAAGTCCCGACGTGAATCTCATAGATAACCAGCTCGTTCCAGGCCGGCATCTGAAAATTATCGTCCTGCCAGTCGAAATCGGTCGGGTCGAGCACGACCGAGTTGCCGCTCGAACTCGTCACGGCCCGCGCGTAGGGGTCGTTGCGGCTCAGCTCGCTGGCGGGGGTTTGCAGCACGAATTTGTACTCGTCGCCGGCCTTCGCCGTGGGCAGGTCGGCGGCCCAGTTGCCGCCCGGCTCCGCCAGCAGCAGCCCGGCCGTTTTGTCCCAGCCATTAAACGAGCCGATGACGCTCACCGCCGTCGCAGCCGGGGCCCACACGCGGAACGTGGTGCCCTTGGCGTGGGGCAAGGCCCCAAAGCCGTCGCGCACGGGCGCGAGCGGCGGGGCGGGTGAAGTAGCTTTTGGAGTAGTGGCGCGTTTCGGAAGAGTTGATAAGCTAGGCATGAAAGAGTTGGCCTGGCGCGGGGCTGGTGGATGCCGCCCGCTAAGCGCGGCCGTGAGCTGCACCATACGGGCGGGTGGCGGGGGAGGTTGGGGTGGGCGCGTCGCCCGCGCTGCGCTCGCCCCAAGCTCTACAAAAAAGCCCCGCGCCGAACCGGCGCGGGGCTTCTCTTTCAACTCAGACGCTACTCTTTCACAAACCGCCGCACCAGGCGGCCTGCGTCGGTGCGCAGTTCCATTAGATAGACGCCCGCCGTCAGGTCAGCCACGTCGAGTGTGGTCAGGCCGGGGGTCGTGGTACCAGTGCGGAGGGCCTGGCCCAGCACCGAGCGCAACACGTAGGTCGTGGGCTGGCTGGTAGCAAACGAGACCGTGGTCCGGGTCGGGTTGGGGCTGAGGGTAAACTCGGCCGGGGCCGTTTCGCCGGCCCGGCCGGCTACCGTAACCACCGGCGAATAGGTGGCGGTGCCGTCCTGGTCTACTTGCCGCAGGCGGTAGTAGAGGGCGGTAGTCGGGGCGGTGGCATCGAGCCAGGCGTAGTCGGAGCGGGTAGTTTTGGTGCCCTGCGCCGCTACCTGCGTCAGCTTGGTGAAGCTGCGCCCATCGGCCGAGCGCTCGACGTCGAAGCTGGCGCTGTTGAGTTCGGAAGCCGTGGCCCAGCGCACCTGCACCCCGCCC